>CAZXML010000013.1:0-8132 GCA_964641245.1 uncultured Gammaproteobacteria bacterium | reverse complement strand
TAACGGCATCCTTTTGGCGGGGTAAAAGTGTCTACGATGTATCTCATCTTATTCATTTTGACAGTCAGACTTGTATAACGGGGTTTTTGATTATTTTATTAAAATTAACTGGAACATTAAAGATATAATTAAAAAGGTACAATCTGAATTAAAATACATTGATTAATTATCCACAGGGCTTCACTGCGTTACGCCCTGCAAGCATCAACAAAGTATGGTATAATTCACTTGTCAAAGAGGGGAAAGCAACCGCGACTCAATCGGGGTTGTTTTTTTTGATTTAGCGAAATCATGCCACGCGGCGACCATTGAGGCGTGGCGCTTAAACTATTTGACATTTAGGCCAAAAAAAGCTAGAATATTTAAGATTATTTTAAATAAATCACTATATTATATATATAGGTCCCCATATATACTCATTCGCTCGAAAATATTTAGCAAGCTAATCATTTTACTCACTCATTTTATATATGAAGCAAAACATAGTTAAAGTCCTGAAATTCCTAATTTATGCCACCTTTTTTGTTCCGTTGCTGGTTCTGCCCACCTCGTTTATATTTCCTTTTATCGTACCGAAAATTTTATTGTTCCGGTCTTTGGTCACATTAATGATCGGTTGTTATATTTTGCTTTTGCTTATCAACTGGGAAGAGTATAAACCCAAATTTTCACTGTTAAATTTGGCATTGTCCATATTTTTGGCCAGTTTCGCCGTTTCCACTTTTGTCGGCGTGGATCCATACCACAGTTTTTGGGATAACCACGAAAGAATGTTGGGCTTATTTACCATATTTCATTATGTCGCTTATTATTTTATCTGCAGTTCAATATTTAAAAATTGGAGTGACTGGAGTAGGGCTTTAAAGGTATTTTTATCGGCCGGCTTTATGGTGATGTTCGTGGGAGTATTACAGCACTATAAATCCGGTTTGCTTTTGAATCAGGACACCGCCAGAGTTGCCAGCACTTTAGGAAACTCAATTTACGTTGGCGGATATGGTTTGTTTTTAACCTTTGTCGCATTTTTACTTTTTATCAAAGAGCAAAATAAAATTTGGAAATGGTTGGAAGTTGCCGCGGGTATTCTCGGCATAGTCGGTATGTTTTTCAGCGGCACGCGCGGGTCTATGATTGGTTTGGTTGCCGGTATGGGTGTGGCTGTGCTTGGTTATATAATTGTTCTGCGCGATTTCCCTAGAACAAGAAAGATTCTGGCGGGTGTGGCTGTAACCGGCGTGCTAGTTATTTCTTTACTTTATGTTTTCAGACAGAGCAGTTTTGTGTTAAGCATCCCCACGGTTAACCGCACCATAAACACTTCTTTTGAAAGCATTAAGAACAGTCCGCGCTGGATAGCCTGGGAGGTGGCATTTGAGAGTTGGAAGGAGAGGCCGGCATTTGGTTGGGGTCCAAACAATTTCTTTTATGCGTTTAACAAGTATTATCAATCAAGATCTTTGGAGTTTGGTTATGGAGAAACATGGTTTGATAACGCGCACAACATCATCATGAATACTTTGGCGGTGCAGGGCGCTTTTGGTTTGGCAAGCTATCTCTTTGTTTTCCTGGCGGCCATAATTACTTTAGTGTTGTCCAGAAGAAAAAAATTACTTGATCCGCACATTACCGTCATCGGAATTTCATTTTTAGCGGCCCATCTTACGCAGAACGTTACGGTGTTTGAAAATCCGACTTCATATTTATATTTTATGTTTTGGCTGGCTATGGTTGCCGGTTTGTCATCCAAAAAAGAAGAACCGGTTGTCGCCGGAGCCAAAAATAACGGCAAAAATATAAAAATTTCTCCAAACAAAATTGTCGGTTCAGGTACGGTAGTCACTACCGGCCTGGTAATGTTATTGCTTATATTTATTTTTGAGATTCAACCGGCCAGAGCAAATATGAAAACATTGGATGCTCTTAAGTACTTAAGTTATCAGCCGGAAACAGGCATAGAAATCATGAAAGCGGCCTTGGCGTTTAACGCCCCTCACATAGACGATATCCGCAGTGATTTGGCGCGCACCGTTTCTCAGGTATTAAGCAACGGTTCGGGAAAGTTAAGCAAAGAAAAAAGCATAGAATTGTTAAATACATCGGTGGATTCCTTGCGGGCAAACGTTCTTTTGCACCCGTATGACATTAGAAATTATTTGATTCTAAGCCAGTTGGGCCAGATTGGCTATTCCCTAACAGGTGACACTTCATATATTGGATTGTATGGAGAAAATTTAGAATCAGCCTTAAAATATTCGCCTAAACGCCAGCAAATAATTTTTAACCTGGCTAATTTTTATCTGCAAACCGGCAGAACCGATCAGGCTATCAGCAGTATTGAACAAACCATTCAGGATGATCCAAAGATAAGCGAGGGTTACTGGCGTCTGGCTTATACATACAGATTGGCCGGACAATTAGACAAAGCAATAGAAACATTGCAGTTAGCCGAAAAAAACGGAATTGTGTTTACAGAACAGGAACAAGGCGTAATCGCCCAAATACTGGCGCCGGAACCGGCTAAAACACCGGCCAAGAAAAAATAAATTGACATGTCATGCTGAATTAATTTCAGCATCTAAATCAATTAACGACGGGATCCTGAAACAAGTTCAGGATGACAAAAAATGTGTATGAAGACAATTATTCTCTGTGGCGGAACCGGAACCCGCATGAAGGAAGAAACGGAATTTAAACCAAAGCCGCTGGTAGAAATTGGCGGTAAGCCAATTTTGTGGCACATCATGAAAATTTACGAACACCACGGGTTTAATGATTTTGTTTTGGCGCTCGGTTATAAGGGCAACATGATAAAGGAATACTTCCTGAACTGGCGTAGTTTATTGAATGATTTTACTTTGAATACCAAAAATAACGACATTACCTTTCACAATAACGACTGTGATGATTTTAAAATAACTTTTGCTGAAACCGGATTAAACAGTTTAACCGGCGAGCGTGTGCGCCAACTGCGGAAGCATTTAAACCCGGGCGAAGACATAATGATAACCTATGGCGACGGCGTGGCCGATATAGACCTTAAAGCGTTGGTTGATTTTCATAAAAAACAAAATACCCTGGCCACTATTACCGCGGTCCGTCCGGTCAGTAGGTTTGGATTTTTAAATATCAATTCGGACACAAATAAAGCCGCTGATTTTTTTCAGCATAAAGTTACGCAGGATGTGGCAGAAGAAAGAACCAATGATTTTATCAATGGCGGTTTTATGGTATTAAAATCTGAAGCGCTTGATCTGATTGCTGAAAATACCATGATTGAATCTATATTTCCACTTTTAGCGGAAAAAGGGGAGTTGTCGGTATTTACTCATAACGGAAAATGGAAGTGCATGGACACTTACAAAGAAGTGGAAGAACTAAATGAACATTGGCATAAAAATCCTTTTTGGAAAATTTGGAAAAATTAATAATTGTAGTGAAAAGAGAGAAAAGGTCGCTTGCGAACTTTTCCGAGCGAACTGCAATTATATCTTAATATTATGTCTGAGCTTCGCGGTAAAAATATTCTGGTAACTGGCGGCGCCGGCTTGGTTGGCGGGCATGTTGTAAAAAAATTGCTTTCTTTGGGGGCAAAGGTTGTTGTGTTGGATATTGCGGTAAAACCCAAATCATATTTTGAAAGCCAAAAATTACAGGAAAGGGCCAAATTAGTGCTCCAGGATGTCCGTGATCTTGCCAAACTTAAAGAATTAATTTTAGCCGAAAATATTAGTTATATTTTTCACCTGGCCGCGCAGGCCCTGGTGCCTTTGGCCTACGAAGACCCGGTGCTTACTTTGGATACCAATATAATGGGGAACGTAAATATTTTGGAAGCGGCCAGATTAATCCCTATTGTCAAAGCGGTGGTGGTGGCTTCCAGCGACAAAGCCTACGGCAAAGATTGCAGGAATGCTACCGAAGAACAGGCGCTGGCCGGCGACCATCCCTACGATGTTTCCAAGTCGGCCGCGGACCTAATTTGCATGGCTTATTTTAAAACTTACGGTGTGCCGGTGACCGTTTCCCGCTTCGGCAATATTTTTGGTCCGGGTGATATGAATTTTGACCGCATTATTCCGGGTATTATGAAGGCCGTTATTAACGGCGAAGTTCTGGAAATCAGAAGCGACGGCAGTTTTAAGCGTGATTACGTTTATGTCAAAGATGTGGCAGACGGATATATTTGTCTGGCCGAACAAATAGATAAATCAAAAGGCGGGGCATTTAATTTCAGTTCCGGTTTTAATTTTTCGGTTTTGGATTTGATTGCCAATATTTCTAAAATTATCGACAAAAAGATCGAGTATAAAATAGTCAATAATCAGAAAAATGAAATACCGGAGCAAAGCCTGAATTTTGATAAAGCCGGCAGGGTGTTAGGTTGGAAACCGGCTTATTTGTTTGCGGATGGAATTAAACAAACTTATGAATGGTACGCACGCTTATTCAATTTATAAATAGTATGCTCCCAGCCAAAATTGTTGCTAATTTCTTAGCCGGCAAGGGAATTACCCACGCCTTTGATGTGGCCGGTGGTATGATTGCTTTTATTGAAGACGCTATCAGCAAAACGCCGGGCATACAATGTTCGCCGAATCATCACGAACAGGGCTGTGGTTTTTCGGCGGAGGGTTATGCCCGCATGGGAAAAAAATTTGGTGTTGCCCTGGCCACCAGCGGGCCGGGAGCGACAAACCTTATTACAGCTATCGGCAGTTGTTTTTTTGATTCCGTGCCGGTTTTATTTATTACCGGCCAGGTTAATACCAACGATCTTAAGAAACATAAAAATATAAGGCAGAACGGTTTTCAGGAAACAGATATTGTGACGGTGGTAAAATCACTCACCAAACATGCGGTTATGGTCCGCAACCCAAACAATATTTTATACGAACTGGAGAAGGCTTATTTTTTAATGAAGCATGGCAGGCCGGGGCCGGTGTTGCTGGATATTCCCATAGACGTGCAACGCACACCGGTAAAACCGGCGCACCTTAAACATTTTTTTGGATCGGCCGAACATAAAAAGCTGTCCGCCGTAAAATCGGACAAAGCTATTTCTAAAAAAATTAAAAAGTTGGCGGAACTTTTAAAAAAAGCTAAAGCGCCGGTTATTCTTGTCGGCGGAGGCGCGCGTATTTCCGGTACGACCAGCGAGTTAAGAATGTTTGCATCCAAAAATAATCTGCCAGTCGTCTGTTCCTTAATGGGGCTGGATTCCTTCCCAGCCACGGACAAAAACTTTGTCGGTTTTATCGGCAGTTACGGTAATCGTGAAGCCAATATAGTGTTAGTCAATGCCGACCTGATAATCGCGCTCGGTTCGCGGCTTGATTTGCGGCAGACCGGTAATCCTAAACTATTTGCCAAAAATATCACGGTTGTTCATGTTGATATTGACCGTTATTCTATTAATACCGGCATTCGTTCCCAACTATCCTTTGAAACAGACCTGAAGAAATTTTTTACATCAGCCAAAAATTTGCGGACTGCCAAAAAAACCGCCTGGTTTAATTTTATTGAAGAAGTAAGTAAAGATTTTTCCAGGATGCTTTTGTACGGAAAAAAAGTAGATCCAAATGCATTTCTGGCGGGATTATCCGATGTGGCAGGTCCGGCATCCACCATTGTCTCCGATGTCGGCAACCACCAGATGTGGCTGGCACAGTCGTGGAAAACTAAAATCGGCCAGCGGATTTTGTTCAGTGGCGGTATGGGCAGTATGGGTTTTGCTTTGCCTGCGGCCATTGGCGCTTATTTTGCCGAACCTTCCCGCAATTTAATAATTGTTTGCGGCGACGGCGGTTTTCAAATGAACATTCAGGAGCTGGAAACCATACGGCGCAATAAAATCCCGGCGAAAATTTTTCTGTTAAATAATAAGTCGCTGGGCATGGTGAGGGCGTTCCAGGGCGTGTACTTTAAAAGTAATTATCAATCTACCGTGACCGGATATTCTAATCCGGAATTCAAAAAGATCGCTTATGCGTATGATTTGGATTATATCGCGGTCGGGCGCGGTGATAAAAAAACAAATTTTAAAAAAATTCTTCAATCCAAAAAAGCAACGCTAATTGAAGTTAAATTAAGCGCGGACACACCGTTAGAGCCCAAGGTAATTTTCGGCAAACCTTTAGACGATCAGCATCCATTCCTAAACAAAAGCAAAAAACTTCAGTTACAAAAGTTAAAAGAAGAACTACAATGCAAAAGCTAAGAATATTTTTAACCGGAGGCAGTAGTTTTATCGGTCGCAATTTTAAAGAACAACTTTGCGGAAGATTTGATATTCTTGCGCCCACTCACGCCGAGTTGGATTTAACGGACAGCGCGGCCGTGTATCAATTTTTGGAAAAAAATCCGGCGGATGTTGTGGTTCATGCCGCGAATGTCGGCGGTAATAGGAAACAGCCGCAGGTTGCGGTCAATACGCAAATTAATTTAAAAATGTTTTTTAATTTGGTCCGCGCCAAACCGTTTTTTTCACGAATGATTATGCTTGGTTCCGGAGCGGAATACGACAAACAACAGCCGCTAGTAAAAGTTAAGGAAACAGATTTTGATAAGCATGTGCCAGGGGATGAGTATGGTTTTTTCAAGTATGTTTGTTCCCAGTATGCGGCCAAGGTGGATTTTATCACCCACCTGCGTTTATTTGCCGTCTTTGGAAAATACGAAGATTACGAAACCAGGTTTATTTCCAACGCAATTTGCCGGGCGCTGTTGAAGGCTCCGGTTACCATGCGTCAGAACGTAATGTTTGATTATCTTTTTATTGATGATTTTATTAAAATCCTGGAAAGATTTATTGTCCAAAAACCTAAAGAAATTTTTATTAACATCGGCCGTGGAGAAGCAATTGATTTAATAACTCTCGCCAAAAAAGTAATCAGTGAAATTGGTTACGAAACCCAGGTTCAGGTGGCCAGCGAAGGTTGGGCTAAAGAGTATTCCTGCGATGTTGCTTGTCTGCGGCAAATATTTCCCGATATTATTTACACACCGATTGATACCGCCATTGCTCAACTGGTAGCATATTATAAAACAGTTTTACCAAATTTAAATCATCCGGCTTTATTAGATGAATAACAAAATTTGTATGGAAAAAAAACTAATCAGCGTGGTTACCCCATGCTACAATGAAGAGCTGAACGTAGAAGAAGTGTACAATCAAGTGAAAGCCGTATTTTCCGAGTTGCCGCAGTATCGCTACGAACATATTTTTATTGATAATGCTTCCGCGGATAATACGGTGGCGATTCTAAAAAGACTTGCAGCCGCGGATTACAATGTAAAAATTATTGTTAACATCAAAAATTTTGGCCATATCCGTTCGCCGTATTATGGATTGCTTCAAGCGCACGGAGATGCCGTGGTGTCAATTGTTTCTGATTTACAGGATCCGCCGGTTTTGATAAAAGAATTTTTACAGAAGTGGGAAGAGGGGAAGGCGATTGTGGTGGGAGTAAAAACTCGGAGCGAGGAAAATCCGTTAATGTTTGCTGTCCGCAAGGTTTATTATAATTTATTGAAAAAGATTTCGGACATTGAGCAGATTAAAAATTTTACCGGATTTGGCCTTTACGATCAAAAATTTATCGCAGTATTGCGTACCCTTAAGGAGCCGTACCCTTATTTCCGCGGACTCATAACCGAACTTGGTTTTAACCGCGCCGAGGTTCCATATATTCAGCCAGCCAGAAAAAAAGGCAAGACCAGTAATAATTTTTATTCGCTCTACGATCTGGCGATGCTTGGTTTTGTGAATCATTCCAAAGTTCCATTGCGCTTGGCCAGTTTTATCGGGTTTGGGATGTCGATTGTCAGTTTTATCGTTGGTATAATTTATCTGGTTTACAAACTTCTTTACTGGGACAGGTTTGAAGCCGGTCTGGCGCCTCTTACCATCGGCATCTTTTTGTTTTCTTCTATCCAACTATTCTTCATCGGTATTTTGGGCGAATATATTGGCGCTATTTATACCCAGGTGCGCGAGCGACCGCTGGTGATAGAAAAAGAACGGGTGAATTTCTAGGTTAAAAGTATTTATCATAAGTCAAAAAGCCAAGGAAACCCCCTGAATAAGATGAGATACATCGTAGACACTTTTACCCCGCCAAAAGGATGCCGTT
>CAZXML010000012.1:0-8368 GCA_964641245.1 uncultured Gammaproteobacteria bacterium | reverse complement strand
CGCCGGCGCTCATTACTCTTTCAATTAATTGTTTCATTACGCGGCGGAAAGGAAAGCGTTTTTCAATATCACCGGCCGCATTTTGAGAAACAATTTGCGCGGATAAAGCAGGATTACGCACTTCTAAAATGTTTATTTTAACTTTTAATTTTTGTTGTAAAATTTTTCTTTCGATATGGCGTCGTAAATCTTCCAGACCCTGGCCGCCTTTACCGATAATAGTACCCGGTTTTGCGGATAAAATATAAACGGTCAGATCTTTAGGAGTTCTTTCGATGCTGATGCTGTCAATTAATGACTCCTTCAATTTTTTTGTTAAAAAATCCCTGATACCAATTTCCTGCTCTAAAAATAAAGGCATTGATTTTCCTTTGGCAAACCATTTTGAATCCCAAGAATAAATGGTGGGTATGCGATAAATTTTGGGGTGGACTTTATGACCCATATTCGAAATAAGTGAGTGAAATAATTAAATTTATTTGATTATTTTCGAGCGAATGAGAATATATGCTTCGCATATATATAATTTAAGATTTTTGATTTAAGATTTTTGATTTAACTTTCTTAGTTTTTATTACCGGAGCGGATTCTTTCTTAACTTTCGGCTCCATCACTCCCAAAACTAAATTGATGTGTGAGGTGCGTTCTCTTACCGGTGTAGCGCGTCCGTGCGCTTTAGGCATCCATCGTTTTAAAACCGGACCGCCATCTACATAAATTTCCGCTACTTTTAAAATTTCCACAGCCAAAGAATGATTGTGTTTGGCGTTGGCAACAGCGGAGTTTAAAAGTTTCAAAACCGGGCGGGCGGCTCTTTTCGGCATAACAGACAAAAGATCCAGGGCTTTCGTTACTCTCTTGCCGCGAATCATATCAGCAATAAGCCTGACCTTGCGGGGGCCCATTCTTAGAAATCTTAATTTTGCTGTTACTAATTGTGTCATATTTTACTTCTTTTTTTCTTCCTTTTTCTCTCCGGCTGACGGAACATTGGCGGCAGTAGCTACCGCATCTTGTTCTTTGGCCATCTTGCCGCCGTGGCGGACAAACTTCTTGCTTGGAGAAAATTCACCCAAACGATGACCAACCATATTTTCATCTACTAACACAGTAAGAAAATCTTTACCATTATGCACCAAAAAGGTTACGGCCACCATCTCCGGAGAAATAACACAAGCTCTGGACCAAGTTTTAATTGGCTGTCGTTTTCCACCGGCCTTCATCTTTAGAACTTTGCTCAATACTCTCGGATCAACGTAAGGGCCTTTTTTTAAACTTCTGGACATATTGATTTTGCGAAATCACGCCGCGTAACGTCATTTGAGACGCGGCGCTGAATTAATTTCTAATTACTAATTACTAATTTCTAATTGTCATCCTGAACGCAGTGAAGGATCTCTGTCCACCAGAGAGGGATTCTTCGCTCTGCTCAGAATGACAAACGTCAAATTGATTATTCTCCTTTATTGCGTCGTGATTTAACCACAAATTTATCACTCCACTTGGTAGGCTTACGGGTCTTAACACCTCTGGCAGGCTTACCGTAAACAGTTTGCGGACCGCGTTTCTGACCGATTGGGTTATGGCCTTCACCACCACCATGCGGGTGGTCATTCGGGTTCATGTTCTTACCGTTGACGCGAGGACGGATACCGCGCATGCGGCTTCTTCCGGCCTTGCCCCAGCGAATAAGTCTGTAATCGGCATTTCCCATAGTACCAACCGAAGCGGCGCATTCTTTCAAAATCTTTCTGACTTCACCGGATGGTAATTTTACTAAAGCATAACCCTCTTCCATACCAACTATTTGGGCTGATAAACCGGCGCCGCGAACCAACTGTCCGCCTTTTCCGGGAGTCAATTCCAAATTGTGGACAAACACACCGACTGGAATGAATTCCAGAGGCATGCGGTTGCCTGTTTTAGCTTCAATTGCTTTTTGAGATGACAAAACTTTGTCTCCGACTTTCATTCCTTCCGGAGCCAATACGTAAGATTTTACACCGTCGGTATATTGAACTAAAGCGATGCGAGGGCCGCGATTTGGATCATATTCGATAGCGATAACCGTCGCTTCTACATCAAATTTTGTTAATTTAAAATCAACTATGCGATAAAACTTTCTGACACCGGCGCCCTGATGGCGGACAGTAACAACACCCTGGTTGTTGCGTCCGGAATTTGGGGTTAGAAAAACAATCAGAGACTTCTCCGGTTTCTTTTTTGTGACATCGGCAAAAGACTGCACACTTGAGTGGCGTCGTCCGTCGCTGGTTGGTTTGTAAATCTTAATTGGCATAAATATGGTTAAACTCCTGTATGGATATCGATTGTTTTGCCTTCAGGCAAAGTAATAATCGCTTTTTTATAATCATTTCGTTTTCCCATTGTGCGGCCAAAACGTACCCGGCGGCCTTCAATATTTGCCACATTAACCTGTGAAGGTTTTACGCCGTAAATTTCTTCAATGGCTATTTTAATCTGATTTTTATTGGCTGTTTTTGCCACCATAAAACTGTATTTGTTTCCGTGTTCCGCAATAGCGCTCTTTTCGGTGACTAAAGGTTTGATTAAAACTCTAAAGGCCAAACTTTTGTCTGTTAATTTTACTTTATGCTCGGTTTTATTCTCAGTTTTAACCTTTTTGTCTTCAACCACAACAGACGCGGATTGCTTTTCACCAATCTTGCTCAACTGTTCTTTCTTTTGTTTTCTGTGCAAAAAATTATTTAGCAATCCCATATTATTTAGAAAAAACTTTTTCAATAGTTTCTACTCCGGCTTTACTGGTTAAAACCATTGTTTTTGATAATAAGTCCATCACACTAATATCTTCGGCTCTGACGGTTTTTACCGATTTTAAATTCTTTGTCATGCGCAACATGGTGTCATTTTTTCCCGGTGTCAGCAATAAAAATGATTTTGCTTTAATTGGCAGAGCTTTTAACAAATTAACAAACAATTTTGTTTTTGGTTCGGCAAAATTAAAATCTTCAAGTACCACTAACGCATTATTTTGCGCCCGGTCGCTTAAGCACATTTTGAGCGCTAAGCGTTTGGTTTTTTTGTTGATCTTTTCTTTATAATTGCGGATTGACAACGGACCAAAGGTCACGCCGCCGCCCTTCCAGATTGGCGAACGGATAGAACCGTGACGAGCCCGGCCTGTACCTTTTTGCGGCCATGGTTTCTTACCACCACCACTTACTTCTCCTCTGTTTTTGGTATCAGCCCAAGGTTCTCTTTGATTGTTGGTTTGCGCGGTAAAAACACCATGCACAACTTCCGGTTTTACTTTAACTCCAAAAATAGCATCCGAAAGATTCATTTCACCGGCTTCTTTTCCTTCTAGATTGTAAACTTTAACTTTCATATAAAATTATTACGCTGCTTGTTCGGCTACAACCAATTCCGGCGCTACTTCCACTACTTCTGGAGCAACGACTGTTTCAACTGTTTGGTTTGTCTTAAATTTTAATTCACCTTCACAGCTGATTAACAATAATGCGTGACGGCCCCCCGGTACGGCGCCTTTGATATATAACTCATTTACTTCCGGGTGAATTTCAACAATTTCCAAATTCTTTACGGTAATTCTTTCGCCGCCCATGCGTCCGGCCATTCTTTGGTCTTTAAATACTCTTTGTACACCACCGGCGCCAATTGTACCGGGCATGCGTAAGTTGTCTTTGTGACCGTGAGAAGCAGGACCGCCGCGGAAATGATGGCGCTTAACTACACCGGCAAAACCCTTACCTTTTGATTCACCGACCACGACAACTTTGTCGCCGATAATGAATGTATCTACAGTAATAGTATCGCCGCGTTTAACCTGCGCGTTTGTTTCGATTTTAAAATCTTTCATGTTTCGGACTTTGTCTAAGTCCTTTAAGTGGCCAACTTGAGGCTGTGATAATCTGGTTTCTTTTGTTTCGTCAAAACCAATCTGAACGGCTTTTAGGCCGTTCTTTTTATCATTTTCTCTGACTTCCACAATTTGGCAAGGGCCCGCCTGTACTCTGGTAACCGGTACCACGAGTCCGTTTGGCAAGAACACCTGCGTCATGTCAATTTTTTTACCTAAAATAAATTTCATATAAATTGTGTTCAGCCCCGCAGCGAGCGGGATCCCGCTTTGGCGGGAAAAACTGCAGGTTTTTTTGGTTTAAAAAACTAGAAACAACAACCTGCTTTTTTTGCTAAAAAATTTAGCGGAAAAACATGCTTTTGTTTCTAGCCTTTTCTACAATCTAGAATGGCTAATGTGAATAATTTTAAAATATTTTTTCTCCTATGTTGTCCAAGGCCTGATAAATGTTTTCCCCTCCTGGGATCTTATTTACTGGGCCAAAATCAACATTTTTTTATTACTCGGATTTTACTACACTTCTTAATTACTGTCAAGTCCATTTGTCTGCTGTCATCCTGAACGCAGTGAAGGATCTCTGTCAGTCGTTGTCTCGCGAATTGGACAGAGATTCTTCGCTTTGCTCAGAATGACAATTACAGAAACTCTGTGATCTTACATTTTTATCTCTATATCCACACCGGCTGGAACCTGTAAACTCATCAAAGCATCCACGGTTTTAGCGGTAGGATTAACAATGTCAATCAACCGTTTATGCACGCGCATTTCGTATTGTTCGCGGGCGTCTTTGTGAACGAAAGTGGAACGGTTAACGGTAAATTTGGTTTTTTCGGTAGGCAATGGAATTGGACCAACAACTGTAGCGCCGTGTCTTTCGGCGGTTTCTATAATATTCTTGGTAGCTTGGTCTATAATTTTGTTATCATAAGCGCGAATTTTAATTCTAATTCGGCTGATGGTTTCCGGTTCCACCGCTGTCTCCTTTACTACTGTGCGATCGGTTTTTTTCTGTGTTGTTGCAGTCATATTTAGTTATAAAGAACGCCATAGGGGCGGGATTGACCCGCCCCTATATAATTAAATTATTTTGTTATCTTAGTTACCACGCCTGAACCTACGGTTTTACCACCCTCGCGGATAGCAAAATTCATCTTTTCTTCCATGGCTACAGGGGTAATTAATTTTACCTTGAAAGCAACGGTATCGCCAGGCATAACCATTTCGGTGCCGGCGTCCAATTCTACTTCTCCGGTTACATCGGTAGTTCTGATATAGAACTGTGGTTTATAACCTTTGAAGAAAGGCTTGTGTCTGCCGCCTTCATCTTTGGTTAAGATATAAACTTGAGCGTCAAAATCGGTGTGAGGAGTGATAGTACCCGGTTTGGCAATAACCATACCGCGTTCTACTTCTTCTTTTTTGGTACCGCGAAGCAACAAACCAACGTTATCGCCGGCTTGGCCTTCTTTTAACTGTTTGTTAAACATTTCAATACCGGTAATAACAGTCTTGCCCACAGCTTCGGCCATACCAACGATAGCAGCTTCATCGTTGATGTGGATAACACCTCTCTCTAAACGACCGGTAACTACTGTACCGCGTCCTTCAATGGAGAATACGTCTTCGATAGGCATTAAGAAAGGCTTATCTACGTCGCGTGTCGGTTGAGGAATTTCGTCTACAGCCTTCATTAATTCCATAACGGACTTGGCGGCAGCTTCATCGGTAGGGTTCTGTAAAGCTTGCAAAGCGGAACCACGGATAATAGGAGTGGTGTCGCCGGGGAAGTTATATTTCTTCAATAAATCACGGACTTCATCTTCTACTAAATCGATTAATTCAGGATCGGTAACCTGGTCTACCTTGTTCAAGAAAACAACGATGTAAGGCACGCCAACTTGACGGGCTAACAAAATGTGTTCTCTGGTTTGAGGCATTGGACCATCGGCTGCGGAAACAACCAAAATAGCGCCATCCATCTGGGCGGCACCGGTAATCATGTTTTTGACATAGTCAGCATGGCCTGGACAGTCCACGTGAGCATAGTGTCTGGCTTCGGTTTCGTATTCCACATGAGCTGTAGAAATAGTAATACCGCGGGCCTTTGACTCTGGAGATTTGTCTAAATCATCCATTGATTTGTTCTGCGCAACACCACCGCGGGCGCGCAACACAGCCAAAATAGCTGCGGTTAAGGTTGTCTTACCATGGTCTACGTGACCAATAGTACCAATGTTCAAGTGTGGCTTGTTTCTGATAAACTCAGCCATATGCTTAAGTCCTTACACGGCACTACACCGAGTGGTCGGTGATAGATTTTTGTCCAGCCGTTACTTGATATTAAAAAGGTAAATTTATAAATTTTTACCACGGAGAGATTATACCAGAAGTCTAAAAAAAAAGCAAGAGCGAACTTGTGGATAGCCGAAACAGTTAAAAAGTTCATAAAGTTTGTAAGGTTTATAAAGCAACAAAAATCGCCACCCTATAACTTTACAAACTTTACTCTGCTTTACTCAACCGGTTCCAAATAAAATTTTTCTTCGTCCTCTTCGGCCACAATATCGCCGGCTGAATGTTCCTGTTCGGACTGAAGACTTTCCAATTTTACCAAACTTACTTCTTTGCCTGTTTCTCCCGCAGTGAGCGGGATCCCGCCATGGCGGGGCATCATTCCACTTTCTTCCTGTTTGGGAACGTAGACCGGGGCGGTAGGAGTTTTTTCCCTGGCCACGGCCGGAGTCATTACCTTGTCGTATGTTTCCGCCAAATCTTTATCGTTGCGCGCGCGCCAAATGGCCACGTCTCTGTTTATTTTTTCCATCAATTCTTCTTCGGTTAATTTTTCCACTCCCGTATGATTATCCAACATTTTTTCATACATCCCCAAATCCATCAGCATCATAACCGCGTCTGATTCGTTATCCATGATGACAGTTTTATCTCCGGTTCTTTTTACCAGCGAGATCACCCGGTTGAGTTGAGAGTTTTGCATATTTTAACGTAACACCTTTCTGTCATCCTGAGCACACGAAGGATCTCTGTCAGTTTGTCGATTAGGACAGAGATTCTTCCCCGCCTAGGCGGGTCAGAATGACAATTAAATGAGTTGAATAATTTTGTATATCTTACCACCGCCTAAAAAAAATGCAAGCTCCGTTTGTGGCGGAGCTTGGACAAATGAACTTTGTGATTACTTGATTCGCGACCAACGCTGGCGTGCGTCATCCACCCGATTTTCAGGAGAAATCTCGGTCAAGAAAATACGGTCCGGGTTATTGGTTATGGACGCGGCAAAATGCCGGAACAAGTTTGGCTGTTGATTCAGCACTTCCCGCATCCAGAAAACCATTGCGAATGCCTCAACAGACACTTTCAGTTCGCTATCCTCAACCTCATTATCTTCCCAAAGATCTGTAAAACGCGCCACTTCGAGCGCAAGTTGAGATGCGGTGATTACAACAACCCCGTTATCGTAAGCCACAACATCACCATTACTACGCATGAACACTCCGTATAGATTCCTTTTCGACACGTAGCGTCGCAGCAAAAGCGATACTGCTTCTGTGGCGGCATACAAATCAGAAGTGCCGCACTTAGCAGCCAGACCGCGACCAAGAATGGACGCGAAGTCTTTCAAAGAAGGCAAAAGTACTTCTTCAACAGCGAGTCGGGCCGAACGTCCTGCTTCTTCTTCGTTTTCCATTTTCTCTCTCCTTGTGAGGTTGGTCATATACTAACTCTCCGATGCTTGGCTGTCAATTATTTAATGTCACGTCGTTCGGTTCTCTCCCCTTTTATTTGCGAGTCGAGTGAGAGAAAAGGACATTTTATGACCTTTTCCGAGCGAGCGAAGCAAATATGAGGCAAAGCCCATATGGGAGAGACGGAGAGATGGGTATTGGTAAAGCAAAAAATACCCCCACCCTGCCCTCCCCCTAAATGGGGGAGGAACGAAAAAAATAAAAGGGGCCCCGCGCTTGGCGAAAACCCCGATGGTTGAACCGGCTGATTATCCTTCTATTTTTCTACCCACTCTATCAAGCAGTTCGCTGTGAAGTGGCTGTAGAGTCCTATCCGTCTTATCAAAAATGCACACGGACCGGCCGTTCTTTAGTGCTTCTATAACGGACTGGTACAAAGCCCAAGCATCGTAAATTACCTGATATAGAGAAGACACGCGCGCGTCATCAGTGTGATTAACTCTAGCCTGTCCTTATTCTCGCCGCTAAAACAGACGAACAACTTTCTGGACTTCTCCAACTCGGCCGCTTCGCGCGCAATCTTTAGTTTACTCTCGCGCCACCTAATATTTACCCGTAGGAAAAAGAACGCAAACAAACTACCAACAACCAACGCCACAATCTGCCAAGTCGTCATCACCGACCTCCAACATTGAATACGCCTAATGGAAACTTACCTCTTTCCCGTCATTTTGTCAACCTGCTGTACAGGATGACCACATCGTAGACAAGTGCATAGTTTTTTCCGCGAATTCCA
>CAZXML010000011.1:0-20293 GCA_964641245.1 uncultured Gammaproteobacteria bacterium | reverse complement strand
AACGGCATCCTTTTGGCGGGGTAAAAGTGTCTACGATGTATGTCATCTTATTCAGCTAAACCAAAACCCCCCGCCAAATTGGCGGGGGGTTGATTGGTTATGCTAGCAATTGCTTGTTAGCACGTTTACTCCAACTAATTAGAGAGTGTAACTTAATGTTCCACCTGAAATGTCGTAAGAGTCTGATGTTAGATACGGGCCTTGTTCAGTAGTTCCTACCGGTGTGTAGTAATACTGCAAGTTGCCTGTATTCCAAGCCGATCCACTCCAACCGGTTGAACCAGAGATCTTGGCAGACAGTGTAACACTGCCTGTAGTCTTGGCGCTCAACATGAGGGATGTGTCAGCGGTAACGATAAATGTTCTTGAAGCTCCTGGGGCAATATTGAAGTCGCCCAGTAAACTATTTTGATCATTTGTGCTGTTAAAGCTGACGCTGTTTGGATTAGCTGTGGTTGTGTTTACCTGGTCGTCTTGGACGGCAAGATAAGAACCTAGACCACCAGAACCGTTATCTTCATACAATCTGAAGTCTCTGATTGTGCCACTAGCAGCTGATACTAGTACGCCACCAACCAAACCAGAAATGTTGAAGGTAACTGTGGTTGAAGCAAATCTCATGTCACGGGTACCACCGTTGGTAACTGTGAATTTCATTACTTTTGCCAAGGAATCCAAAGGTAAGTTTGTAGGACATACTCCGCTTACTAATACACTTGGGCATCCAACCGCGACAGTCGGATAAGCATCGTGGAATCTGTAAACTGTGGATGTGGCAATTCTGGTTTCAGCTGGACTGCTATTGCCGGCGGCAGTAGAAGTTCCGCTGATGTCTGTGGCGGCTAACAAGGAGCCGGCCGCTGATCTGGCTTCCATATCTGTATTGCTGTCGCTCTTTACGGCGAAAGCAGTGTTGGTAGCAGCAGTAATTACACCGGAACCATTGGTGGTACCTTTTAAGGTGTAAATCTTGTAGCTATCCATGGAGATAGTGGAAGTGAAACCGGTGAATACAACATCACCAGCTACATAGCTAGCGGAGGCTAACAATGTGGTGCCATCGTATAATGACAAGCTACTAAATGTACCTAAAGTAGTCTGGTCAGAAGCGGTGGCAAGCGGGTTGCGAGCGGTAAGAGTCAGTTTGCTCAAAACCACGTCATCGTTAGCGGCGGCAAATTTATATTTGCCTAACTGGATACCTGATTGGCCAGGACCATATATTTTGGCAAGGGTTGTAGCATCAGATACGGCAGTAACGTAAAGACTGCCTGCACCGACAGTTACTTGCTGACCGGCTACGATTGCGCCTGTTCCGGCAGTACCACTATTCTTGCCGTTATAGTTATAAGAGGCAAAAGAAGAGGTTACTACTCCGGATGATCCGGCAACAACCAAAGCCTTTAATTGTAAGGTTACTGTCTGACTCTTTGGAATAGTTACGTCCATTGAGAATGCGTTGGATGTGCTGGCAACAGTGCTGATGGTGGAACCCAATTGAGTGGATCCTTGCCATAGCGACATGTTTTGGAACATCGCGGCAGCACTACCTGTAAGTAAACCGAAGCTTACACTAACATTGCTTAAGCGAACATCTTCAGAGGAACCGGCTGTACAAATGTACTGACCGATAACTGTTGTAGCGCCAGGAGCGCGGGTAACAGAACCCATAGATGTGTCTTTGTTGCAAGTTAACGAAGTAGCGCTAACTGTTAATTGGTTTGCGGCTGAGCTGGTGTTGGTAGAGTTTGGCAGGTTATCAGCAAAATCTAAAGTAGAAGCTCTCTTTGCATAGAAATTACCAATACCAACCTGGTAGCTTACTCCGGAAGTTGCAGTTGAATCAACGTTACCAATTACTTCTAATGACTTTGTTTGACCGGCAGTCAAATTGAGGTAAGATGATAAGTTATTCTGTGCAGCTGCTGGAAGATATAATGACGCTGTTGAAGCGGCAACAGTCAAGTAAACGGTGCCATCGGCGGCATCGCGTACAGTAACATTACCGGTCAAGTTTGTCAGACTACCATTTCCTTTGTTAATACCCAAGCCCATCTTGCGTATTTCCATATTTTCACCAACGGCTTTTACATCAAATTTAGCTAACACAATACCTGATGCGCCAGCTGAGATGTTGCCTGCTGGTGAAGCAACGTTCTTGTTTACAGTTAAGGTACCAGAACCCATATTGAACCAACCGGTTGTGCTGGTTGCATCGGCGAAACTGGTAGGTAAGATGTAGAATCCGGTAGATAAACCTTTAACTAACATGTCATAGTCACTTTGAACATGAACAATGAAGTTGCGGGTTGAACCGTTTACTACGTCAACTTTAACGCTAAGATCGCGGTTTGTGCTCTTTGGAACAGTGTAAGGAGTGGTAAAGTTAACCGTTACGTAACGGTTGCTTAAAACACCTCCCATACCAAGCTTAGTTCCATCCGGTGCGTAAACGCTCCAGTTGGCTAAGTCGGTGTCTTGTACAGTTCCGGCAACATAGAAGGTAAGTCTAGAAACTAACATGTCTTCGTAACCGCTAGTTTCGGAAAATCTAAATTTAGCAACTTCTTTTTGAACATCGCCAATATTTGCATTTCCGGAAGCGGTAGAAGCAGGTTGAGTGGCAGAACCACCAACTGATTGACCGGCAATAGTGAAGGCGGCTAAAGATGAACCACCATCAATGATACTGAATTGGTTACCAACGATTGGGAACGAACCACCGGCAGTGCCGTTAGAAACGACATCTGTTGCGGCTACTACGCTCCAACCAATTAAGCTTGAAGCGGCAGAAGTGCCCAAGTTTACTTTAACAGTTAAGGATTCAGAACCACCCGCGGATACCATAATTGGGTTGGCGCCGAAGCTTACAGTTACCTTGTTATCTGCGGTTAAGGAAGTCATAACATCGCCATGGCGATTGCCTTGAGCATCCCAAACGCTAACACCGGTAATGTTGCTGTTAAGAATTAAACCTGTTTTTGTTAAGGTGATTCCGGTAACATTTGTAGCTGCGCTAGCTGTTAAAGATAACTTTAACATGCTGTTGTAAGCAGAACCGTCTGCCAAGTTTGCGGCAGCTGGGTTATCAGAAGACAAAGAAACGTTTACCGTGCCACCGACCACTACTGGGCCTGGGGCAATGGCTCCGTCTTGTGTTCTGTTTGTTAAAACAGATTCCAAAGCAGCAAGCTGAGTACCAACTGAAGTACCAGCTAAGTAAGAAGCAGGAACAGCGTGAACGAAGGCAGCTTTAAATCTGTTTGCTGTCATTCCTTCTGCTGTAACTTCTCTTAATACGTTGCCAGCGGCTACGTACCAAGTTTTGCCGGCATTACTTACCAACATACCTTCATGAACTGTGCCGGCTACATCGGTCCCTCTATTTACATAGTGAGGCCAAAATGCGTCTTGTACAGTCATTGTTTTGAATGTAGCGCCATATAAAGCTTTAGCATCAGCTAAACTGATTTTTGCTAAAGAGTTACCTGGTAATACTACATACAATTGATCCGAGGAAGGTCTCTTAACAACATAAGAACCAGTGCGGTAGTTTACTGCGCCAGGGTATGTGCTAGGAACTGCCAAAGAATCAAAACAGTCTTGAGTTACTGTCAAATAGCCTTGTGAAGCATATTGATTTAAAGCAGTAGCTGAAAGACTTGTCCAACTCTTGAATTCATCTCCTGAAGGGAAATATAGAACTTTTCCGGCAGTGTTAACAGAATAAATAGCAGCGCGGCCGCTTACTTTTATCATGTCACCAGCAACTAATGTTGGGCAAACTGCTGCGTTAGCAACAGCCGGCAACAAAGCAGCTACGCCAAGAGACCACAACATTGTGGATCCGACGACACTGACGGTAAAGACTTTCTTTCCGAATTTTAATACGTCGCTCATAATTATAAATAATTATTCTTTAGTCTTATGCGCCCCGCTAATGCGTGGTCAGCCAAGACCAAAGCTTTTCCCCGTATGGGGATACAATGGTTCTGCGAGCCCTTATGGACTCTCGACCTGTTGCAGATACCGTGATTAACTTTTTTTCTCTCTCGTGTGTAACCCTGAACAAGTCGGGACCACGCAGGAGCGAGAAAATTATTGTTTCCGGTCGTAACTGTCATCCTGAATGTAATGAAGGATCTCTGTCTTAATCGCCGACGGACAGGGATTCTTCGCTTCACTCAGAATGACAATTAACGTGTGCTGGTAGATTTTGTAGTGCTTGATATTACCGCGGATATTGTGGATGTTGTCATTTTTATAGTGCTGGACACGCCAAGAATAATACTTAAACTGCTACTTGGAGTGCTGGTAACGATAATCATCGTGCTTGAAACCGGAATCACATCTGCCGCTACCGCGATAACCGGTAAAACATTTTGCACCGCCTTTAAAGTATCATCGGTAATTTTTTCGGATTGAGTAGTGGCGGCATTGGCTTCTTTTATTTTATCAACAGCCAGAACTAAATTATCTTGAGACAATAATACTTGCCCTTCATTGGCAGTTTTGCCGGCGGTGGTATTAAACTGCTGGGTACTGCTAACCGCGGCTTGAGTTTGTTTTGAGGTGGCGTCTATTTTATCTGATAAAGCTTTAGTACTGCTTACCAAAGCCGCGCTTGAGCTAGCGGAACCTAATGAAGCCGCGCCTTTAGCATCGTGAGTCAAAACATCTACTTCTGTTTTTACAACTCCCATCGCTTTATTTACGTCATCCACGCTTTGTTTTGAATCGTTGGCATCTTTTACAGCTGATTGCAATTGATCATTAATCGCCTGTTTAACGTCATCTTTGGAAACGCTGGTGTCTCCCTGCAAATGTTTCTCTACCATAATTTCTACGGCTTTTACCGCAGTATCTTTGGCTAAATTTTTCACTTCGGAAACTTGAGCGGACAAATCGTCTGTTCCAGTGGTGGTGTCAGTGTTAGCTAATAAATTTACTTTTACTTCTTTTAAAACATCTTTTATTTCTTGAGCGTTCTGATTTATATTTTGCGCCATTACCGCGGAAGAACCTTGGGCTGTTTTTATTTCTTCCAGCTTTGCGTTAACTGTATTCATTTCATCTTTTAAATCACTAATTGTTTGGGAAGCAATTTGAATTTTTTCCGGACCGTCTTGAGAAACGAGTGATCTGATTTCCACCGCTCTTTTTTTAGCAAATGAAACATGCAACCGAGTGGATCCGTCTGTGTCGCCTACAACATTAGCCATCGCCACTTGAGTTTTTTCCGTCGCTCTTTTGGCAGGATAAAGCCACTCGCCCGGCAAAGCTTCGGAAGACGCGCTGACCGCGGCCACCCAACTGCTGATGCCCATACCTATAATAAGAAGCACCACCATTACCGGGCGGACAACTTTGTGCACAAATGAATATGGTAAAAATATAGACATTGCCTGCCAGACAGTCTCAAAATTAAATTTGGCGTGTTCTTTTACAACCACCGTATTTTTAATTTGAGACAACAAAAGCTCGCGGTTGCTTTTCAACCACTTCTCGCTGGGCTTTACCTCTGCGTGTTTCAGAGATTTAAGTTGTTTAATTAAATTACGGGACATAATTTTTTATTGTTTCCGGTTGTAGCTGTCATCCTGAATGTAATGAAGGATCTCTGTCTTAATCACCGGACGGACAGAGATTCTTCGCTTCACTCAGAATGACAAACTACCTACTCTGCTTGCAAAAGTTCTTTTAATTTTTTTAAACCACGATGCAAAGTTACTCTAATTGCGATATGCCCTTTGCCGGTAATTTCGGCGATCTCGCTTACTTCCAATTCATCTACATATCTTAGCGTTACAACTTCTCTGTATTCCTGTTTCATTTTTTGCAGGGCCACAACTATTTTTTGCATTTCTAATTTATTTACCAGTTCATCACCCAGTTCTTCCGTCCACTTTCCACCATCACCAAGTTCTATTTCGATTTCCGTGTTTATGGATAATGTTTCTTTTTGTTTTGATTTTGACCGGTACAAATCGATGATGCAATTTCGCGCCAACCGATAAAGTAAACCGCTAAAACTTTCTATTTTCTTTTTCTCATTTATATATCGCCAAGCTTTCAAAAACACTTCCGAAGTAATGTCCTCCGCTTCTTCCCGATTTGAAACTTTAAAAAAAACAAAGCTATAGATACGTTTGGCGTAGATATCATATAACTTAGCGAAAGCTTCCGGATCTTCTGTTGTGCGAAGCTTGAGTAACAGTAATTTTTCAGCTATTGTGTTCCTGGACATTGTAGTAGACGTAAAAAAAGGAATAATGTTACACCTTCATATATACCACTGCCCGGATGGCTGGTCTAAATTTACACCTAATACATATAATACGACGTGAAAACAGCTTATCAGATAACAGGGCTAAGGTCAAATGTAAAAGGTGCACAAATAGGATGCCCGGTATCCACAGATAAGGATAGGTCGCCACCTCACTCCGACCCACTCACTGTCATCCCGAGTGAGGCCGTAGCCGACGAGGGATCTATTCAGATTAAAAAAATATTTTCGTTTATCGGTATAGATCCCTCGTCGCCGCGAGGCTCGCTCGGGATGACAATTAAAACCATTCGATATTTGTATACACTAGTGTATACAAATTAAAAAATACACCTGAATTCTACCCTACCCCACTGTTTATCAGTAATTTTTAGTCTATTTGTATACACTAGTGTACACAAATGAAAAGAATATTGACTCTTGACCCCGCCCTTCGCGAAGGGCGGGGTTGACAATAATCCTAAAATATGCTAGTATTTGTATACTCTTATCTATACAAATGCAGATATGCCAAACTTAACTAATACCGGTGACAACCAAAAGGAAGTAATCCGGGTTTCTATCTCTGAAGCCGCCAGGCTTTTTGGGGTTAATGCTCAAACCATCAGACGCGCTATTACCGCGCAAGAGGTTACCTATATCATCGTTGCCGGCAGATACAAGCTGAATTTTGAAAGCTTAGTTAAATGGTCTCAAAAACATACTACTTTAAAAAATAAACTGGAAAAAAAAGGGATCGGCCAATTCGTCGGCAATTGGAAGATAAAGAACCCTCTCTACTCCCCTAACCCTAAAATCGTCATAAACAAAGAAGCCCCGGAACCAACCACCCCTAATCCGACTGCTCCTGTGGATAACTCCCCTACAAAATAATTAATAAAAATTTTCAACCCCGCCTTTCGCGAAAGGCGGGGTTTTGGTTTGTAAATAACGAAAAAAAGTTATATACTATATAACATGATAAAACTTCTAAAAAATCACTACCACAAAAATTATCACGGCATTTACCAGCACGCCAAGAAACTTTTTGTTTTTGATTTGGCGTTGCTTTTGCTCGCCTTTGCAATGCTGGTAGTCAGCGTGTTTTTATTTCTTTGGAAACCCAGCCTTGCGGACCAGATAGATATGTCTATTTCTTTGGGCGGAGAAAGAATAAAAAGCGGAGAAGAAATTCACCTTACAATTGACTACACCAATAAAAGTAAATATAAATTAAACGACGTGTCTTTGGGATTACATCTGCCGGAAGGATTTATAATAGACAGAAATAAAACAGCGCCAGATGTTTTTTCGGAAAATTCCACATTCATATCTCTTAAAGAACTAAAGGCCGGCGCCACTGGGCAGGCGGATGTTTATGGTTGGTTTTGGAGTGAGCCGAACAAGGACACGCAATTTATCGCCAACTTGTCCTACCAGCCGGAAAACAACAACATGCGCGAACAAAAACTGGCTTCTTTCGTGGCCCGCTTACCGGACAGCATTTTAACCGGTCAATTAAATATCTCCAGTTCCACTCTTCCCAATGTTCCGCTTAAATTTACATACACCCTTACCAACTCCGGCGACCGCACGATAAGTAATATTTCTGTAACAAATAATTGGAACGCAAATGTAATGAATGCCAAAGACGCAACTAACATTTCAATTCCGGCCGGTGGTATCAAAGTTATAGAAGGCCAGCTTATTACCCCAAACCAGTCCGGAAATTTTTCTTTCAGCCTCACCCCGCAAATTTTGGTTAACAACCATTTAATATCCTTAGCGCCATCCGTTAGTAAATTACAAATATTTGCTCCGCAGATAACTTCCGGCGCCAGACTACTGAAAAATTTAGATTACGCCGAACCCGGACAAATGCTTCCGATAGAAATAAGCTGGGAAAATAAAGGCGGATTTAAATTGCAAAATCTTACCCTGCATTTGGCCTCAAATTTAACCGGTGTTGTAGATTGGGCAAAGACCGCCAAAGAAAACGGCGGCCAACTGGAAAAAAATGGAATCTATTTTGACAGTTCTTCCCGCACAAACTTAAGCAACGGTAACCCCAACAGCGCCGATACATTTACCGTCAATGTTTATTTATTATCTAATTTTGATTTACCGCAATTGGAAAATGTTAGTTTGGAAATATATCCGGTGGTAAAAGCCGAGGCCGGCCCGGTTTCCGGCCAGGCATTTAATCAAGACGGTTCCCGCATCCGCATACCACTCGCCACCGAAGTTGATTTTAGCAATGTTGAAACTCGTTATTACACCAGCGAAGGCGATCAATTGGGCCGCGGGCCACTGCCTCCGCAGGTTGGGAAAACAACCAAATACTGGGTTTTTGTAAAAATCCTAAATACCACCAACGCCTTAAATAGCGCTGTTTTCGGCACTTCCTTACCAGACGGAATAGAGTTTACCGGCAAACAAAGCACCTCTGTAGGCCCCCAATTGGATTATAACGCCTCCAGCCGCGCCATTACCTGGAAATACGATACTTTACCCGCCAATAGCCAAACAGGCCTGTATTTTGAGGTGTCGGTCAAGCCAACAGGCTCACAAATAGGCCAAAATATCCCCCTCACAAACTCCCTCCAATTTTCCGCCACCGACGACTTTATCAACAAAAAATTTGAATTTTCTCATCCATCTTTAAACAATGTCCTTAACTCCAACGATTCCGGCCACGGAGCTGGGTCAAAGGTGGAATAAAAACTTCCAGTCACATTTTGACAACAAAACCATTTTCCACCTTTTGTGCAAACAAAAGGTGGAGCCCAAAATTGCCGAGCTGATGAACTTTGCCTCGAACTGCCATCGATTCACCTTTGTTCGTGTTCAGAAGAGCAAGCAATCGCACTGAACACGTTTCCCTGCGGGAAAACACAAAGCCTCATCGGGCCAGTTCGGGCGAAAGTTCAAATGCTCGGACGCGAACGTCCACCGTTGTCCAACGGTGTCCGGGCGAGCATTGGAAAGGTGAAGTTAAATTTAGAGGCGAGTTTTAGTGTTCCGTCGCAGGAAATTTCCATTCTATAAAGGCGAGTTATGTGTAGCCGAAGCGGAATCCCGCCTCGCGGCGGGGTAAATTAACGAAAATGAGTCCTAAATTTTCTGAGGCTTTCCACCGCTCGCAGTTCTTGGTTACTTCTTCTGAAGAAGTAACAAAAGACTTGTTTGCGTGTCCAAAAATGTCTTAAAGTATTTCCTCACCACAAAATTTTGATGAAGTTCGTTATCGTAATCCACGTAAAAATTAAAAAAACCGGCACCGCAAAAAGCCAAAAATAATGCAGGCCATACCTGGTCGCATCTATATCTCCTTTTCTTCTAGCCTGCCAGCAAACGATTATAAGTATAATCGCCTCTATGCCGATAAACACCCCTCCGGCTACGCTTAAAATAGAAATAAACTGCCTTAATCCGGCCAAAAACAATAAAAGCGGCACGGATATAACCAAAAACTCGGCGAGGATTTTATTTATTTTATTATCCCAAACAAAATTTTGTTTTAACGCAATACCGGAACCAATAAACCCGCCGGCCATGGCCAAGACCGCAAAAATATTTCCCAAAATCAAAACTGCATTGCCAAACTTTGCGCCTAAACCAATGGTGGCAATTTCGGCGGTTCCCAATCCGGATGTTCCCACAACCGCCAAAGCAAAAAGCGTATACACGGCCACCGGAATAAGCGAACCGATAATTAAAGCTTTTCTAAAATGACGCTGACTGCGTGGCAACAACGCATGAGCTTCCACCACCGCCGCCGTCCCATTTAACGCAAATAAAATAACGCCATACGGCAAGAAAATTTTACTCACATCAGAATAAACCCAATTTGATATTTGAAAATCTTTTAACAAATAAAAAGACAGCCCGCAGATGATGCTAATAACAATTGTGCTCAAAACTTTTTCCACTGTTTTTATAGTCTGCAATCCGCGCCAAACAATTACACTGCCGATACTCCAAAAAAGAACACTCCATACCACCGGATTCCCGCCAAATAAAGCCGATAAAGATTGCCCCTCGCCGATAATATAAGCCAGCAACGCGCCATAAGAAGCAAAAATAATAACTACATTTAGAAGATACTTCGCCCACTTGCCCAAATACTTTCCGGCCAAACCGGGAATTTGCAAAGACTCGTTTGTCCGCACCGCTATCTCCCCCAAAATCAAATTCAAAAAAAGCATTACCAAACCCAGCGCCAAAATATAAACAATCCCTATTTTTAACCCCACCTGCGCTACCACATAAGGAACCCCCAAAACCCCCGCCCCAATCGTCATCCCCGTAATCATAAAAACCGCGTCCGCTACCGAAGCGGCCGGTTTATAAACTCCTTGATGCAAAATTATTTTTTGGTCTGCGAATTGCGGTTGCATGGATATATTATAACACATTTCTCTTGTTTTAATAAAAAAACAACCGGTTTAAGGGTTGCTTTTTGTAGGTGCTTAGGGATTCGAATAGATATTCTAATACAATTCTGAATGAGTTCCAATAGTAATAAAAACAACCACATCTTCTCGCTCCTGAAAAATTGCCCTGTAATCACCGTTTACATTGATGCTATTACAATTTGAAAAAGCCTTATCTACCGAATGATTGTTTAGTATTTTATCAAATTTATCTTGCAAAAACAAATCTAACCGTTCGTAGAATTGTTCCCGGATTTTTACAGGAAGTTTTTTAAAATCCTTATCAAACCGTTTTTTGTATGCAATTCTCATGAATTACAATCCTTTAAGATAAGCAATAGCATCTTTTGCGTTATTGAATGCCGGCGACATGTTTTTATTATTCTTTATATCCTTAATTTCACGAGAAAGCATTTTTTTGGTTCGCGGATTAAGCTCGTTATTTATAATAAGCCCGACATTAAAATCACCATCCACAAAAGCTTTGGTGGCAAGCTTAAGAATTGACGAAAACGCAATTCCCTCATTTTGCGCCTTGGCCATAGCTTTGTCTTTAAGTTTTTTATCAATTTTGAAAATTACCTGTGTAACCATATACAATATAAATTAATGATTTAATGTGTATATATTATACATATATTTTAGATATATGTCAAATATGATGGCCTAAAACACAAAAACAGCTTTATTAGCTGTTTTTGTATGTGTAGGCGCTTAGGGATTCGAACCCTAGACCTCCTCGGTGTAAACGAGGCGCTCTAACCAACTGAGCTAAACGCCCCCGTCTTCACTTCGTTTCGCCGGGTAAACTTTTTTACCCTGGGGGTTGAAAAACAAAGTTGTTTGCTCGCACTGCCGTAACCATGCAAAGCCGTAGCTTGCAGGGCATAACGCAGTGAAGCCCTGTGGGTCGGCCGGGGATCGAACCCGGGACCGCTTCCTTAAAAGGGAATTGCTCTACCAGCTGAGCTACCGACCCATTATTATATATGTAAGCTTGAGCTATCCCGATTTTGCTTTGGCGCAAAATCGAGGATCCTCGATTCAGACCGATGTCTGAATCGGGACCGACCCAAATTGTAGGTGAAAGGTAAAAGTTAAAAGGTAGGATTATATTACGCTACTTTAATAAAAAAATCAAGAGGTGCGGGGATTACAGGGTTTTGATTGAACTGGGCCGGGCTTTATGTTAATATTTAACTACTATGGAAACAATAAAACTGGGAAAATACCGGCATTATAAAGGCAATGATTACGAAGTTGTCGGGATAGCCAAACTGGAATCAACTTTAGAAGAAATGGTGGTATATCGCCCGCTTTATAAAAGCGAACATTCTTTGTGGGTTCGGCCATTAAAAGTGTTTACGGAAAACGTAGAAGTGGACGGGAAATCCGTGCCCCGATTTACTTATTTGGAATAGATTTCGTTAATTATCTCAATTATCTTAGCTGGCTTAGCCGGAGGCAAAACCGTGCGTAATCTTTCGCCCAAATACTGCCGAGTTTCCGGATAGGCAATTAAATCAATTACCGTTCTGGCCAATTTTAAACCGTCGGCCATTCTTTCATCCATAATTATTGCGGCCTGATGGTCAGCCAGCAGTTTGGCGTTCACTTCCTGGTGCGTGTGCGACATAGGCAACAAAATTGCGGGCTTGCCCAGCGCCGCCAATTCGGTAAGAGTAGCAAATCCAGCCCGAGTAATAACCACATCGGCTATGGCGTAGGCGTCTTTTATTTCTTCTTTTAAAAATTGATAAACATGGTAATTGGGAAATACTTTGGCCGCGTTTTCCTGCAATTCGCGCGGACGTTCTTTGCCCACCAAATGTATTACATGATATTCCCGTGGCCAGGCAGACACCGCTTCCATAACCAGCTGATTTATTCTGGCCGAACCCGTTCCCCCGCCCATTGCCAAAATAACCGGCGCCGCATCAGGAATATTAAATTTTTTTCTGGAATCAATCGCGTTCGCCACGCTTAAATCCCGCACCGGATTGCCAATCCATTCGGTTTTCTTTTCCGGCCACCGCCAAGGCGGGGTGCCGCCTCGCGGCGGCAAAAAACTAGACTGCACTTCCCGCAGAGCCGTGGTGATTTTTCTGGCCGGATAAGACATTAATCTATTGGCCAATCCCACCTGTGCGTCCTGCTGATGCACCCAGGTGGGAATACCCAATGCAAAGGCGGCAAAGTGTAGTGGCACGCTCACAAACCCTCCGGCCGTAATCAGCAAATCCGGATTTTCCTGCCACAATAAAATTAAAGATTGAAAAAAACCGAAAATTATTTTGAAGATATCAAAAAAATTCCACAAAGAAATATAGCGGCGTAATTTTCCGGAGATGATTGTGAAATATGGAATTTGATATTGCTCCACCAGTTCTTTTTCCGGCCCGTACTCTGTTCCCACCCAAACAAACTTTGCTTGAGGATCATGCTTTTTATAAATTTCCGCAATGGCAAGCAAGGGCACCACCGGGCCCAGCGTACCGCCACCGGAGAATAATATCTTCATACTTTGGTTGTCATCCTGAATGCAATGAAGGATCTCTGTCCGTTTAATTGTCATTCCCATAACAATGGGAATCCAGACAATCATCGATTCGACTGGATTCCCGCTTTGGCAGGAATGACAATGAGAGGGATTCCTCCACTGCGGTCGGAATGACAATTAAGGTTTAGTAATCTTTGAGTTTGCCGATAATAGCCATACCCTGAATTTTTTCTAGGGCCTTAGCTTCAATCTGGCGAATACGTTCGCGCGTCACATCAAATTCTTGACCCACTTCTTCCAAAGTATGAGTAACACCGTCGGTAAGACCGAATCTCATTTCCAAAATTTTCTGTTCGCGCGGCGACAAATCTTTAATCGCCTCTTTCACGTAATCGCGAAGTATCTGCAAACCGGCCACGCGATCGGGAGACATATTTTTTACGTCTTCCACAAAATCCTGCAACGAAGAATCATCATCGTCATCATCGCCTACGGACATTTCCAAAGATACGGTGTCTTGAGAAATTTTTATAATATGATTTACTTTTTCTACCTCTTCACCCATTTCGGCGGCCAATTCTTCCGGAGTCGGGTCGCGTCCTAAATCCTGCAACAACCGGCGTTGTACCTGTTGAAAACGGTTAATTGTTTCCACCATATGCACCGGAATACGGATGGTTCGCGATTGGTCGGCCAGGGCGCGGGTAATGGCCTGGCGTATCCACCAAGTGGCGTAAGTAGAAAATTTATAACCACGGCGGTAGTCGAATTTTTTTACGGCCCGGAACAAACCAATATTGCCTTCCTGAATTAAATCCAAAAGAGAAAGTGATTTGCCCACGAATTTTTTGGCGATGGAAACCACCAATCTTAGGTTGGCTTCAATTAATTTTCTGTCGGCTTCTTTATCGCCTCTTTCTTTTCGTTTGGCCAGAGAAACTTCTTCTTCGGCTTTCAGTAATGGAATTTTTCCTATTTCACGCAAATACATCTGAATTGAATCTGAAGAAATCTGCCCCAAATCAAACGGCACATCCATATCCGGCTGTTCGCCCTGGAATTGTTTTAGAGTAAGCGCGTTTTCTTTTTTTTGTCCAAGAAAATTATCGGCCGGTTCCACAATCGTCACGCCGTTCTTGTCCAGCAAATCCATAAAGCCTTCATACAAATCCAGACAACGCTCCGGACGCGGGAAAACACCAGCCACTTCGATTTGGGTAATAAAACCACGGCTGCGTCCTTTAGCAACCAAGGTCCAGATATCTTTGAGGTTCGGTTCCGCCACCACTTCGTCTACTATTTGCGGTTTTTTACTTTTTTTAAATTTTTTCTTTGTCATCCCGAACTTGTTTCGGGATCTAAACGCGTGTTTCTTGGCTTTTTTAGGTTGAAAATGTTTCTTTACTTTTTTATCCTTTTTTTGCTTACGCGTATGTTTAACGCGCAATGGCTTAGGATGCTTTTTGATTGTCCTTTTTTTGGTCGGCATAAGGACTACGATTAGTGACTAAATAGGATTAAATTGGTTTTAATTTTTTTAACGGCCATCGCACCCCCGCGCGGGTGCCCCGTAGAGGGCATTTGGCCGTAAAAAAATTAACACCAATTTAATCTATGTCCATTATCTGTTTTAAAATTTGTTGCACTAAATCCGGATTTTTATTTACTTCCGCGTCTTTTAACGCGCTTGTGAGTTCCGCGCGCTTATTTTTTTGCCATTCTGATTTTATACTTTCCAATAAAATAGCCACCTCGTTTTTTGCCAGCGTCGAATCAAAATCACTATAATCTTTATCCGCTTTCAGAACTAAAATATCTATGGAATTTTGATATTCCCTTTCTTGTTCGCTTGGCATTACTTTTATATCTATAGAACCATTATAATGGTTTTTTAGCGTTTCGTAAAGGCCTGCCATTGGGGCTGGCGGAAAAAACTCCCGGCTTGCCTCGTGGTTGTGTTCCGGAAACAATTTAGGAAATTTTAAAAATAAGGCAAAAATATTCTCGGCCAACAGACGGGTTTTACCCTGTTCACCCCAATTGTCCTGTTTTACAGGCGCCACCGCAGGAGCCGGACCTGCATTTGTTTCATGAAACTTGGGTTTCACCGCCGCCAGCCGGCGCATTTCCGAAGTTAGCGTAGCATTATCAACACTTAACTCATCCGCCAATTTTTTTAACCAATGATCCCTTTCCACCGCGTAAGGCAAACGGATTATTTCCGCAATCAGCGCATCGGCAATTTTTTGTTTTTGTTTTGGGTCTCGCTTGTCCGCTCCCAGCAAAACGCCGGCAAAATACCAGTCCATTACTTCTTTGGAATTTTCTACGGCTTTAAACCAAACCGCCGCATCTTTTTTTAAACATTCATCGGCGTCCTTACCGCCACCAACCGGAATTTGAATAATTTTTATGTTCATCCCCTGCTCCAGCGCCAAATCTATACCGCGCTTGGCCGCATTTTGCCCGGCCGCATCGGCATCAAAGGCAATGGCAATATTATTGGAATATCTTTTCAATAATTTTACCTGTTCAAAAGTTAAGGCCGTGCCCGAAGAGGCCACCACATTTTTCATTCCGGCCTGATGGCAGGCAATCACGTCCATCTGCCCTTCTACCAGCACCGTGACATCTTTATTTTTAATTTCCGTTTTGGCTTTATTTAATCCGTATAAAATCCGCGACTTATCGTATACCAAAGTCTGCGGAGTATTTACATATTTTCCACCAGATTTTTCTGTTTCTACCAACACCCGGCCGGTGAAACCCACAGTGTTGCCGTGCGTATCCCAAAGCGGAAACATAATCCGTCCGCGAAAACGGTCATAAAATCCTCCACCGTCTTTTTTAATTGTTAAGCCGGAAGCAATAAGGTCGTCTATACTGTTTCCTTTTTTTAATAAATACTGCGTAAGCAAATCCCACTGTTCGGGAATAAATCCGACTTGCCACTCTTCAATTGTTTCCGGTTTTAATTCCCGGCGAGTTAAATAATCTCGGGCGCCTTGGGATGCCGGCATTTCCAATAAAAAATGATGGAAAAAATACGCGGCCTTATTATTTATTTCCAGAATTCTATTTTTTTGACTCTTGTTTACTTCGCTGGCAAACGTATCTATTTTTACTCCGGCCCTGTCCGCCAAAATTTTTAGCGCTTCGGGAAAATCCATCCCTTCCATTTCCTGCAAAAAAGAAAATACATCACCACTTTTTCCGCACCCAAAACAATGCCAGAATTGTTTTTCGGCATTCACCATAAACGAAGGCGATTTTTCGTTATGGAAAGGACAGTTGGCTTTCCAATTGGCGCCCGCTTTTTTTAGCTGAACATACTCGCCAATTACCTGCGCAATATCCAACCTGTCTTTGATGGCTTGGGTGTCGGTCATAATCGAAATGAGTGAGTTAAATAATAAAGCTTGCTTTATTATTTACAAGCGAATGAGAATATATGGCATAGCCCCTATACGAAGCTGAAGCTACTTTATCATAGCTTAGTTAAGAGAAGCAATAGAAAACGGCGTTTTGACAAATCAACCAAAAAAATATAAACTTAAACGCATGGAGGTGTACTATGGGTATTTACGGAAGCAATTTTGACCTCAACCAAGTCAAGGAATTCTACGATCCGCATCCTTGTCCATACGGCGCGGTAAACTATATTCCGGTGGGAAAAAATCACGTCGGAATTAAGGAAGTGCTAAACCAGCTAAATGGTCAAAGAATGTCAATCCGCAATGCTGTTGCAATGCTGGTGGCCGTCGCTGAAAAAAACCGCGTATCTGTCGATGCGGAAAGAAACCATATTTGTCTGGAAGTTATTTACGACAATCTCCCTTACGATAAAGGGCACATCTTTATTATAATCAAGTTCCGCTAGGCCAAGCAGTTAGTTCATTCGCCTCGCAACCGCGGGGCTTCTTTTTTTATGCCCGCTCCCACTCCTGTGTGTCTTTTAAGTATTTATCTTTTATTTTATGGAAGTATTCTTTGGCCGCTTTGTATTCATTGGGAATGATTCCGTCCAAAATCGCTTCTTCAATCGCTTCTTTTATTTTCCCCACGGTTGGACCAGGTTTTAATTTGGATAATTCCATAATCTCATCGCCCCGCAAAGGAGATTGAAACGCCCGCAACTTATCCCTTTCCAACACTTCAACAATCTTTTTTTCCAGATTGTCATAATTTTTTAATCTTTTTTCTTTCTTATAAGGATTGCCGGTGGTAATATCACTACGGCCTAAAATAAGCAGGTCATCCAGCTCTTCGCCCAAGCTCACAACCAAACGGCGCACAGCCGAATCGCTGATGCCTTCATCCATTAAACTAATCGGCTGTTGATGCCAGCGAACCAGTTTGGCCAGATAATCGGTGTCATTTTTGGAAAAACGCAAACGACGGCTTATTTGATAAACCATCTTTTTGCCTACGTGTTCATGCTGGTGAAATGTCCAGCCGATTTTGGGAATTAATTTTTTGGTAGTCGGTTTGCCAATATCATGGAAAAGTCCGGCCAAACGAAGCAGAACTTTTTCGGAACGCTCGGCCACATTATCCACCACTTTAAAAGTGTGAATCAAATTATCTTTGTGTTGATGGCCGTAAACTTCTTCAACGCCCTTCAGATTGGCCACTTCCGGTAAAACCAAATCCAAAAGATGGGTCTGGAACATTAGAGTAAGACCAACGGAAGGTTTGGGGCAAGACATTAATTTGAAAAGTTCTTCCTGAATTCTTTCCGCGGAAACAATTTTTAAACGCTCACGGTTTTTATAAATTGATTCCAAGGTTTTCGGATCAATGGAAAAATCCAGCTGGCCGGCAAAACGCACCGCCCGCATCATACGCAAAGGGTCGTCGCTAAAAGTTTGGTCTGGTTCCAAAGGCGTGCACAAAACCTTACCTGCCAAATCTTTTTTTCCGTTGAACGGATCAACTAAATTCTTTTTTAATTTTGCCTCGGTTAATTTTTTTCCGTCCGCAAACACAGCCACTGGCACTGCCATCGTATTAACCGTAAAATCACGGCGCGCCAAATCCTCTTCGAGCGTAGTCTGCTCCACCACCGGCTTGCGCGAATCGGCCTGATACTTTTCTGTGCGCGCTCCGGCGAACTCTAATACAATTTTCTCCTCTTGACTTTGGACTTTAGACTTTAGACTTTTGACTTCGATAATATATCGGGCCGTGTCAAAATCAGGAAACTCCACCAAACTGCCGATTTGTTTTACGGCTTCATCAAATTTTTTTGCAAACTCCAGACCACTGCCGACAACCACAAAATCCACGTCTTTTTTTTGCTCCCGCCCCATTAAAAAATCGCGCACAAAACCACCAACGACGTACGCGGGTACTTTGGTTTTCTTGGAGACAGAATTAACTTGTTTAAATATGCTCTGTAATAAATCCATAAAAGTATTATGTATTAAGTAGTATGTATTATGCAAACAACGTCCCTAATACTTGATACATGATACTTAATACTATTTTTATATTTTCTTTTCCCGGCCAACCCGATTCTCCGCCACCTCTTCGGTTATCAGGCCTTCTTTTAACAATTTTTTTACGGAATTTTCCATGGTGGACATGCCTTCTTTAATTCCGGTTTGAATAGTGGATTTTATTTGGCCGATATCGTTGTTCCGCACCAGGTTAGCGACAGCCGGTGTGTTAATTAAAATTTCCCTGGCCGGTACTCGACCGCCGTCTTTGGACGGAATCAGCTGTTGAGATACCACGCCGCGCAACACCGATGACAATTGAATAAGAATTTGTTTTTGTTTGGAACCTTCAAACACATCCACGATACGCTCTACCGCTTCGGCCGCGGTTGGCGTGTGTAGAGTAGAAAATACTAAATGCCCCGTTTCGGCCGCAGTAAGCACGGTGGCGATAGTTTCCGGATCGCGCATTTCTCCCACCAAAATAACATTGGGGTCCTGGCGCAAAACATATTTTAGGGCGTTGGCAAAAGATTTTGTATCAACCCCTATTTCGCGCTGTTCAATTAAACTTTTTTTATCTTTATAAATAAACTCCACCGGATCTTCTATAGTAATAATATGCGCTTTTCTGGTTTTATTTATCTCTTCAATCATGGAAGCAATAGTGGTGGTTTTACCGCAGCCGGTTGGCCCGGTAACCAACACCAGCCCGTCCAATAAATTTATCATATCCAACAATGCCGGTTCAAAACGCAAATCTTCCGGCGAGGGAATTTCCGTTGGAATAATACGGGCGCTTAAACCGATGTTTTCGGATTGCTGATGCAAATTTATACGAAAACGAATATCGTCCAGCTGATAACTTAAATCGAGTTCTTTTTCTTCGGCATATTTGGCCTGCTGTTCCTTGGTAAGCAGTGTGTTAACTTCCGCCATTAAATCCTTATTATCTAAAGGCTTATCATCCAGTTCTTTTAATTCTCCTTCTATGCGGAGCATTGGCAATTCACCGCCAACTAAATGTAAATCCGACGCCTCTTGTTTTATCGCCTCCTTAAAATAAGACTTTAGATCCTGCATATAACTTTATTATAGCCTTATAAGCCTTTTAAGCTTTTTGAGCTGTTATTTAATTAATATATGTTTAAAGTGTATCATAAGGCCCCACTCTTGAAAAGTCTATTTAGATATGATAGTGTGCCATTAGACCGGCAACCATAAGGAGCTACGATGCGGACCACGCAGAGCGCATTTACAACGTATCAAGATTTATGTGATGCCTGGGAAGCCCTGTTTTCCGACCCGGATCGGGGGAAAATTTACGATCTGTTTGACCGGGAAAAATTTGAACTGATTGTGCATCTTAGAAAATGCGCGGTCTGTAAAATAAGAGTAGGTAAAGTTAATGCAATGGCGGTTAATGCGGCCCATCTGCACCAACTAAGCCAAGATGAGTTTGCCAAGTTTATTCGAACCCTCTACAGAGAGTACCAGAACAAGCTGGCTGGGCCGTAGGAGCACACTATTCCGCTACCGTGGGGCATTTTCGACAAACAAGTCGGGTTGTCCCTTTTTTTTATACAGCTTTTGCCTCTGAATAAGATGAGATACATCGTAGACACTTTTACCCCGCCAAAAGGATGCCGTT
>CAZXML010000010.1:0-37663 GCA_964641245.1 uncultured Gammaproteobacteria bacterium | reverse complement strand
CTGGAATTCGCGGAAAAAACTATGCACTTGTCTACGATGTGGTCATCCTGTACACTGGGTTGACAAAAAGCCCATTTTGTGGTATACTTCTCCGTTAATTCAACGAAAGTATCCCTTAGGGGGATTCTCAAGAATTAACAAAATTTAGGCTAACTTAAGAGAAAATTAACCACATATACTATATGGAATTTATTACCAATTTGGCTGTGTTAGGGGCTGTATTGAGCCAACTTCTTTCTCCAGTAATGGCAAAAACAGATACTAGTACAGAAATGGCTAATTTAAGCCAAAACATTATTTCCCAGGGTCAAACTATGACCCAGGGCGCTACACTGGTTAAGCCGTCTAAGGAAAGCCTTAGACCGGCCGACAGAGAAAAGCCTTATAAAGTGATTAAAACCGCTGTAATTACCGCTTATACCAGCACTCCTGGTCAAACGGACGATACTCCGTTTATCGCCGCTTCCGGCAAAAGAGTCCACGATGGCATGATTGCCGCCAACGGCTTGCCGTTCGGCACCAGAGTCAAAATCCCCGCCGTTTACGGTGAAAAAATCTTTTTAGTGGAAGATCGCATGAACTCCCGCTATGGATATGGACGTTTTGACGTTTGGTTGGATATGAGCAGAGCCGAAGCCAGAAAGTTTGGCGTGAAACGCGTAGAAGTAGAAATATTTTTACCGGAGAAGAAGATTGTTAAGAAATAATACTTATAAAACAAAAAAGACCTTGTTAAAAGGTCTTTTTTGTTTTTATTGTTTATTTTTCTGCAATCTCGACCGACAGTATTTTCACAGGATTAACCGGTTTGGAAACTTCGCCTGAGTCGTTCGCTACAACTGGCGCCTCGGCAATCTTATCAACTACATCTAATCCTTTTATTACTTTTCCAAAAATTACGTAGTTTGGAGGCAACGGGTAGTCATCATGCATAATAAAGAACTGACTGCCGTTGGTGTTTGGACCGGCATTGGCCATGGCCAAAGTACCTCGTAAATATTCGCCTGTAAATGGTTCGTCATTAAACTGATAGCCAGGGCCACCCCCGCCTGTACCGGTTGGATCTCCGCCCTGAATCATAAACCCTCTTATCGCTCTGTGGAAAATAACATTGTCATAAAAATTTTTCTTAGCCAGGAAAACAAAATTGTTTACAGTCACCGGTGTCATCCCCGCGTTCAAAGCAATTTCAATTTCACCCGCGGTTGTTTTCATTTTGGCGGTGTAGGTTTTCTTTTGGTCTATTATCATAATAGGAGTTTTATATTTAGATAAATCTAAAGTTTCATTTGTGACGATTATTTCTGTAGTGGTTGTCCCCGGTACCGGCATTTCATTTGCTACCTCTGTTTGAGTGTCTTCTGTTTTGGTTATCGGTTGGGTAGTCTCCGGTTTTTTATAAGTGAATAAAAGCGCCGCGCCCCCCATAATTATGATGGCTGGAATGAGAAAAAGCAATGTTTTTTTCATATAGTGTAAATGTCATCCTGAACTTGTTTCAGGATCTTTCTGTTTAATTATTAAGTGTTAGAATTGTAGCAAACAAATAAATTTTAGTCCACCTTTGCCCGAAACTGCAACGCCTCGGCAATGTGATCCAATTTTATATCATCACTCTTCCCCAAATCCGCAATCGTACGCGCCAGTTTGAGAATGCGATTGTAGGCGCGGGCGGACAAATGCATTTGGGTAACGGCGGCGCGGAGGAGGTCTATGGATTGGTCGTCTAGTTTACAAAATTGGCGGATTTCGGAGTTGCGCATTTCGCTGTTGCAGTGGATGTTTAAATCTTGGAAGCGGGTGGTTTGAATATTGCGCGCTGCCTCTACTCTTTGGCGGATGTTGGCGGATGATTCGCCCAAAGTATCGGATGAAAGTTTATCAAATTTTACGCGCGGGACTTCTACATGCAAATCAATGCGGTCTAAAAGCGGACCGCTGATTTTTTTCTGGTAGCGGATAATTTGAGTGGGACCGCAGGTGCAGTGTTTATCCGGGTCGCTGGAAAATCCGCAGGGGCAGGGGTTTTGGCTGGCTACCAAAATAAAACGCGCGGGAAATGTGAGGACGCCGTGAGCGCGGGAAATTGTAATCAAGCCGTCTTCCAAAGGTTGGCGTAAACTTTCTAAAACTGTGCGCGGGAATTCGGGAAATTCATCCAAAAACAAAACACCACGGTGGGCCAAAGAAATTTCTCCCGGGCGCGGGTGTTTTCCACCTCCAACCAGCGCCACTCCCGAAGCGGTGTGGTGCGGAGCGCGGAAGGGGCGTTCTTTTACAAAACCGCTTTGTAATAATCCGGCTACGGAATAAATTTTTGTCACTTCCAGCGCCTCATCGGCAGTTAGCCTTGGTAAAATAGAAGCAAAACTGCGGGCGAGCAAAGTTTTTCCCGAACCCGGCGGCCCACTCATTAAAATATTGTGAGAACCGCTGGCGGCAATTTCCAGCGCGCGTTTTACAAACTCCTGGCCCTTTACCATAGACATATCTAGTTCGTATTGCGGAGCCACAAATTCATTCCAGTTTTCCGGCCGGGCGTAAGGCGTGATTAAGTTTATATCCGTAAGATGCTCAACAATTTGTTTTAAATTTTTTACCGGATAAATATCTATGCCGCTTACCAGCGCCGCCTCGGGAGCGTCCGCTTCCGGCAAAAATATTCTTTTCAGGCCTCTTTGTTTGGCAAAAATGGCAATGGGTAAAATGCCGTTGGTGTGGCGTAATGCTCCGTCTAAAGCTAGTTCTCCTACGAGCAGCGCGTCGTCTAAATCTATTTGTAAATCATTACTGATAATAATAACGCCCAGCGCCATGGGTAAATCATAAGCCGGACCTTCTTTGTGCAAGTCCGCGGGCGCCAGGTTCACCAGAATTCTAAAATTAAACGGATAACTAAAATCCGAATTTTTTAAAGCGGAATGAATGCGGTCTTTGGCCTCGGATATAGAAGCGTCCGGCAAGCCCACAATATTAAAAGCGCTTTGGCCCTTGTTTATATCCACTTCCACATCTACGGGCAGACAATCTAAACCAATCGCGGCGGCCGAATTAAGTTTTAGGAACATACATTGAGAATTTCTAATTACTAATTTCTAATCACCAGTTGTCATTGCGAGGAGCCATAGCGACGCGGCAATCCCATTGTCAGCAGCACTAACCTGTGGGATTGCTTCGCTTTGCTCGCAATGACAACAAGTATAGCACCAATCCTCCCACAATCAACATGTCGCTGATGTTGATAACCGCCGTTCCGATAATAAAATAATCCACCACTTGCGAGTATACTACTCTATCCAGCAAATTGGAAATTGCGCCGACAAAAATCATGGACCAGGCCAATAAAATATTTGGTGACGGGAATTCTTTTTTAGTCAGTTCATGAAATAATAAATAACCAATCAGGCCAATCATGGGCAGGGTAATAAGTATGGTAAGAGTATTTGATAATGGTAAACTAAAAGCGACTCCTTTGTTTAAAAAAACTTGCCAGCCAAAGTAAGGGAAGATTAAATTGGTTTGAGTCCAATGATGAACAGCTTGCCATTTTAAAATTTGGTCGGTTAATAAAAAAAGTCCGTTGGTTATAAGGATGATCCAACGAACTTTTTTCGGAGACATATTTAAACTTCTTGGGTAATAGTTTTTTTGCAGGTCATGCAGGAGCTGGAAGTAAGTCTGGCCAGCAATCTTTTTTCTTCAATTGGTTTGTGGCAATACTTGCAAATGCCGTATTCGCCTTTTTCCATCCGTTCTAAAGATTGATTGGTGTCGCGCAAAGATTTTTCCAGATTTTCTTCCAGAGAAAGATTGACGACATAATCGGCCACCTCGGCGGCGTTCTCATCTTCTTTGTCGCCGTAATCCGGAAAAGTTGTATCATAATCATCACTCTGGCCGGATTTCTTTTTAGAGAATTTTTCCAGTTCTTTTTCCAGCTTGGTTTTTTCCGCCAAAAGCAGAGCCTCGGCTTTTTTAAGGAAATCAGCGGAATAGGGTGATTTTGTCTTGGACATATTATTCAATTTATTGGCTGTATTATAATGGAAATGAGTGAGAATAACAAGTTGCTTGCAAATTGTTATCGAGCGAATGACATTATATGTTTTTACTATATAGCGTATATTTGAGAAAAAAGAAAGCAGTCGAAGCGACTGTTTTGATTGTTAGTAAGTAGTTTATCAGTGGTAAGGAGGGTTGTCAACCTCTTTGCAATTATATTAACATATAATTGCAGTTCGCTCGGAAAAGTTTGCAAGCATCCTTTTCTCTCACTTCACTGCAATTATAAGCGAAGCTTGAAATTGCGGCAAGTTTCAAAAAAGACAGATAAATCTGTCTTTTTACTCAACTTTTGCAATTTTAAAAGGCGATCTAAGCCCGATTATCATATTGATATGCGGCCGATCGCCTTTAAGACTACTAAGGACGAACTGTCCTCTCGAGAGCGGGACACCATATTTGATGTGCCTTTCTCGAGAGAACGAGATACTAACCTTTTGTAGTAGATTTGACCCTAACCGCTTGTGGGCAGAGCCCCAGTGTTAAAGAGGCCGTGAGGCATTTAACTAATTAGGAGTTACCCGGGAAGAAGTTGGGCACGCCATTGCAATTCTACTTAACGTATAACGCAATTGTTTGCCCAGTTCTAATTTACAGTTTAGAGGTCTAAGTTCGCATTAAGCGAACAATTAAGTTGTAGAATGAACTACAAAGATATTATAGCAGATTTTTCAGGTTCTGTCAAACGTTTGTCTAGGCTAGTGTATACAAATGCTATTTCGGCATGAATTAGCCAAAATCATATTATTCAGTCCCCAGTTTAGCCTGGTTATACCCAAAGTTATCCACAGTTGTATACACTAGTGTATACAAACAATATGAAAAGTTGAATGTAACTATTGACAAACCAGGCGTGTATATACATAGTGTCTAGTTCCTTTAAGGTGCTTAAACCGCTTTCTGGGAGGATATCAATGTCCATCGTCAAGTTGCAGAACATGAGACTCATCCTGATTGTGGTGAACGCCAATGAGGCCAAGGCAAAGGCCGTGGCCGATTACTTGGGCGGTTTTCCGGGGAACGAGATTGAATTCGTGGATGACAACCTCGCGGCTTATATCCGGCTCAGTCGGCCGGGTCATGGCTACAAGTTTGTTCTCTTCGGAGACAAGCCGGCGCAGTTCATCTACCCGGATGCGGCCAGGCAGGAGATCTGCAAGAACCTGGAGCTGACCGCGTAATCGCACATTTCGTAGGTAATTCAAGCACGAGGGTTGTCCGCAAGGGCACCCTCTTTTTTATTTGCTTTCTATATTGGTAGTGCTATAATTCATCGGGCTAAATTTGAGCTAATTAACAACCAACAATTAGCAATTAGCAACTTGTTATTTGTTAATTGTTTATTGTTAATTTAAACCTATGCGCACCATTCCTCTGGCTCTAACTTACGACGATGTTTTAATTATTCCCAAACGGTCAACTCTAATTTCCCGCAGTGAAGCCATCACCAGAACCAGGCTCACCAAAACAGTAAATTTAAATATTCCCATCGTTAGTTCCAATATGGATACGGTTAGCGAATCCGAAATGGCGATTGCCATGGCTCGGCTGGGCGGAATCAGTATTATTCACCGGTTTATGACTGTGGAAGAAAATGCCGAGGAAATACGAAGAGTAAAAAGAGCGCAGAATTTTATTGTGGCGGATCCTTATACTATTGATCCAAAGAAAACAATTGGAGAGGCAAAAAAATTTATTGCCGCGCACGGAGTCAGCGGACTTTTGGTAACAAATGGCGACCGTAAATTGCGGGGCATACTTTCCAAACGTGATTTTGTTTTTGTAAAAGATGATAATCAGTTGGTGGAGCAGGTAATGTCGGCCAGAGAAAAATTAATTGTGGGAAATCGGAACACAACTTTTGCGGAAGCCAGAGAAAAAATGATGCAGTATAAAATAGAAAAATTGCCGTTGGTGGATGAGAGTGATGTGATTATTGGTTTGATAACGGCGGATGATATAAAAAATTTAACCGAATACCCGCTGGCTAATATAGATTTATCCGGCCGGTTAATGGTGGGCGGTTCGGTGGGCGTGCATGGGGATTATTTAGAAAGAGCGCAAGAGTTGGTGAAGGCCGGAGTGGATGTGCTGGTGGTGGATATCGCGCACGGACATTCGGAATTGATGTTTAAGGCTTTAAAAAATTTACGGGAGAAATGCGGCGATATCCAAATAATTGCGGGGAATATTGCGACGGCCGATGGCGCCAGAGATTTATGCGAGGCCGGAGTGGATGCGGTGAAAGTTGGGGTAGGGCCGGGCACAATTTGTATTACGCGTTTGGTAACTGGATGCGGAGTGCCACAATTGACCGCGGTTTTGGAAGTGGCGGAAGTAGCCAAAAAATATGGTGTGCCGGTAATTGCCGACGGCGGAATTCAAAAATCCGGAGATATTGTAAAAGCTTTGGGCGCGGGCGCTGATTCTGTGATGTTGGGCGGATTACTGGCCGGTACCAAAGAAAGTCCAGGAGTAATAATGTCTCGTGGAGATAAAAAATATAAAGTATGCCGTGGTAGCGCCAGTTTTGCCGTGGCCCAGCGGCGCCAAGCCGTACAGCAGGAAGGAAAAAATCTAAGTGAAGTCGTTCCCGAAGGCGTGGAATCCGTGGTGCCGTACAAAGGGCATGTGGCGGATTTGGTGGGGCAGCTGGTGGGCGGATTAAAATCCGGAATGAGTTATACAAACTCCCACACAATTGCGGAACTACAAAATAATGTAGACTTTGTGCAAATAACATCGGCGGGCGCGCGCGAAAGCGGGGCGCATGATTTGATGGATGTGAAGTAGAACACAGATTTGTTTGTCATTCTGAGCAAAGCGAAGAATCTCTGTCCGGCTGGTCAAAGTAATATGGACAGAGATCCTTCACTACATTCAGGATGACAGCTAAAAACTTTGTAATATTTAAGGGAGGGAGAAAAAGTTTTGATTATGCGAAAGTTTTTTATTAGTTTCCTGCTTTTGGGCAGTTTTTTTATTTCTAATTATGTTTTTTCCGCCAACACCGATATTATTATAAATGAAATTGGCGCTTACGAGGTCCCGGGTCATGAATGGATTGAAATTTGGAATAAGGGCAGCGAGCCGGTGGATTTAACGGGGTGGAAACTTTGGGAAAATAATGCGTCATCTCAAAATCATCAAATAACTACAAGTACAACCGATTCAGTTATGTCGCCTGGAGAATATGGGGCAATTGTTCAGGATGCCAACCAATTTATTTTGGATTATCCGAATTTTATCGGTTCAATTTTTGATTCATCCTTTACTTTAAATGAAAGTGGAGAGGAGATTGGTCTAAAAGATGCCGACGGCAATTTTATAGAAAATTTTACTTATATTTCCGCGCCACGTTTTTCTTTGCAAAGGCGGGATGCAAATTTAAATGATTATACAAGTTCAAATTGGGCGGAACATGCCAATGGTAATTCAGTGGGGGCGCTTAATATTTTTGCCGAAGCGTCTCCCGAACAAAACACCACCCCAACTTCATCATCTACACCATCTTCATCATTTACATCAATCGTAATCAACGAATTCGTCTCCGACCCCGAATCCGGCAACGAGTGGGTTGAATTATATAATTTGTCTCCTGAAAGCCAGGACTTAACCGGCGGTTTAATTTGTGATTCACGCAACACCACTTCCACCTGCAAAACAATCAGCGGAACAATTGGCGCAAACGGCTGGTTGAAAATTGATTTGTTGACAGATGGTTTTTTAAATAATGACGGCGATGAAGTAATTTTAAAAAATTCCGGGGGCAGTATTATTGACCGGATTAGTTATGGCGCGGCAAACAAAGGCGAATCCTGGGCGCGAAGCGTAGATGGCGCCGGAGATTGGGCAATTACCACACAAATTACTTCAGGAGCGGCCAATATTATTGTCGCGCGAGTTGTGCCGCAATCACAATCAAGTTCAGGCGGAGGTGGTTCTGCTCCTGTTGTTCCGGTTTCAACCCTAACAACTTCTTCTAAAAAAACCGTTTTGACTAAAGAAAAATTTATTGGTTTAAAATGGAAAATAAAATATAATTTGCGCCTGCGACAGTACGAAGAAGGTGTGTTTGATGTTTCTAAAACCATAGATCCGCGCGGAGGGAGAATGCAATATAACTGGAACATCGGTGGTCAAAATATTGACGGCGCTAATATTAAATTTGCTTTTACCACATCGGGAAAACAGGAAGTAATTGTGCACGCCACCAGCACGGCCGGCACGGTTGATTTTAAGAAAATTTCCGTTATGGTCTACCCGGCCACAGAGGCGGTTGGTTCGGGAATAATTTTTAGTGAACTAATGCCCCGCGCCGGCAACGATGAAGAAGAATATATTCAATTAAAAAATATTTCCGCCCAGCCGGTAAATATGTCCAATTGGAAAATTGTTTATAAAGACGATGTTTTTAATGTTCCTTCCAGCACATTTTTATCGGCCAATGATTACTTAACTTTTTATAAAACCATTACCGGATTTACTCTGAATAATACGGGCGGCGAATTATTATTGTTAAATCAGGAGAATATTTTAATAGATGAAATGGAATATGGAAAAGCGGATGAGGATGCGGTGTATGTATTTCAAAACGGAATGTGGAATTGGGAATTGCCGAAAACAACGGCTAGTGCGGACGTGATAAAAATAAATAGTTCAACTAAAAAATATTCCGGACGGTTTTACACCAATATTACAGACGCGCGCGCCGGACAAAAAGGTGATTGGGCCAGAATTAAAGGCACGGTAGAAGTTTTGCCGGGAATTTTTGGTAGTCAGTATTTTTATTTAACCGATGGCACTGCCGGCATCCAAATTTATCAAAATAAAAAAGATTTTCCGCCGCTCGAGGTTGGTGATTCGGCGCAAGTGTATGGAACAATTTCCGAAGCAAATGGTATCAAAAGAATTAATGTAAAAAGTAAGGATGATATAGATATTTTGTCTATTGATAATATGGTGACGAGCACGGAATTAAATATGGATGAAATTGATGAAAGTTTAGCCGGCGGATTGGCACAAATTCAGGGCGAAATTACGGAAATAAAAAGTAATTTGATGTACGTGGACAATGGCGCCGGTGAAATGTTAGTTTATTTTAAACAGGGAGCAAAAATAAATAAGAGCAAGTTCGTGGAGGGGGAAAATGCGCGGGTAACCGGTGTTTTGGAACAAACCAAAACCGGCTGGCAAATTTGGCCACGCTCAAACAACGATATTGAATCGCTTGGACCCTCGGAAGATTTACTAAAAAAACAGGCGTTAATGACCGGGGGTGATTCTACCGAAAAATATCTTACCGCCACAGCCGGCGGGGTGACGACATTGCTGTTGGCTTTTTTTGCTAGGGCGCGCGGGGCGTTTCTAAAACGCGGCGCCTTGGCGATAATTGGATTAATCAGAAAAAATAAGGCATAATAATTATATATGATTAATCTAAAAAATTACGTCCGTGAAATTCCAAATTGGCCCATAGAAGGGGTAAATTTTAAAGACATTACGCCTTTGCTTCAAAATGGCGAGGTGTTTAAAAATGCTATTGACCAGCTGGCGGAATTATTTAAAGATAAGCAGATTGATTTAGTGGTTGGAATAGACGCCCGTGGTTTTATTTTAGCCGCGGCTCTGGCTTACAAACTGGGAATTGGCCTCACTATCATCCGAAAAAAAAATAAATTACCGCCGCCAACGGTAACCCAGGATTATAAACTGGAATATGGGGTTAATACAATAGAAATTCGTGAAGACAGTATAAAACCGGGTCAGAAAGTTTTGATTGTGGATGATGTGTTGGCGACCGGAGGAACGATGGGCGCCGCTTGCGATTTGGTGAAAAAAACTGGCGGAGAAATTGTCGGCATCGGATTTTTAATTGTTTTGGATTTCTTAAAAGGCGATGAAAAATTAAAAGATTACAATGTTAAAGGGTTGATTAGATATTAATCAGTTGTCATGCTGAACTTGTTTCAGCATCTTTGGTAGTGTCCGAAAAAGATCCTGAAACAAGTTCAGGATGACAATTAAAATTATTTACTCATTTTGAATATGGAACAAAAAGCGCAAATTGGAATTTTTGGCGGGTCGGGATTTTATTCTCTTTTTGATAACGCGGAAGAGGTGGAAATGGATACACCCTATGGAAAACCATCGGATAAAATTACAATCGGAGAAATTGCCGGACGCAAAGTTGCCTTTTTGCCTAGGCATGGACGGGGTCACAAATTCGCTCCGCACACAATTCCTTACCGGGCCAATCTTTGGGCGTTTAAAGAATTAGGAGTGGAAAAAATTATCGCGCCTACGGCCGCCGGCAGTCTTCAGCCCAATATTAAACCGGGCGAGTTTGTTATTTGTGATCAATTTGTAGACCGAACTTATGGGCGGGCGCAAACTTTTTATGATGGGCCAAAGATTTTACATGTCAGTTGCGCCGACCCTTATTGTCCGGAAATGAGAAAAACAGCTGTTGAGTGTTGCCAAAATTTAAATATACCGGTTCATAAAAAAGGCACGGTCGTAGTTATTGAAGGCCCCCGTTTTTCCACCAAAGCCGAGTCGCAGTGGTATCAAAAATCCGGTTTTGAAGTAATAAATATGACCCAGTATCCGGAAGTTGCTTTGGCGCGCGAATTGGCCATGTGTTATACAAATATTGCCCTAATTACCGATTTTGACGCCGGTTTGGTTGGGCAAGATGGCGTGTCGGCCGTAGATGCCAAAGCGGTGGTGGAGATATTTAATAAAAATATAAGCAAAGTGAAGGATTTGGTTTTTGAGATGGTAAAAAATATGCCAAGCGAAAGAATTTGTGAATGCAAGAACAGTTTGGCCAATGCGGTGATGTAAGCCTTGATTTTTGGGTGTATTGATGCTATTCTATCGGTGTTCGTTGGAAGGGTGGCCGAGCGGTTTAAGGCAACAGTCTTGAAAACTGTCGTACCGAAAGGTACCGTGAGTTCGAATCTCACCCCTTCCGCCAAATTAGGCGTCTTCATTTTGTGCTATAATATAGTTATAATTATTTAATATTTTTATGTCCAAAAAATATCTGGCGGAATTTATCGGAACATTTGCTTTGTCGTTTATCGTTTTGGCGGCGGCGGCATTTTCCGGCAGTTTGCCAATGGCAGTGCCTCTTATTGCCGCACTCACCCTTGGATTATTTGTTTATTCCATCGGGCCTGTTTCCGGATGTCATATAAACCCGGCTGTTACTTTGGCACAATTATCGGTTAAGAAAATTTCTATCAAAGATGCGGTTGGTTATATGGCGGCGCAGGTAGCGGGCGCTTTGGTGGCAATTTTTGTCGCAAATTTATTTACAATTTCCATTCTGGCGGCCGGGTCGGCATTTGACGGTAAAGTATTTACGGCCGAAATGCTGGGCGCATTTTTCTTTAACTTTGGTATCGCTTCGGTAGTATACGGCAAGGCCAAAGAACAAATGTCCGGCTTGGTGGTGGGCGGTTCGTTGCTTTTAGGTGTTCTGGCTGCATCTCTGGCCGGCGCATCCGGAATTCTAAATCCGGCCGTGGCTTTGGCGCTCGGTTCCGCTACCCCTGTATATATTTTGGCTCCGATTGTTGGAGCGGTTCTCGGTTTTCAAGTTTACCGGTTTGTTGCTGAAGAGAAATAGAAAAACTTATTTTATAATATGAGTATAACCACACAAATTCTATCAGACGAGCACAAAAATATCTTAAAAGTGGTAAATGTTTTAGTTAACGAATGCGACTCATTAGAATCGGGAAAGAATTTGGATAAAAACTTTTTTATCAAGGCGATTGATTTTATTAGAAATTATGCCGACAAGTTCCATCACGCCAAAGAAGAAGACATTTTATTCGTTGAATTATGCAAAGATTCCGCGCAAATGGATTGTAATCCAACTCCGCAGATGTTATTTGAGCATGATTTGGGCAGGAATTTTGTGAAAAATATGGAGGAGGGACTGGAAGAAAACAATGATAAAAAGGTGATGGAAAACGCGCGCGGGTACGCGCAAATGATTCAGGAGCATATTTTTAAAGAGGATAATATATTGTATCCGATGGCTGACGAAGCATTAAGCGCGGAAATTCAAGCGTCTATGTTGGAACGATTTAAGCAAGTAGAAGCGAAGTTTAACGCGGAAATAAACCAACAGTTGTCCGTGGTAGAGGAGTTTGAGAAAAGAAAATAAAATTTAGCACTAATTTAAATATGAGAAATACAAAAAGTGCCGGAGGTGTAGTGTTGAATACCAACGGCGAAGTTTTGGTTGTTAGCCAACACGGCACATCTTGGTCCTTGCCTAAAGGTCATATTGAAGAAGGCGAGGATGCGATGACGGCGGCGCGCCGGGAAACAGAGGAAGAATCCGGAGTAAGCAGTTTGGAATATATAAAAGACTTGGGAAGTTATCAAAGGTACAAAATTTCCAGAGATGGCGGTGAAGATCAATCCGAACTGAAAACCATTATTATTTTTTTATTCCGCACCAACCAAACCGAATTAAAACCAATCGATCCGGAAAATCCGGAAGCTAGGTGGGTAAAAAAAGAAGAGGTGGTAAATTTGTTGACGCATCCGAAAGATAAAGAGTTTTGGTTGAGTGTGATGGACAAACTAGGAGAATATTAACATATAATTGTAGCGCGCTCGGAAAAGTTCGCAAGCGACCTTTTCTCTCACTCTGCTACAATTATAGACAAAACCTTTTTATTTCGGTAGAATTGCCGTAATGGAGAGGTGGTCCTGACCTTCACCTCGTTTCACTCGCCTCGGTCAGTACACGTCTTATTATATTTCAATGGAGAGGTGTCTGAGTGGTTGAAAGTACCGCTCTCGAAAAGCGGCAGGGTTAATAGCCCTCGTGGGTTCGACTCCCACCCTCTCCGCCAACTCAAAATTTTAAATTAATCTAAAAAATAAAATATGAAAAAGTTTTTTCAAATCTTTTTTATCACGATGGGAGTAATATTTACTATTCTGATAGCCGTCGGAGCTTATTTGTATGTGGCGGATCCGTTTGAGATAAAGCCGCTCCTTAAAATTTTAACGGGAGGGTCGGCGCCTTCCACGGCCGGCGGCACTGGTTCTACCGTGAATAAAAATCCATTGCTATCCCCGCAACAGGAACAGGCGTTGCAAAAAATTGGGGTTGATCCGGCAGCGTTACCATCAACCATTACTCCCGAAATGGAGAAATGTTTTTATGCAAAACTTGGGGCCACGCGCGCTAATGAAATTAAAAATGGGTCAGAACCAACTGCTAGCGATTATTTTATTGCCCGCTCTTGTCTGTAGTGATAGGCGCGCGACGTATAGAAAAAAACACCACCAGGGTGTTTTTTTGCTATCCATTCAGTCCTCCTGTATATAGTAAAAACATATAATGTCATTCGCTCAATAACAATTTGCAAGCAACTTGTTATCTTCACTCATTTCCATTATAATGTAGCCCTATGTCCCCACTCGATATCCTCCAAAACAAATTTGGTTATAACTCCTTCCGTGCCAATCAGGAGGAGATTATTACCCGGACCCTCAATGGCGAGGATTCTTTTGTGTTGATGCCGACGGGCGGGGGGAAATCTTTGTGTTATCAGATTCCGGCGTTGATTTTTAAGGGGCTGACGATTGTAATTTCACCGCTTATCGCCCTGATGAAGGACCAGGTGGATGCTTTGCGGGTGAATGGCATTGAAGCAGCGTATCTTAATTCATCCAGTACGGATGAAGAACGCTCTGATATTTTTAAGGCTCTGGAGGCCGGCCGGCTTAAACTTTTGTATGTTGCGCCCGAAAGATTATTTGGCGCCGGAGAGTTTTTAACTTTTATAAAAAAATACCCCATCTCCCTTTTTGCGATTGATGAAGCGCATTGTATTTCTTCCTGGGGGCACGACTTCCGGCCGGAATACCGCCAACTGGCTCGGTTAAAAAAAGAATTTCCCGGCGTACCAACTATTGCCTTAACCGCGACCGCCGATAAAATGACGGCGGATGATATTGTGGCTAAATTGGCTTTAAAAAATTCGCGGACTTTTATTTCCAGTTTTAACCGCGAAAATATCCATTATTATATAGAGCCGAAACGAAATATGTATGAACGGCTCTTGAGTTATTTGGGCAAGCACCGGGACGATGCCGGAATTATTTACGCGCTGTCCCGCCAATCCACCGAAGATTTAGCCCGTAAATTAACTGCCGATGGTTTTCCGGCGCAACCGTATCATGCCGGACTGTCATTGGAAAAACGCAGCCAGCACCAGATGTCATTTCTAAAAGATGAAGTAAAAATTATTGTGGCCACGATTGCTTTTGGGATGGGGATTAACAAATCCAATGTCCGGTTTGTGGTGCACGCCGATTTACCCAAAAATATTGAAAGTTATTATCAGGAAACCGGGCGCGCCGGACGTGATGGACTAAAAAGCGAAGCCCTGCTTTTTTACAGTGGCGGGGATGTGATAAAACTCCGTAAATTCGCCACCATAGACGGCAATCAACAGCAATCCAAAATCATGCTTCACAAACTGGGGCAAATGGCCGATTTATGCGAAATGTCCGTCTGCCGCCGGCAAAAAATCCTGGCTTATTTTGGAGAAACAATAGAGGGGAATTGTCAAAGTTGTGATGTGTGTTTAAATAATTACCAACAATTTGACGGTACAATTATCGCCCAAAAAGCGCTTTCGGCCGTGGCCCGTTTTGACGGGGCTTTTGGTTTAACATATCTGGTGGACTTTTTACGCGGTTCAAAATCAGAAAAAATAAAATCCTGGCACAAAAAACTTTCCACTTATGGCATTGGCGCGGATATTTCCAAGGATGTCTGGTATAAACATTTAAAAAATTTAATTGGGCTGGGGTATTTGGAGCAAAGCGGGGCCGAATATCCGGTTATTAAGCTTACCCAAAAAAGTGTAGCGGTTTTAAATGGTTCCGAAAAAGTAATGATGGCGGAAACAGTTGGTAAAAAAGAAATTGTTACTGCCGGAGAATTACCGTTTGAAAATGATTTGCTCAAATCTCTCAAAACCACCCGCACCGCCATCGCCGCCAAAGAACGCGTGCCGGCCTATATTATTTTTTCCGATGCTACATTGCTGGAACTGGCCACATATTTGCCGCAAAACAGAGAGGAGATAAGAAAAATTTCCGGCTTTGGCGATGTAAAACTGGCCAGATACGGCCGGGAATTTCTTGGCGTACTTGTGCCTTACTGCAAAAAAAATAATTTAGATTCCAAAATATCCAAAAAAATTCCTAAACGTGAACGTCGTTCGAAATAATGCAAAACAATGTGGTATAATAATGTTAATAATTAATTAAATTAATAGTATGCAAGCACCATTTCGTAGTTTAGGCAAGTTGGCGGTCGTGGCGGTTTTGTTGTCGGCTGGCGCGTTTGTTTCTACCGCTTACGCGACTCATTCGTGGGGAAGTTATCATTGGGCGCGTACCGCTAATCCATTTACCTTAAAGCTCGGCGACAACGTTTCCACGGTTTGGGACGCGCACCTAACCGCCGCTTCATCTGACTGGACTGTGTCTGCGGAGCTTGATACTACTGTTGTGTCCGGCATGGCTAACCCCAAAACTTGTAAGGCTGTAACTGGGCGAGTGGAAGTCTGCAACAGTAAGTATGGCAATAATGGCTGGTTGGGTATTGCTTCAGTCTGGGTCAGCGGCATTCATATTACCAAAGCTACCACCAAGCTTAACGACACTTATTTTAACACCGTCAAATATAATACTCCGGCTTGGAGACAGTTCGTAATGTGCCAGGAAGTTGGGCATGTGTTTGGGCTTGACCACCAGGATGAAGTTTTTGACAATCCAAACCTCGGCACCTGTATGGATTACACAAACGATCCTGATGGAAGCACAATTCTAGGTCCGTTAGATAATCAACATCCGAACGCCCACGATTATGAAGAACTGGGATTAATTTATTCACATTTAGATGCTATTACTACCGCCTGGAGCAGTGTTTTCAGCAACAAAGCTTTGGCGCAGGCAATGACTGGTGATGAAGCGGTTGAGGCCGATGACGAAGTTGATGCTTTGGATTCAGCAGAATGGGGCAAAGTTGTCCGAAAATCCGGCGATGGTCGCAGTTCTCTTCACGAAAAAGATTTAGGCAATGGAAAAAAACTTTTCACGTTTGTTATTTGGGCGGAATAGGTTAATTAAAAGATTATATGGTATAATAGCTGTGTTGGAATTTAATTAAATTAACACATCTTATGGCAAAAGGAAACAATGCGCAGAAGAAAAACGTCAAGAAACCAAAAAAAGACAAGAAGAAGTAATCTTTAATTTAAAAACCGGCCTACTGAATGGTCGGTTTTTTTGTTTATAAAATTTAAATTGCTAAATCTTTTATATCCTGTTCGTATTTTCTCATCAGGGTTAAAACATTATCACCGTAAAATCTATATTTTTTATTGGTGCCTCCGGAAAAATATCGCATGGCCGCTTTCCATTCGCCGTCATCGGTTCCATCTGCCCCGTTATTTTTTAAAAGCAGCGCCGCGGCTGTAAACGCATCGCGGATATCCCATGGGTTAGCCGGGCTTTTCCCTGTTAAGGCGCTAACTTTATCCTTGTAACCCATCCAAGTGGAAGGAATAAATTGCGCCGGCCCCATGGCTCCACCCCAACCCAGCTGGCTGCCGTTTTTATTTTTCATAGGGCAGGAAACCGGGGTTACATTGGTATCACGGCCCAGTTCTTCGGTAATTTTTACAAACGGTTCCTGGTCGCGGTCAGGCTTCATAATTACCTTCCAGCTTTTTTCCGGTGGGTCTCCGGCGCGATTGCAGGTGCCGACGTTTTTTCCTAAATTTGATTCTTGAGTGAGGATGGCCAGTAGAAAAGCCGCCGATACGCCGGTTTGGCTGTTTACGGACTGGGCAATAGCCACCGCTTGGCCAAAATTAATTTGCGCGCCGCCTCCCAATAATTCATAAATACGATTTCTGATTTCGGCCGCCTTTTTTTTGCTGTCTTTTAAAAGATTTTGGTAGGTTGTTTCCAAACCTTGCGTGTCTTTTAATAATTGTGTCTGTTCCTGTAATTTTCCGTTGAGAGTATTTTGCTGGATTTGAGCAACGCTAAGCAGTTCGCGGGTATCATCTTGTTGATCTTCGTAATTTGTTTGCTGATTATTTAGTTCCCGTTGCGCCACTTTTGATTCTTGGACTAATGCGTTGATAGAGGTGGACAGTTTTTGATAACTGGCGGCTTCGGCCAACGCTTCGGTTAAACCGCCGTCGATTAAAAGGCTAAGTAAAAATAACTCTTGGTCCTTTTGATATAAAAGGCGTATTAATTTTGCCATGTCATTTTTTAAACGGGCAATTCGGGCTTTATTTGTTTCAATCGCTTTAACGGTAGTGTTAATCTTTTTATCTAAATCGTTTAATTTAACATTGGTGGCTTTAATCTGTAGACGCAAACGGGCCTGATCATTTTTAAGTTGTTTAATTTTGTTGGCCAGCGTATTTTTTTCGCCTTTAGTGGTAGTCAGCTGTTGTTCCAGCGCCGTAATTTGGGTTTCAATATCCAGCAATTGTTGCTCCAATTGCTGTCTGGTATCTTCGTCCGGTGTGGCGGCGGCAAGCAACGGGAACAATAAAAAAATGACAAGCAGTGACAGGATAGATTTTTGGAAAAATATGCGCATATAGGTAGTAGGGTATCAATATTTAGGGTTTTTTTCAAGCAAATTTTAAATAGACAAGGCCATAATTTTTTGTTATGATTAGATTATAAGCAGTCATTTTTTTATGCATAAAGTTTTACGTATTTTAATTCTGTCCGATTTATTTATTATCGGCAGTTTTGGGTTGGTACAGCCAATTTTTGCCGTTTATATGCTGCAAAATGTGGCCGGCACCACTTTAACGGCAATCGGTATCGCCGTCACCATTCAGTTGGTTACAAAAGCTATAATGCAGATTATTGTGGCGAAATGGACAGATGAAGAAGTTGGGAACCGGCGGGAATTAGGAACTTTATTTGCCGGTTCATTATTAATGAGCTTAGTTTCTTTTGGTTATATTTGGGCTACAAACCTCTCTATTTTGTATGTTTTACAATTTTTATATGGTTTAGGGGGCGCTCTGGCATTTCCGGGCTGGGTAGTGATTTACACGCGCTATATTCGCGCCGAAAAAGCGGGTTATGAGTGGTCGGTATACAGCACAATTGTCAGTTTGGGCACAGCTGCGGCCGCATCGATCGGAGCATATATGGCCGAGGTTTTTTCATTTACCTATCTTTTTATTATTATTGGCACCTTATCGTTGGTCGGCAGTAGTTTCATCACTTATATTTTTAAACATGAATTTACTCGAAAGAATTAGTTCGTATGGCAAAAGAACGTCTGGGTCATGTTAAACAAGTTTACAAAGGAACAATATTTAAAATCCTGCAAAGAGACGTATTTTTTCCTAACGGTAAAAAAAAGCTTTTTGAGTATTGCGTACGTCCGGATTCGGTAACTATTCTGCCATTTGACGATAAGGGACGGTTGTTATTAATTAAAGAATATCGGCACGGCTTTAAAAAAAATGTTTGGTTTTTGCCGGCTGGCCGGGTAGATAAAGATGAGTCGCCATTACTGGCAGCTAAAAGGGAATTGCGCGAGGAAACGGGAATGGGGGCAAGGATTCTTAAAAAAGTTTATCAAAAATCGCCCAGCAATACTTTGATTTGGAATATACATATTTACGCGGCCAAGAATTTATATTTGTCTCCGCTTAAGGGCGACGAAGATTTTCCAATCAAAGTGGTGCCGACTTCGTTTGCCAAAGCGTTAAAAATGGCGCTGGACGGCACAATCCAAAATGAATTTATCGCGTTTCACATCATCAAATTTAATTACATGCTGAAGCATGGGCAATTCAAATGGTAAGTATGTTGAATATTCTGATAATTTCATATTTTTTATTATTTTTATTTCTTGCCTGGAAGAATTTTCGTCTGGCGGTTATTTTATTTATAATTTTTCTCCCTACCTACCTTATTCGTTTTGAGGTTTTTCATTTTAAAAATTTAGTTTTTCCGTCTACGGTTTTAGAGCTGTCCTTTGTCGCTTTATTTTTAGTTTGGCTAATTAAATATAGCCGCCATGATTTTAGAAATATTTGGGCCGTCAGCCAAAAACATAAACTATTGTTTATTGCCTTTGATTTATTTTTTTTGGCTTCGGTAATAAGTATTTTTGTCAGTGATATGCCGATTCCGTCTTTTGGAGAATGGCGGGCTTTCTTTTTAGAGCCGATGATATTTTTTCTGATTTTAATTGGGCGTAAGGACATTGTCAAAGCAAAGGATTTGATTTGGGGGCTGACTCTTTCAGTTTTAAGCATCAGCGTTTATTCAATTATTCAAAAATTTACCGGCTGGGGCATTGCTACTCCGGAATGGACAGTAGAGGCAGCCCGCAGAGTGACCGCTTTTTATAGCTCGCCAAACGCCGTGGGGTTGTATCTGGCGCCGGTGGTGATGTTGATGGTGTTTGTCATTGCGAGCAAAGCGAAGCAATCTCACAGTACTGGTAGTGCCAACAATGGGATTGTCCCGATAGTGAATCGAGGATCCCGACTTGCTGTCGGGACCGCGTCGCCACAGCTCCTCGCAATGACAATACTTGCTTTGCTGGCCGTAGTTTTTACCAAATCGCAAGGCGCTTGGATTGGTTTAGGTGTCGGTGTCCTGGTTTTTTTGTTTTTTGTCGGTTATAAAAAACTAGCAGTAGCAGCAGCGGTTTTAGGAGTAATTTTTTCACTGCTTATACCCTCAATGCGCCAAGCGGTTTTATTTCAAGATCAGGCCAATCAAAACCGTTTGCGTCTTTGGGGCTATACGCAGACATTTTTAACAAAATCTCCGCAGAACTTTATTTTAGGCACGGGTGTGCGGCAATTTTTTAGAAAAATTCAGAAACCGTATTACGATAAAATAGTTATGGAAAGATTAATTTATCCGCATAATATATTTCTTAATTTCTGGACGGAAATTGGTTTGCCGGGCATGCTGGCAATAATTACAATTTTAGGGTATGCTTTTTATCTGTCCCGTAAAATTGTAAAAAGTGATAAAATATTGGGCGCGGGGTTGTTAGGTGTATTAACTGTTTTGGTTGTACACGGTTTGGTGGATGTCCCATATTTTAAAAATGATTTAGCGTTCTTATTTTGGATTATTATAGCCGTAGTCGTTATATCACATGAAAATATTTATAAAAGCCAAGCCGGCATCGTATGAGGAAAAAGTAGAGAAGATTGACGGCTCGCATTATTTAGTTTGCGTGACCGAACCGCCACAGAACGGACTGGCAAACAGAGGAATTGTCAGAGTTCTTGCCGAATATTTTAAAGTGTCGCAGTCCAGAGTGGTTATAAAAAAAGGATTTACCGGCAAAAATAAGATAATTGAGATTGTCTAATCATTGTCATTCTGAGTGAGACGAAGAATCTCTGTCCGGTTTGTCGAAACAATACTGACAGAGATCCTTCACTGCGTTCAGGATGACAGTTTGTTTGTTAATTGCTAATTGTTAATTATTTGTATGTACAACGTATACATCGAGTCATTAAAACTGCATAAAAAATTACACGGTAAATTGGAGTTAAAAAGCAAAGTGTCTATTAAAAATAAAAAAGACCTTTCGCTGGCCTATACGCCGGGAGTAGCCGAAGTCTGCCGGGTGATTGCCAAGGATAAAACTTTGGCTCGCGAATATACTTTAAAGAGAAATACCGTGGCCGTGGTGTCGGACGGGTCGGCTATTTTGGGTTTGGGTAATTTGGGGCCGGAGGCGGCCATTCCGGTAATGGAAGGGAAGGCGATTTTGTTTAAGGAATTTGCCGGAGTGGACGCATTTCCAATTTGTTTGGACACGCAAGACACCGAAGAAATTATTAAGGCTGTAAAACAATTGGCGCCGGTTTTTGGCGGTATAAATTTGGAAGATATTTCCGCGCCCCGCTGTTTTGAAATAGAAGAGAGGTTGAAAAAAGAATTATCTATTCCGGTAATGCATGATGATCAGCATGGTACGGCCACCGTTGTGTTGGCGGCCATGATTAACGCGATGAAATTAAAAAAGATGGATAAGTCGGCGGCGAAAGTGGTGGTAAGCGGAGCGGGCGCAGCCGGAACAGCCGTGGCTAAGATGTTAATAAAATATGGTTTTAAAAATGTTTCTGTTTGTGATTCCAAAGGATTGCTTTATAGCGGAAGAACGGATTTAAATCCGTCAAAGATGGAGCTGGCTATTTTAACAAATCAAAAATCAACCGCCGACAATTCATTGTCCGGAGTTTTAAAAAATGCCGATGTTTTTATCGGTGTCAGCGGGCCGAAAATTATAGACAGAGAAGCCATAAAGAAAATGAATCCAAAGCCGGTTGTTTTTGCTTTGGCTAATCCGGTGCCGGAAATAATGCCGGATGAAGCAACGGCCGGTGGCGCGTTTATCGTGGCCAGCGGTCGGTCGGATTTTCCTAATCAGATAAATAATGTTTTGGCCTTCCCCGGAATATTTCGGGGCGCGTTGGATAATGGAATTACCCAAATTACGGGTGAGATGCTAATTAAAGCTGCCAAAAATTTGGCCGGCTATGTAAAAAATTTAAAACCAAATAATATTCTTCCTCAAGCTTTGGACAAAGGCGTGGCAAAAGTGGTGGCCAAGGCTATCAAATATTAATCAAGTATCGTCTCGTGCTTTATACTGTTGCCGTCTTGGTTTGTGTCAGACTGACGGTGAAGATATATTAAGCTTAAAATGAAAAGTAGGGTTGAGGTTGTAGCCGAACCCATGCACCACAAACAAATAGCCTTGATAACAAAAATTTGCAGGTAGACAAAGTATAGAGAAGCCAGGAAACCGATAGGAGTAATTATGGCAATGAAATTTAAAAATTTAATTTTTTTGGAATCAAGATAAATTACGCTTAGGATAAGGACAGTAAGGTAAAACATGGAACCTAAAAGCGCGACCGGTATGCCGAAAATGAAAGAGTAAGGGCTGGTGGTAACTTGTTCGCAGCCTTCTAAAATAGAGCAGGCAACCGGTAAACCTAAATAATGCTGGGTTGTAAGATAAGTCGCGTCGGCAAAGCCAAAAGCGCTTATAATTAAAAATGCAACGGGAAGCCATTTAGATGGTACCGCCGGCTTGTTGGATGATGCTTCTGAAGTCTTCATAACTTTGAGGATTTTGGATTTTTTTATCGTTTAAGAAGAATGTCGGCGTGCCGTCTATTTCGCTGGCCCCGCTTTGGTAATCTGCTTCTATTTTATTTTTGGTTTCGGCGGAATTAAAATCAGTTTTGAATTTTTCCATATCTAACTCCAATGATTGCGCGTATGCAATAAAGATTTGTTCGGCGGTATTAGAGTCGGACCATGCGTTTTGATTGCCAAACAACAAATCATGCATTTCCCAGAATTTACCTTGCTGGCCGGCGGCTTCGGCTGCTTGTGCGGCCGGTCTGGCATTAGCGTGTTGGGCCAGAGGGAAATGGCGATAGACAACAGAAAGATTTTTAAATTCTTGGCTTAGCTGTTTTACAATTGGGTAGTAAGCGCCGCAGGCCGGGCATTGAAAATCACTATATTCTATCAAGGTTACTTTTGTGTCTTTTAAAGGCGCGCCTTTTATCCAGTCGGTATTGTCGGCCGCTTTTACGGTGCCGCCGATAAATTGAGCGGTAGTATTATTTTTTGAAGCTAAAACGGACATGAAAACTACGGTACCGGCCACAAAAACAACAATAAAAGACCACAGCATAATACGGGTTGTTTTTGCTTTTTTGTCGCCAGATTCGCGGGCGGCCAGCTTTTCTGCCCGGCGCAGTTCATGGCGTTCTTTTTTGCTTAGATTTTGGTCGGTTGAGTACATAAAATTTTGATAAAGATTATTAATAATACTACCATAAATTCATCCAAAAGTCAATCTGTCGGGCAGTTTTTAAAAGAAAAAGTCTCACCTCCGGAGAAGTGAGACAAGTAGGGCGCTAGTTTATTTTGAGGTAGTTTTTTTTAAAGCTCGGAACATTTTTTCGCCCTCCTCATACGAGACAGATGGGCAGCGGTCCTTATCCCAGAACCCACCCCAACACCAAGTGTCTTCGTGAGGCGGACATTCGGGGTGCATTTTGCACAATATTTTTATGTCTATTGGCAAAACATGGTTGGGTTCGAGCGTGTAGGACATGATTGAGTATGTGTCTTTAGGCATGTCGTCATGAGTTCTGTTTCTCTGTAAAGCATGGCCAAGTTCATGAGCAAAGATTGGAGACGTAACATGTTTCGGCAGATTAAATACAATTGTATGTGTCTTTTTGTAGTGGCATGCCACAGCAATCTCTGTGGGAGTGGCCATCCCGCAGTGGCCCTCTTCAATTTTTAAATGTATAAGATTATATGTAGGGCTTTCAGGCAGGTCATCCTGCGAGAAAACAATTACCGCTTTTGGTCGAGTGGCTACATCAAAATGATCAAACCAATCGTTAAACCCGTCATTGATTTGTCTAATTCTGTAGGTGCGACAAGCTTCATAGCCGTCCGGATCATTTTCACATTGGTACCAAAAACTTTTGTCTACTAGGAAATAAGTAGGCTTACGTAAATCAATAGTAAAGTTTGGTCCGATGCCGGTGTAATCCAGTGAGCTAAGAAAAATCACGAGCAGCGCCGAAATGAGAGCATTGCGCATGCGGGTCCTTTCAGCGCTATGTTAATCGCGCTTGTTGCTTGTCCCGTTGTTAATGAGCGACACCTCTTTAACCGTAACATGTTTCATTAGGGCTGGCAATGTCGGTGTGTTATACTTGGTAGGCTATCAAAGTAAATTTTTTTTATGTGTTTTTCTGCAACGGCCAGTTTTGTAGCCGGCGGAGCGCTTGTTGCTGTTGGGGCAGTGACATTGTCGCAGATTAAGAAAAAGGCGGAGATTCCCTTCGCCGCCATCCCCTTATTATTTGGAATCCAACAAATTGTTGAAGGGGTTGTGTGGCTCTCTTTTGGTTCGCCTATACTCAACACGGTAATGACTTATGTATACTCAATATTTTTTCAGGTATTTTGGCCAATTTTTACTCCTCTCTCCATCTTATTATTAGAAAAAGACCGTTGGCGGAAAAATATTTTACGTTTATTTTTACTTGTTGGCATGGCAGTGGCGGTAAATTCGCTGTATTTTATTCTGACCGGTCCGGTCACATCTCATATTGTCAGTTGCAGTATTGCCTACGATTTCCCTTATTTATACCCGCTTTGGGCAATTGCGTTTTATGTAGTTATAACCTGCGGGAGCGCGGTTGTTTCCAGCTATAAAATTATAAATTTATTTGGAGTGGCATTATTTATTTCTTTTTTTGTTGCGAGTTATTTCTTTATTCAAACATTCTTTTCGGTATGGTGTTTTTTTGCCGCAATTTTAAGTTTTCTTGTTTATCTTCATTTACAATATCAAAAGAGAACCTCTCATAAACAAAAACAACCCAGAGTATGAGTTGCTTTTGAAATAGGCGAACTTTGTGGTGCGTTCGCCGTAAATTTTTTTATCTTTTTTCGTAGAAACAAACCACAAATCTGTAGTATGGAGAGCCTCGCGAATCTTCACTACCATGCGAATAAGCGCAAACCCGCTTCCAAAAATCTTTCGCATGTCTGGCGGCTATATAAAGGCAGTGGAAGAGATTATCTCCATCAGCAATTCCTAAAAGAGTGAATTTGTTCATCTCTTGAATATTCCGTAGTTCGTAAATCCTTTTTTTGCTTCTACGGCCATTCTTTTTGTGGCGAACTATTTCTATGTAGCATCTGTTATCTCGCGCTCGATTTTTTATGGTGGAAGTCACCACATCCGCGCCAAAAGCCTCGGCTACTTTTTTGGGATCAAACAGCGGTTGTTTCTTACTGGTATCTCTGATACGCGTCATCGCGGCCTCCTTGGTTGCGGGTTACTGCTTTTGATAAAACCAGTTGTTTTCTTTGCCTAGTTCAAATAAGCAGACGCTCTTACTCGTAGAAGTGAATTGGTACATCACCCATTTATGTTGCTCGCATTGGACCTGACGGAGCATGCGTTTGAACCGGTCGGTCTCTTTATCCCAACTTTGTCTCAATTCGTCATACTTTTTAGCCCACACCTGCCAAGCCTTTTCGGCCTCTTTCAGCTCTTCTTTATAGCGGATTTGTTTTTGAGCTTCTTCAGCCGCCATCTGTTTGTTGATTTTTCTTTCGCTAATTTTGGAGATTATGTGTCCGATGATTGTTAAAAGAACGAGACCGTTTGCGATGATGCCACAGATGAAAAGATATGTGTGCATGCCGTTCTCCTTGTGGGAAGTTTATCTATTTGCAGTATATAATCATTTAAAAATTTATTCAAGGGCTGTTGACTTTTTTACTAAACGCTGATATATTATTCGGGCTAAACAAAGCATAAGGGCCCTTAGCTCATTTGGTAGAGCACCGCGTTTGCAACGCGGGGGTGGTCGGTTCAAGCCCGACAGGGTCCACAGCGCCGTAAAGGCGGCGCAAGTTAAAAGTTTAAAGTTCTTAAAGTTATAAAGTCGCACGAAAGTTGTCGCCACGCACTTTATAAACTTTATAACTTTCTATTTTATAACTTACAATGCCGCGGTAGCTCATCGGTAGAGCGCAGCCCTGAAGAGGCTGGCGTGGTCAGTTCGACTCTGACCCGCGGCACCAGAATAAAAATAAACAGGCTATAGAGGCTTTGCCATATATAGCCCGTTCTCACTCGGAAAAGAAAAATAATTTTCTTTTCATTCATTCAAACGGGCTATGGCTCAATTGGCTAGAGCATCTGCTTTGGGAGCAGAGGATTGTGGGTTCAAGTCCCACTAGCCCGACAATACGAAACTTCTCCATTTTTAGAGAAGTTTTTTGTTTAAGTCTACACCAAATTTTTAGTTCTAAAGTTGAAAATATTTTTAAATGGTCATCAGCATTCTGTTGAATATTTCACCTAAATCTGATACTATAGCTCCTATAGTTACTATAACTATTAGAATGGTACAACTATGAAAAGATTAATTATTGTCAGTTTAAGTTTGGTATTATTTGGTTTTGGCTGTAATAATTCCCAACCAACACAATCAGTCACGAATCAGACTTTAAACACCGAAGCTATCATGAATAATGTTGTTCCTGAAACAACAACCTCCAAAACAGAACCAGTTTTTGTTGTTGAAAACAGCTCAACACCATATATAACATTTAACAGCCTAAGAAAAGACGCCGATAATTACAGAAAACAAGATCGCACACCAGACAATACGACACAGGCTAAAAAACAAATACTTGAACTTTCAAGTGATGCCACCCTTCTTGATCAAGTTTATTTCAAAGATCAAAAAATAATTGTGTTTAGCTTTTTACTTGATGATCACAAAATTTTAGGCGCTGATAAACCTACGGATTCAGCACTGTATTTATACGATTTGAAAAATCATAACTTGCAATCCCTCGGCTCAATCAAAAGCCTTCGCTTATCAAGCGATACGCCTTATTTATTTATAGACAAACTTTCGTCTGATTCTCGCCATCTTAGCATATACAGTACCGGCTGTCTTTTCTGTGATGACCACTTTGGATTGTCTGATGGACAGTTGGTTACTCTCTTGGATATTAAAACTCTTACTACAAAAAATGCAGGTCGCTTCGTTGACTTTGAATGGCTTGCCAATGGTAAATATCGGTATAAAGAATATATTCCAACCGAACCATGCGAAGTTGGTGTTTGTCATATCGCTCCATCGGATCTTCCTTGGTACTATGAAAAGAATATTAATTGGTGTGATCAGAATAAAATCGGCTATTGGATTTCTCCACAAACTTTTAACGGTTGGAATCACGCACCATCAATAATGCACGTTTGCAAAAGTATGGGAGAAACTTTTTACTTAAGCATGGATTGGAATGACAAAGCAGTTCAGCATACAGGTACGTTGTATGCTATAAATTCATCTAGCACTTTTCCTATAGTATCAGCTAACATAGACCCTAAATTCGATTTATTAGATGTACGAAGCGCGAATCAGTCATGGTTTTCTATAGATGGGAAATCGTATATTTTCGATGAAATAAAAGAAAAATTTATAACAGGGAGTGAAAATACAAAAACTATGTCGGTCAAGATTATGGTGCCGAAGGATAAGGAGAAATATTTGGAAGCTATGCTTGAATATATGAATGTCGGTGGGCAAACAAATCCGGCAGATACATGGACTTTTGAGCCAAAAACGTTATTGGTTCCTTATACCACTAATACTATATTAGCATCAGCTAACGCAGCAGCTTTGGAGTTTCCTTCTCAAGCAAATGTAAGGGTTGTGTACTTGAAGGTGATAAACCAAACGGCCTATGTTCTTACTAATATTCATTTGGATGGTTGGGCCGGTGTTTCTTATACACTCAATGATATTCAGCCCTTAATCAAGAACACACTTTTGCAATTTCCAGAAATTAAGGGTGTAAATTTCTACGTCGCTCCCGAAGATAAACTTGAAGATTTGTATAAATTGCTAGATTAACGTTATAAAAATACAACTCATTCGAAGCTCGCACTTGTTTATTGAGTTTATTTGCTTTAGAGAGGAATGCAATCATTTATTATCAAATACGTTCCAACTTCGTCCCACAATCCCGACAAAACAAAAAAGCATCCCGACTTAGTCGGGATGCTTTTTTGTTAGTATTAGCAAGCTTTGTTTTTAGGTGATATAATAATTACAGGTTAATTTAAATTTTATTACCTATATGGCAGAACTTTTGTTGTTAGCGCGCGTGGTACCCGCGATTGTTTTAAGTGCTATATTGGGATGGCAAAGACAAAAAATGGGAAAGTGGGCAGGTATAAGAACTTATGCGCTGGTGGGTGGAGGATCTGCGGTTTTTACAGTTCTTTCTGTCGCATCATTTAATTCTCCTGATCCAGCCAGAATTGCTTCTAATATAGTAACGGGTATTGGTTTTCTTGGCGCCGGTACTATTTTGCATCGGGCAGATCGCGTGGAAGGTTTGACTACGGCCGCCGGCCTGTGGATGGTGGCTGCAATTGGTATGGCAGTTGGAGTAGAACATTATATTTTAGCGGGCGGTGTAACATTGTTGTCACTTGTAATTTTTATGTTGGACGATAAAAAAATAGGAGACATTAAAAATAATGTTAAAAATGAAGACGATTAAAAAAATTATAAATAAAAAATCCGTTCGCTTATGTGAACGGATTTTTCATTTTATAATGTTAATATCTGTTTATTCTTCTGTTGGTGGTGGAACGCTATCATCTACAGATCCGTCTTCTTCTTCCGGCGCTTCGCCTCTTTCTACTATTTCCCAAATTGCTTTGGAAATAGCTTTTAATGTTTTAGGATTTTCTTTTAGATATCTTTTGGCGGTTTCTCTGCCTACGCCCAATTTTTCTTCGCCGTAGGAATATGAGTTGCCGGATTTTGTAATTACCTTGTAGACAACACCGTTATCCAGAATATCGCCGGAAACCGAAATGCCTTCGTTGTACATGATATCAAATTCGCAGGTCTGGAACGGAGCGGCTACTTTATTTTTTACCACTTTGGCCTTAACGCGGTTGCCGATAATTTTGTCGCCTTGTTTTATTTGCGCGGCGCGCCTTACCTCAATTCTTACCGAAGAATAAAATTTTAGAGCCATACCGCCGGTAGTTGTTTCCGGATTGCCAAAAACAATGCCAATTTTCATTCTGATTTGATTGATAAAAATAACCACTGTTTTTGATTTGCTGATGATGCCGGTTAATTTTCTTAGCGCTTGGCTCATTAATCTGGCGTGCAGGCCCATGTGCGAGTCGCCCATATCGCCCTCAATTTCCGCTTTTGGCACCAAAGCCGCCACCGAATCAATTACAATTACATCTACCGCATTAGAGCGCACCAGTGTTTCTACAATTTCTAAAGCCTGTTCGCCGGTGTCAGGTTGAGAGATTAAAAGCTCATCCACTTTTACACCAATTTTTCTGGCATAATCCGGATCCAAAGCGTGTTCTGCATCCACAAAAGCGGCAATTCCGCCAAGTTTTTGCACTTCAGACACAATATGTTGAGCAAGGGTGGTTTTACCACTGGCTTCCGGGCCGTAAATTTCAATTACCCGTCCGCGTGGCACTCCGCCTACGCCCAAAGCTATGTCCAGAGACAAGCATCCGGTAGGCACCACATCCACCTGCATTGTTTTTGATTCGCCAAATTTCATTATGGCTCCATCTCCGAATCTGCTTTTAATCTGTTCAATCGCGCTTTCCGCGGCCTTGAGTTTCTCCTTTACCTCGTCGGATATTTGTTTCGCCATAATCCAATTATATTAAATATTATTTATTAGATATTAAATTATTATTGTCATCCTGAACGCAGTGAAGGATCTCTGTCTGTCATCCTGAATTTATTTCAGGATCTACCGTCAGATGCTGAAACGAGTTTGGTATGACAACATTACGGACAGAGATTCTTCGCTTTGCTCAGAATGACAAGTGGTGAAGCTTGCTAGGAGTTTGTTTGTAAAATTTAAAAACCTCGTTCTGCATTTCCCACGGTTAGACCTCCAAACTTTACAATCACATGCCGGGTAATAGTGGTCACTTTTCCGTGTTTTTTGATTGCAGATATAGTAATAGTATTCACGCCGTTTGACAAGTCCACCGGAATTTCGAAACGGCCGTTATTGTTAGGCATGATGTCTTTGCCGTTTACGGTGAGCCGGACTTCTTTTTCTGTTTCACCCTGCACCAGCGCCATTAGCTTGCTGGAAATATAGCCGTCGGCCGGAGTGAAGACGGTTAATTTTGGCGGTTGTAAAATGCCGTTTACCTGCCAGGTTAAGTAACTAAGAAAACCAATGAGTAAAATTGCCACTGCTAAATTTTTAAAAATATTTGAAAGAGAATTAGAGGCCCATAATTTTAGCGCGCGGCGCGGAAGGGCGGGGATATAATTTGTTAAATCCGCTTCCTGGGAAAATTGATAAAGAAAACTGGCCGAGTTTAAATCTAATGCCTCGGCATATTCACGGATGTAGGCAAGACGGTGCGCTTTGGCTTGGGGAAGTTCTTTAAAATTGCCAAACTCAATGGCTTCCAGATACTTGTTTGGTATTCTGGTTTTTTTATAGATATCATCCAGGGATAATTCTTTTTCCTCACGCGCTTTTTTTAAGCGTTCTCCCACCCGTATTTGTGATTCTAAATTTTTTACACAGAAAACTGCCATAGCTTCGTTTTATGTTGTCATCCTGAATGCAATGAAGGATCTCTGTCCGTATCGTTTACGTTCAACCAGACAGAGATTCTTCGCTTCACTCAGAATGACATTTGGAGAATTACTCGTCTTTAGTCGGCGCTTCGTCATCCAACACCGGCGCACCGCCCGCATCCAGCGTCTGTTCCTCTTCCGGAATATCATCCGGTTCGGCCGGGCGGGTGTGTTGGCCGAGCGGGTTAATGTGTTCGGTAAATAGTTCGCGCGGTTTGGCGCCATCGGCCGGTCCTACTATACCAGCTTCTTCCATTTCGTCCAACAATCTGGCGGCGCGGGCGTAGCCAACTTTCATCCGGCGCTGTAAAAGCGAGGCGCTGGCTTTACCGGATTCCATTACCACTTTTTTGGCTTCATCAAATAATGGGTCATTATCGCTGGCTGATCCGCCAAACATATTTACGGTGCCACTTCCGCCGGAATTATTATTTCTGGATACTATAGATTCATCGTAGACAGGCGGGGTGTCTCCTTTTAAATGATCTATCACGCGTTTCATTTCTTCTTCGGAAACAAAAGCGCCTTGAATGCGTTTGGGGTGCGAAAGTTCATTGGTTAAAAACAACATATCACCACGCCCCAATAATTTTTCCGCGCCAGCACAATCCAAAATAGTGCGGGAATCTATAAGAGACGGAACAGAAAAAGCAATACGGCCCGGGATGTTGGCTTTCATAAGACCGGTGATTACTTCCATGCTTGGGCGCTGGGTGGCAACAATTAAATGAATACCAATCGCGCGCGCCATTTGCGCCAGGCGGATAATGCCGGCTTCTACCTCGCTGGCGGCCATAGCCATTAGGTCGGCCAGTTCATCTATTACAAACACTATATATGGAAGCGGTTCGGCGGCGGTTTTATTATAAGAGGCAATATCGCGGTTGCCGGAGTCGGCCAGAAGAGTAAAACGGCGGTCCATTTCGTTGATGCACCATTTTAAAGCGTTGACAGTTTTGGCCGCGTCGGTAATTACCGGAGTGAGTAAGTGGGGGATGCCGTTATACATGGTTAATTCCACGCGTTTCGGGTCTACCATTATCATGCGTAAAGTGGCGGCGGTATTTTGATAAAGTAAACTTAACAAAACGGTATTGATACAAACAGTTTTTCCGGAATTGGTGGAACCGGCAATAAGCAAGTGAGGCATTTTTAGTAAATCAGCAAACCAAACTTTTCCGGCCACATCTTTGCCCAGCGCAATCATCATGTTGTGGTTGTCTATTTTTTTAAACTCCGCGCTTTCCAAAAGTTCGCGCAAAGTAACCAGAGCCACTTTTTGATTGGGCACTTCTATGCCTACCAACGATTGCCCAGGGATTGGCGCCTCAATTCTAATTGGGTGTGCCGCCAAAGATAGCGCCAAATTGTCGCTTAAGGCCGTGATGCGTTGTAATTTTACGCCCTTGGCCGGTTTTAACGAGTACTGGGTAACAGTGGGGCCAACGCGCACTTCTCCCATATCCACATCTATACCAAAGTTATGCAAAGTATCGCGGATAACTTCGGCGTTGCTTTTTATATCTCCGGAAGTTGGTTTTGTTTTGGAAGTAAACAGTAAATCAATCGGCGGCAAGTCGCGGATAATTGGTTTTGGTACGCCTTTTGCTTCCGGTTCTTCTTCAATTTCTTCCTCTACCTGTTTTTCGTCTTCTTCTTGTTTGGTTAAAGTCCGTTGTTGAAAAACCCGTTGTTCTTCTTCGGCTATTTCATTTTCACCATTTCCACCATCTTCACCATCCGCATCATTCTGCCGGTATTCTCCTTTTATTTCAAACTTTACTTTGTCGGTTTTAAACATTCCAAAGAAAGAAATAATTTTTTGCCCAAACCAGCCCAGCAATAAAAAGAATTTTTTGTGGAGATCCACAATTTGCGCCAGAGAAGTATTAAATAAAAATATAATTCCGGCCAAAAGCAAACCCGCCAGTATTATGGTAGCGCCCCAGTAACCGATATAGGTGTTTAAAGGCCAGGCCAGCGCCAGACCGGCAAAGCCTCCGCCGTAGCCTTGGGTGGCCAGGTTGTACATTTCCTCCGGCGGTTCCTGTAAGTGTATTAAACCGTTAAAACTTAATATAAATAGAATTGAGCCGAGCCAGTGGGTGGGCCGGTATTCGTATTCCATATCTTTGACCATAAGAATGGCCACCAGAATTAAAACAATGGGGAATACATAACGCACCTGCCCGAAAGTTAAAGCCAAAAGAGAATCTATGAATTGCCCGGCCACTCCGGCCAGAGAAAAAAAACTCAAGGCCGATAATCCGCCTAAAATAAATAATAAGATAGCAAAAAGCCCCCGGCTAATATCAGGATTCAAATTTACCCTTTCGGAGAGGGTTGGTTTATGCTTGCGATGTCTGGACATATTTGAACATATTATATCATAAAAATTTTACTAGACAAAGAGTTATATAATAAAAAATAAGTCCGTCTCGCTAATGCAAGACGGACAGGTTCTTTACCACCACCCCTTTTTGTTTTTTCGCCAACTTTTTTCTGATTTTTTCTACTTTGGCCGCCAGCCTTTTCCACTTGGGTGCAATTTCTACATCCAAAAGCTCGCGTACACTGGCAAAAACTGCCGACTTGTTTTCCAAACGCGCAATGTATCTATTCACATCATCATGAAAAGAAACCATATGCTGATTACTGATATTGCCCAGCTGAACTTCTTCCAGCATAAAGAGGCAGTATCCAGTCAGCTCCGCGCAATTCCAAAAAGATTTTTCCACTTCGGGATACTCGTCGTTGATATCCGGGGGCGCCGGAAGGTAAGCGCGCCATTCCGGGCGCAGTCCGGCCACCACTTGGGCATGCGCCAGGCTATCCCTTCTTTTGTGGCGCGCCCTGGTATGGGTGTCTTTGTTTTTCTGATGATAATTGATATCAGTGCCGATAACTTCGGACAAATCGTGGGTCAGCGCGCAGGAAAGAAGTTTGTCGGCGCGCAACCCGCGGGGGTTCTCGTAGTCTTCTTCAATTTTCAGCATGATCATGGTAATGATTGTCTGCTTGAGCAGATGGTGCGTTACGGTTTCAAACGATACGCCGGGAAATGGCGCCCAACGCGCAATGCCATCTGTGCCGCTTTTTCCGGCAAACACTCCACCGGCTCCAACGACACCTAGTGGCTTTCCGGCATCATCAATGATGATATTCATGTCGGTAAGACGCGCCTTCGTGTCACCGTTAATTGTTCGACGGAGCCATTGCTCTAAGTCAAACAGATCTTCTTGTTTTTTCTTTGCCTTCACGATTATCCTCCTGTTTGATTTTGTATTATAAATTAGTTAAAAAACTTTTGCAAGCGGTTAGGGGCTGTATAAAAGAAAACCCCGCCCAAAATAAATAGTATATCACATTGATTTTTTTTATAAAGAAAAGTTAAATCGGCACGGTTGACTTTATGGCCTGTCCGTGGTAACCTTTTTTTAGAAAAGAGGAGAAAAATCATGAAAACTCAAAAGGCAGGCAAGATGGTTTCGTTGCGGGCGCACAAACGGAAGATTTACTGGAGCAATATTTGTGCGTGTCGTATTACGGTAATGTGTTGGAAGATTAGCGTCTTGGCGTTTTTCTTCCTTGGGGTTTGCGTCTTGGCCGGTCTTTTTTTGCTGAAGAGCGTAAATTTCATTTTGGTTACCACCTGCATCGGCATAGTCGTAATCTACACGCCGATCATTTATGTGAACGCCAAAGGCATCAGAAAAATGACCCCGCACCATCCCAATTGTCTTAAGAACATACCAAAAAGAGCATCAAGAGTCTTGTAAAAACGTAAAGCCCCCGATAGAAATATCGGGGGCGTATTTTTTCTTCATTAAGCTGCGGCAAGAGATGCATGTTTTAACTGACGGATCAAATTTAGAAAACTTTTTCTGAACAAAAAAATGTTCGAGAAAAAAGAGAGAGATTTGTTTTAGAAATCCGATCCGGTTGAGACATCAACTCTTGCGCAGCTTGATAAAGAAAAAAAATTTTCAAAATTCATGATGATATTTTAGAAGTGATAAAGTTTATTGTCAAGACAAAAAGTTATGCACAAGGCTTCGCTGCGCTATGCCTTTGTTTTTAAAAAAATATGCTCACAGGGCTTCGTCCCGACCGGGTCGGGACGAAGCCCTGTGGATAAAGTTTTAAATAATTCGTTTTTTTGGCTAATTTTGGAGAAAACTCAAAATCGCTTGACAAAAGGTTATTAACTATTTTTCGCTTGACAGTAAGTAAAAAAAAGAGTATCATCTAAATACTTTACACTTCTATACAGAGAGAGACAACAATTTTGGCCTAGATTAGCAAAAATTAAGCCCGACCATACGGCATGCCGATGGTTTAGAGGCTCTATAAAATTATCATGGCCTTGCTTTTAGCTAAATTATAAAGAAAAAAGATTCCTACGCCTTTAGTGGCGCCGGTTTTTTGTTTTAAATCAACTAGCAAAAAACAATTAGCAATTAACAAGCGACTAACAATTAACAAATGGACAATGAAGAAAAGAACAATCCATTATTTATCAAAGCAGATTTACTAGCCAAGGAAATTTATAGGTTGACCAGAGATTTTCCTAAAAGCGAAATGTTCGGTATAACATCGCAATTAAGAAGAGCCGGCTTGTCAGTGATATTAAACATCGTAGAAGGATTTGCGAGGCAAAGTAATAATGAGTATCGGCGTTTTCTAATCATATCGTTCGGCTCCTTAAAAGAAACAAAGTATCTACTTTATTTTGCCTCCCAACAAAAATATTTGATTGAGGCAGATTATCAGAAAGTGCTGGCTTGCGCCGATGAAGTCGCAAGAATACTTTGGACAATAATAAAAAAACTAAAATAATTTAATTTTGTTAATTGCTAATTGTTAATTGCTAATTAAATATATGCCAATTTTTAAACGCCAACCTCTGAAGACAACCGAACGAAAGTTTTTTACCAACGTTCGCGATGCTATGGCAGTGCCGGATTTAATAGAAGTGCAAAAAGGTTCGTATGATTGGTTTTTGAAATTCGGCGTCAAAGAATTATTTGACGAAGTTTCCCCAATGACCGATTTTACCGGACGCGATTTGGAATTATATTTGGACGACTATTATTTGGACGAACCGAAATTTGATGAAGTTGTTTGCCGGGAAAGAAATTTAACTTTTGAAGCTCCGATGCGCGTGACCGCCAGACTACTCAACAAGCGCACCACTCAATCTAAATCTCAAGAAATTTATTTAGGCGATATTCCGCTAATGACTCAACGCGGTACTTTTATCGTAAACGGAATTGAACGCGTGGTTGTTTCCCAGCTTATCCGTAGCGCCGGCGCTTTTTTCACAGCGGAAAATATCCGTGGCCGCCGTTATTACGGAGCCAAAATTATTCCGAATCGCGGTGCCTGGATAGAAATTGAAACCGACATGAACAATGTGGTTTGGATTAAAGTAGACCGCAAACGCAAAGTGGCTGCCACTTCTTTACTGCGCGCCTTCGGTTACGAAACAGACGAAAAATTAATTGAACTTTTTAAAGATGTAAATAATCACCCCAGCATAGACTACGTAGAGGCCACCATCAAAAAAGATTTGGCCAAAAATCCAAGCGAAGGTTTAATTGAAGTTTACAAAAGAATCCGCCCGGGAGATTTGGCTACCGCCGACAATGCCAAGAGTTTGATTTACGCCATGTTCTTCAACTTTGAACGCTACGATTTGGGCAGAGTGGGTGTTTATAAATTTAACACTAAATTTGATTTAGGATATAAAAATGAAGATTACGATAAAAAAGAAAACCGCGTTTTATCTCCGGAAAAATTATTGGCCGTGGTAAAAGAAGTTGTCCGTTTAAATGTCACTCAAGATGAACCGGATGATATTGACCATTTGGGAAACAGACGCATCCGCGCGGTTGGCGAATTGGCGCAAAACAGATTCCGCGTTGGTTTGGCCCGCATGGAAAGAATTGTAAAAGACAGAATGAGTACTCAAGAACTGGAAACTCTTTCGCCAAATAAATTAATCAACGCCCGGCCGGTTATTTCCGCCATCCGCGAGTTCTTCATGAGTTCCCAGTTGTCTCAATTCATGGATCAAACCAATCCTCTTTCCGAATTGGAACACAAACGATGCGTGAGCGCTTTGGGACCCGGAGGTTTGTCCCGCGACCGCGCCGGCTTTGAAGTTCGCGATGTGCACACCACCCATTATGGACGCATTTGCCCGATTGCCACTCCGGAAGGACCGAACATTGGTTTGGTAAACCACCTTTCCAGTTTTGCGCGCGTGAACGAATTTGGTTTTATAGAAACTCCTTACCGCAAAGTTTTAAAAGAAGTTCCTAACGAACCTAAATTTACCGAAGGCGAAATTTTGCTGGCCGAAGTTGGCGGAGTAAAAGCGGGCACAAAAATTACCGCGGATGTGGCTTCTAAATTAGCCAAAGCAAAAACAAAAACTATTGCTGTTCGCAGTCGCGTTACCAACGAAATTATTTACCTTAACGCTTTTAAAGAAGAAAAAGTAAACACCGCCGCCGCTACCGTTAAATTAGACGCGGACGGATATTTTATAGATGAAATGGTTCCTACCCGCATTCACGGCAATCCGGGCGTAGGAAAAACCAGCGACTTAGATTATTTAGACGTCGCTTCCAATCAAATTATCAGTATCGCCACTTCTTGTATTCCTTTCTTGGAACACGATGACGCCACCCGCGCGCTGATGGGTACAAACATGCAACGTCAGGCCGTGCCTTGTATCCGCCCGCAACCGCCACTCGTTGGCACCGGTGTGGAAGCCAAAGCCGCTTACTACTCCGGCTATGTTATTTTATCCGAAACAGACGGTGAAGTTACCGAAGTGGACGGCAACCATATAGTAGTCACTGATAAAAAAGGCGTAAAGCACACTCATTATTTAAGTAAATTTGTCCGCTCTAACCATTCCACCTGTGTTAACCAAACACCGGTAGTGGCATTAGGAGAAAAAGTTAAAAAAGACCAAGGTCTTACCGATGGCCCCGGTATTAAAGAAGGCGAACTGGCTTTAGGACAAAATATGTTGGTGGCCTATATGGCCTGGGACGGTTATAACTTTGAAGACGCGATTATCGTTTCCGAACGCGTGGTGCAAAAAGACAATTTTACCTCCATACATATAGAAGACTACACAATAGATGTCCGCGAAACAAAACTTGGCCCGGAAATTATTACTTCCGATATTCCAAACGTCAGTGAAGAAAAATTAAAAAACTTAGACAGTGAAGGTATTGTGCGTATTGGCGCGG
>CAZXML010000009.1:0-37945 GCA_964641245.1 uncultured Gammaproteobacteria bacterium | reverse complement strand
TACTGGAAACGTTGGTGGAGGTAACATTTGTGGCAGTGAGTGTAGAGACAGTAGTACTATTAAAAACAAAATTACCACTAGTATCGGACATGGGTATGTATTGGGTGGTGGAATTGGTGTTGACTCCAACTCCGTCTAGATACCTGGAGTTGATGGAATATGGTGTAGCGGTGATTTGTTTTCTTGGAGTTAAAGTATCTGATCCGATTCTGACTTCTAGATAGACAGAGCCATTGTTTTGAAAAATTGCCGATGCGAGAGCGTTTGTGCCAGTGTCGCCGAGATTTACACTAAACAATCCCTGATTTGGCGTGGTGCTTACGGCTAATGGAGTACCAATGGTACCGCTGGCCGTATACAAAATATTTCCCCCAGTTATCGCGTCATACAAAATAAAATACATGTCTTGAGTGGTGGTGGCTAACCGGCTACTAATGAGAAGTTTACCCTGATAAGTGATAATGGATGGCGCGGTGGCGGCGATGGCTTTTCTGGAGAAAATTCCGACAAACACAAAAAACAAAACCAACCCAAATATCAAAAGAATTGGGAGTTTATTTTTCGCTCTTTCTCTTCTGCAAGGCTCCTCCATAGAAATCAGTGCATGTTCATTATATATATACATTATACAACTTTTTAACCACTTTTCATATGGTTATTACGCATTTTAGGTGTGGATATGTATGATGCAAATAAAGCGCCGCGTTTCAATGGTCGTTACGCGGCGTGATTTCGTTAAATCAAAAAAAATCCCGATGTTTTCGGGAGAAAAATGTTTGTCATTCCCGCCAAAAGCGCGAATCCAGACAACTCAATTGGACGCTGGATTCCCAATCATCCTGGGGATGACAACTACTGCCTACTTCTTATTTTTCTTGATCTTTTTACCATTAAAACAATCAATAATACTAAAATCAAAGTAACAATTCCCAAAACAATTTTGCTCCACATTGGGAAATACCAAATGTAAGAAATAGACGAAACAACCTGATTGGTCAATCCGTAATTAATTTTTATTTGCGCGGAATAAAGCCCGGGCAGGCTGATATTATTTTTTAAAATTATTTCCGGATGAAGAACGCGTCTGGAACCGGCCAATAATTTATTTCCCAAAATTATCGGTTCGGAAAAAATTTCTTCCCCCCGCCAATTTCTAATCGCCACTGTTCCTTTCATCAGCACTTCTATTGTTCCGCTATTTTTTAAACCCAAATCAAATTTTAATTTCCTAATTTCCAAATCATTTTGTAAACTGGCGGATGGCTCCCATTTTTCTATCAGCACCAACTCCTGCACCATGCCTTTTATCTGTAAAGTTAGCAAAGAAACAAGCCTGGTAGCCAAACCTGTGCCGCCGGTTTTTTCCAAAACCGGTTCCACACTCAACCCCAAATAATATGACCCGGCCACAGCATCGGCCGGGATTTTTATAATAAAATTCACCGATTTTATTTCTCCGAATTTTATATTTACCAAATTATTTTCCGGATAAACCCAGCTTTCGGCCACGTCAATTCCTCTGGAAAAAACCGGCCGGCCATTTTCATCTTGGCTCATTCCCAAAACATTTAATTTAAAAGCTAAATTATTTTTTTCGGTATTTTTTATTTTGACAACTGCTGTCTGACTTGTTCCCGGATCAACTGTAAATAAATATTTTACCGGCGAAATTTCAAAAGCGCGCGCGGGTGAAACGGCGATAAAAGCAGTAAGAATTCCGAGTGTGTATAAAATGTATTTTAACGTTCTCATGTTGTTGTGTTATTTGTCATCCTGAATGCAATGAAGGATTCCTTAAAACCGTGAGAGGGATTCTTCGCTCCGCTCAGAATGACAGGCCTTGACCTATATGTTTGTCGAAGCAGTTAAAGTGATGAACTGGCTGCGACTTCCCGCCACGCTGACACTGCTCATAGCCGCTTTAAATGTTAAGGTTGTTTGCGCACCTGTAACCGCCGTACTTGACGCGGACAAATTCAAGCTGGCCGTAATAGCCCGGTCATCCGCAAAAGAAGCGTCTATACCGCTTGCCGCCACGCCATATTCTTGGCTTCCGGCAGATACCGTTCCATCGCTAACGCCGGTCAAACTGGTACCGCTAACGCTGGCCACGGATAAAACATAACCCGTGCTGGCATCGGCGTTTATAGTAACAACTGCCGACGCGCTCGCTACCTCAGACGAGCTAAGTGTTCCTAAATCTATGACATTTGTGTCTATGTCAATGGTTAATACACTCCAATCCATGGCTTGATAGCCTCCGATAACTGTATAGGTACTGCTGGTTGTATAGCCAACCGGCGATTCTCCCGCTGTGTCCTGTAAACTATAAGCGCCACCGGTACTAAGAACCCCTCCCGAGTCAACACTGTCGGCAAAAATTGTATAATTTGTGGAAGACATTACACCCCAGGAAACGGACGGGAATACTAAGATTCCTAATAGAAGAGCGATTATAAAAATACTCACTTTTTGCATACATTATTAGTCATGCTGAACTTGATTCAGCATCTTGGTTTGTCTTAATAGATCCTAAAACAAGTTCAGGATGACAACACTGAATTACTTTGTAACCGTGGCTGCTCCCACCACCAAAGATTTTATTTTGGCAACTATATCTTTATTATCCGGATTAAGTTCTTTAACTTTATAATAGTATTCCAAAGCTTTTGTTTTGTCTCCATAGCTTTCATACAGCAACCCCAAACTATACAAGGCATTGGAGTAATTTGGCTGAATGCGGACAGCCCCTAACCATAATTTTTCCGCATCGGCTTTATCATCTTTTTGACCCCGGTTATAAAGCAGACGGCCAAAATTAAATAGGATTTCAGAATTATTTGCGCCCAAAGGCAAAATATTTCTATATACTTCTATGGCTTTATCCAGTTCTTTATTGGATTCATAAGCGCCGGTCAAACTTACATAAGCGCCCACAAAATCTTTTTTCAGACTGATTGATTTTTGATAATACTCAATTGCTTTAGCAAAATTATTTTGCAGCATATAATCATTCCCCAAACGCCACATCAGTACGGGGTTGGTCGGTTCAAGCTCGCTGGCTTGATTCAAAGATTTAATGGACCAATCCGCCGCCTCCGGCACCAATTGGGAAGCGTTGTCATACATAGTTGCCAAATTTTCCCAAATCGCCACAGCATTGGGAGAAATATCAGTCGCGATTCTGGCTTCATTTACGGCGCGGGCCAATAGGTCGGTTACCGCCTGTACATCGGGCTTGCTTTCTTGCGCCAACTGACCGGCTTTAACCAAGTAAGCGCGCGCCAAAGCCGTATGATATATATCGGAACTGCCACGCAAAGATAAAGCTTTTTGTAATTTTGCTTCGGTGGTGACGAAATCATTGCCGCTTAAGGCGCTAACAAATATTTGATCGGCAAAATAAAATCTTGCGCCCAAAATACCAATCATTACCACTGCCGCCATCACCACAATCACACTAAAAGAAAAAGCCAAATTGTATTGAGGAGTGTCTTCAAGCGTTACGTGTTTTTCCTTTATCATGTTATGACCCAATAAAGACATGCCGGATATTATCATGCCCAGCAGAAGCCACCACAAAACCCAAAGAGAAACATTATAAAAATTTGTCGTCATTCCCACCCACATTACCACCCAGGCAATTACCATCAAAAAAACATCCAAACGAATATTATGCTGACTCAAATTAAGGCTAAGAGAAATCCCCTGACTGGCGCCTCGGGCTTTAAACCAAGTGGTAAACACATGTCCCAAAACAAATAAAAGTATCAAGGCAAATCCCAAAGCCAACAGCATCCCCCCCTCGGCTAAAATGGCAAATAAGGAATTAAGCGGCTGATTGAACCGAAGCGACCAAGCAACCTGATCATAGTTAAAATCCGCAGTTCTAAACTTAGAAAAATCAACGGCAAAAGTTCCCAAACCACTACCCACCAAAAAATTTTTTGCTCCGGAAAATAAAACATTTTTGGTTATCATCCATGATGGCTTAACATCCAGCGATGTTTCCGGAGGTAAAACCGACTGCAGTGATTTTGGACTGCCGAATATTATAAAGACGGAACTGACTATTAACAAAGCAAATAAAACCGAGAGCCAACCCATTCTAGCATCATGCAAAAAATTAACTCCCAACAATAAAAGCAAAATAAGACCAACTAACATTATCCACCAAAAATATCCGAAGCCGATCACCAATAGCGGCACCAGCGCCAGTATCATTATAAAAAAATAAAACAAAGCCCGGCTCACGCCAATACTCTTTTTAATAAGCGAACCGGCGGCCAGAATAAAAATCATAACCATCCACAAACCAAAAGAACTGTTGGCGCTGTCAACTACATTCCAGGCATAACCTATGAAGGGCAAATTAAAACTAAAAAGTGTTTTCAAAATAAACAAGGCGGACGCTACTCCTCCCACTATCAGTATGGCATCAAAAACTCCGCGCCACCGCTGCGGATTATGTAGCGTGTTTACAATGGCAAAATAAAATAAAACTAAAAAAACTAAAAATACAAAATTTAAAACAAAATATTCATTGCGCCCCAAAAAACTGTCATATAAATTAACGGAAAATAAAGACGAAACCAGAGACACCGTTAAAAATAATAGCAGCGGCACGTCCAGCATGGATTGCCGGTAAGTTATTTTTTTTGATAAAACAATTTTTGCCGCGAAACATAACAAACTCAAAAGCATAAGTCCGGCAAAAATATACTGCTTGGATATTATATAAGGATTATATAAACTTTTATCAATAAAAAGCGGAACGAAAACTATTGTTAATAAAACGAGTATATATGAAGCAACGTCAAAGAATTTAATTAATGCCTGATTTGGATTTGCCATACTATAATGATAAAATTTTTAATTGCGCTGTTTATATTATATCACGTTTTTTTGTTCCGGGCAAAGCGCCTTGATTTGGTTTACACTTTGTATCAGACCACTACACCAATTGTCATTCCGACCCAGGTGGAGGAATCCCTTAAATTGCATGACATTTGACACCCAGTTCTCTTTTCGATACAATGAGTATGTTTCCCAGAGGAACAGAATGTTTCACGACAAACATATGCCAGAAACCACTCCCCCGAACCAAAATCCCGCCCGAACGACTGACGTCATTCAGTCGGGCCAGCTACCGTCTTTTGATTATATCGCCGGACTGCTAACCAGTACCGGTTCTTTTCTGTGGGTAAAACAAAAAAATTCAGAAATTCCGGTTTTTCAACTTAAAATGCAATCCGGTGATTTTGAGCTACTGGAACTGATTAAAGCCAGGCTTGAAATCAAAGAAAGTATACACCAGTATATACATCAAGGCCACGGATACTGCCTACTTCTAATACGGAGCAGGCGAACAATCGAAACCGTACTTATCCCAATCCTTGACGGGCGCCTGTTTGGACAAAAAAGGCTTCAATTTGATTTGTGGACGAAAAAGTACTTTGAAAGGAAGCTTGAGTTTGTATACAAAAAACATTCTTGAGTCTGTCATCCCGAGCGAGGCCGTAGCCGACGAGGGATCTCTGTTCGTTGTCCAAAGTTCCATGTGAAACATTTCTCTAATAATGGCTTATTCACTGCATAAATTGCCCAATTTGTATACATTAGTCTATACAACTGTGCACTTTATACCTGGTTTATGCACAGAGTTATCCACATTCTGCCTGTAGTAAAATCAATGAGCCTGCGCTTCCTTGTCACTTCTTCTAAAAAGAAGACAACAAAAAGTTACATTATAAACGGTGGATTAAAATGACCCTTGCCAAACATGAAATATTAAGATAAAATGCCCGCATTGCCCTCGTCGTTCAACGGATAGGACAGGCGTTTCCTAAATGCTAAATGGGGGTTCGATTCCCTCCGAGGGCACAACGGGCCTGTAGTACAGTGGCAGTACGGGGCATTCGCATTGCTCAGGCGGGAGTCCGATTCTCCCCAGGTCCACAATTTAATGCTGAATTCAACAACAGACGCAACAACTGTCATCCTGAACTTGTTTCAGGATCTCCGTCTTGCTTTCGGTCATAAATTACCAAAGATGCTGAAACAAGTTCAGCGTGACAATTAAAAAAATATATGCAAACATTAATCGTCATTTCTTTACTGCTTTTATTACTTGCATCCATTGCGATTGTCTTTCTGCTCGTAAAAAAACAAAATCCAAAACCAAAAGAAGGCGAACAAAATCTTTTTTTAATGTTGCAAAATCAAATTCAAAGTCTAAACACGATGGTAGAACAAAAAATGAGCGACACGCATAAAGCAATGAATGAAACTCAGGCGAACATAAACAAAACAATTCAATCACAATTCGGCCAGAGTATGAAAATAATTACCGAAGTGACCCAGGAACTCACTGGCTTAAAAGAAACCAACAAACAAGTGCTGGGTTTTGCCGATCAGTTGGAAAATTTGCAAAATGTTTTACAAAATCCAAAGCACCGGGGAATTTTGGGAGAATATTTTTTGGAAAATGTTTTAAAAAATGTTTTACCGCCCGGCAGTTACCAAATGCAATATAAATTCTCGGACGGGGATATTGTGGACGCGGTGGTTTTTGTAAAAGACAAACTCATACCAGTTGACTCCAAGTTTAGTCTGGAAAATTATAACCGCGCCGTCAGTGAAAAAGATCCGGCACGAAAACTGGAACTGGAAAACATGTTCAAAAAAGATTTAAAAAATAGAATTGACGAAACCAGCAAGTATATAAAACCGGCGGAAAATACTTTGGACTTTGCTTTTATGTTTATACCGGCGGAAGGCATTTATTACGACTTGCTCATAGACCAAACCGGCGGTTTAAAAATTAACACTCACGATTTAATAGAATACGCCTTCAAAGAAAAACACGTTATCATTGTTTCGCCCACTTCTTTCCTGGCTTATTTACAAACCGTTTTACAAGGCCTGCGCGCGTTGCAAATAGAAGAATCCGCCAAGGAAATCCGCAAGAGGGTAGAGGAGTTGGGCAAACATATTTTAGTCTATGATGATTATCTAAAGAAACTCGGCAACAACCTTTCCACTACCGTAAATTCCTACAACAACGCCTACAAAGAATTCAATAAAATAGATAAAGACGTAATAAAAATAGCCGGTGGTGAAAAGGTTATTGAGGCTCTGTTAATAGACAAACCACTACTCGGAGAAGACGACTAACCCCTTGACTTTTTGGGTCAACCATAGTACCATATTCGCAGTTAACAAATTTCACTCTCATTTTTGTTAATTTAAAAAATAAACAACTAACAATTAACAAGAAACAAATTTGCTAATTGCTCGTTGCTAATTGTTAATTAAACTCTATGCCTAACATACAAAGCGCCAAAAAAGAACTGCGCAAAGCAAAAAAGCGCGCTATTCTAAACAAAATCCGCCGCGAAGGTTTCAAGGATTCTATCAAAAAAGCCATTAAAGCGCCTACCGCCGATGCCATCAAATTGGCTCAAAAGGCTTTAGACAAAGCCGCCAAAGCCGGTGTAATAAAAAAGAATACGGCTGGCCGTAAACTTTCCAGACTGATGAAACGATTGGCTAAGACATCAAAGTAATTTCCCCACAAACAAATCAATCAGCAAAGACTGGTCTGCAAGGCCGGTCTTTGTTTTTATATCAATTTCCAGCAACTGCTTATAAATATCTTTTAGCTTATCCAATGAATATTTTTTTATAAACGGCAAACTTTTCTTCACCACAAACGGATGCAAATCCAACATTTTGGCCATCGTGTCGCTGGTAATATTTTCCTGTCGGTTAAATAAATCGCGCATGGAAATTAAAATTCTAAATTGGCGCAGAATCATGCCAAAAATATGTCCATCTTCCTCGCCCAAACGCCTTTGTTCCTCTACCAGCTTAAACGCCAGCTTGCGGTTGCCAATCACTATCGCATCCACCATATTAAACATGCTATCATCAACTTTTTCTTCCAGGAAAAGCCGGACATCGTCCAGTGAAATCTCTTTTCCAGTTGCATACGCCACCAATTGATCCATTAGCGAATCCGCATACCAGGAATCCTGACCGGCATTTTGCGCCAGATAGGAAACAGCGGAAGAATTAATAGTACCACCCCGCTCCGCCACTTCCGCTTTTATCCAGGCGGATAATTGCGCGCCTGTTAAATTACCAAATTCTCTGGCCCATTTTTCTTTAGCCAAGATTGTCTGTAATTCCTTGGCAACTTTAGATTTTCCTATTGGTTCGCCTTGCCAGAATATTACCACGTTCATTTCAGGAACTTTTTTCGCTTTAATTCCATCCACCAGCGATTCCAACACCTCCTGATCTTTGGTCGATAAAACATTCTGAATCACAATCATTCTTTTCTCCGCCAAAAAAGGCGTGGCCATAATTTCACTCCAAATCCGGTCGCCGTCTTTCTGCCCATCCAAAAAAACCACGTTCATCCCTTGCGGATCCCGCTCTTTTTTAAACCGCTCCACCTGTTGTTTTAGATAATTCCGGCTCCGAAACGTATCCTCGCCGTATACATATATAATCATACAAGCATTTTAATGCTTTTACCGGTTTTTAGCAACAAGAAATTTAATTGACCAAATATATTATCTGTTATATTATTCCAGTACTATTTTATTAAAATCAATATACAAATATGGGCGAACAACAAAAGGAAAACATGGACTTTACGCGCTTTGATTTTAGCCAGCCGATGAATTTAACATTTATGCCCGGTTGGTTAAGGAATTTGGAAAGTATGTCGCCAGAAGACCGGGCTACGCTGAAAATATACATGATAAGCAAAAAAAGAGATGCTGAAGAGAAAAAAGAAGAAGAAAAAGTAGAATACACTATTACAACTAATAATGAGGGGGATTTGGTGGCCTTCGACGGGAAGAGCGGTCTTCTGCTAAATGGAAGAGAATGGAAGGTGCCGTCCGCGACATTGGAAAAATTAAACAAACCAAAACCTCCGGCCCCTGGCAAGAAATAAATTGCTGTGTTATACTACAGTGTGTAGTAGGGCTGTCATGCTGAACTTGTTTCAGCATCTGCGTCTGTCATTCCCATAACAATGGGAATCCAGACAATCGTCGACCTGCCTGCCGGCAGGCAGGCAGGCAGGCTGGATTCCCGCTCTGGCGGGAATGACACGTAATAGATCCTGAAACAAGTTCAGGATGACAAACTGTATGGTCAAAAAAATTACCTCGTCTCTGGGAAGTCTGGAAAAAGAAATAATGGAAATAATTTGGAAAGCAAAAACCCTGCCCGACCAACGGGCGGGTGTTTCGGTGCGGTTTGTTTTGAATAAGTTGAGTAAAAAAAGAGCAATCGCCTATACCACGATTATGACCACCATGAGCCGGTTGCATGCCAAAGGCATTCTTAAACGTCATCAGGATGCGAGTAGCGCCTACATATATACTCCCGCAGAAGACAAGCCAGCTTTTTTGGCGCGCGTATCCGGAAATATGATTAATAGCTTACTGAACAACTATGGCGATGTGGCTGTGGCTCAATTTATTGATATTTTAGAAAACAGCGACTACAACACGGCCGAATGGCGCAAAAAGTTAAAAAAAATAAGGTAATATATGCGGATGGGAGTCTTAAACAAAAAAGCTAACCTGGTGTTGGCGCAACTTACCACTATCAGTTTAATCTTGTCCGGCCTAATCGGCCTGGCAATGTTTAAATTTTATAAATATTTTACTTTTATCATCAAATCTCTTTTGGGAGATATTCAAACCGTCTGTGGTTGCCAAGCTCCAGTTTCTTTTACCAATCACCCTTACGTAATTACCGGGCTTTTTATCCTGGCCGTTGGCCTGCTCACCGCAATTTTGTCTTTTATTGTAAAATCCGTCCGCATTTACCTTAAAACCAACCGCTTTATAAAAAAATACACGGCCAAAAAGAACCTTGCCTCGGAAAAATTAAACCACATCGCCCAACAAATAAATCTGACCGGAAAAGTAATGGAAATTCAAACCAATGAGCCGACGGTTTTTTGTTACGGTTTTATAAATCCGCGCATTTGTATTTCTTCCGCCGTGGTAAATTCATTATCACACAACGAGCTTAAGGCTGTGCTTCTGCACGAACAACACCACCTAAAAGTTTATGAACCGATAAAATTATTCCTGATAAAAATAATCAGCAATGCTTTATTTTTTATCCCTGGAATAAAAAATTTAACAAAACAATACGCTGTTTTCTCCGAACTGGCCGCCGATGAAACGGCCACCGATAATTTTAAAAACAAGGCGCCTTTGGCGCAAGCTCTGAACAAAATTCTGGCGCAAAAAGAAAATGCTCTTATACAAAAAGGACTGGCCATTTCGTTTTTTAGCCAGATTATAGAAGAAAGAGTAAACAGGCTAGTAGACAATAATTATATTCCCAGTGTAAAATTTGGTTTTTTTAAATTATTTTCCAGCATTGCCGTCTTGGGCGTTTTAACCATCTCAACCAAGTTTTTATTTCCATCCTATAGCCATTTTTTACCGGCTGATAATGAACAGGTTAATTGCCAACAAACTCAACAAATAATGCCCAGTGAACAATGCGTTGGCTGGCAGTGCGCAAAAAAAATTATTACTCCGGCCACGCCCGCCTGTGATAATAATTATATAAAATACCTTCAAAGATAATCTGGGGATAACTAAATTTTGACAAACATACTTTTATCTACTACACTATGTAGTAGGTTAAATAATTTATTATAAAGTATGTTTGACAATTTGTCGGGGAAACAAGGCTTAATCTTTGGTCTCATAACAGGAATAGGGTTATCGGCGATTATTGGTTTTGCGGTTATCGTTCCCAAACTGGTAACAAACACCGCGGGCGCAAATAATTTAGCGGGTAATTATCAATCAAACCAGCCGACTGTTCAACAACAAACCCCCGTCGTCCAAGATACGCAACCGCTTCCAAATTTACCAAAAAGCGATAAACCAACAGTAGAACTATTTGTCATGTCCAAATGCCCATACGGCTTACAAATGGAAAAGGCTCTCATACCCGCCTATAGTCTTCTAAAAAATAAGGCTGATATAAATATTAAATTTGTTTCCTATGCCATGCACGGTAAGGTGGAGGTGGAAGAAAACACCAGACAGTACTGCGCCCAACAACAGGATAAAGACAAATACTTTACCTATCTAAATTGCTACGCCACCAGCGAAGATTCCGCTTCCTGTATGAAATCATCCGGTTTAAATGAAAATAAAATCAGCAGCTGTATTGACAAAACCAACAGTAAGTTTAGTATACTTGATAAATACAATGATCAAACTACCTGGCTAAACGGCCGCTACCCGCAATACCCTCTAAATCAAGACTTAAATGATAAATACGGTGTGCAGGGTTCACCTACTTTAGTAATTAACGGTGTTCAGGTAGAAGCCGGCCGTACTCCCAACGCCATCAAGTCAATTATTTGTTCCGCTTTTAATAATCCGCCCGCCGAATGCGCGCAAACTTTGGCCATTGCTTCACCTCAACCCGGATTTGGCGCCGGCCAAACACAAGAAGCAACAGCCGGTGGATGCGGCGGTTAAAAAAATATTTTCTATGTACTTCAAAAACAAAAACATTTCAACCCTCAATTTGGTTTTGTTGGGAGTATTAACAGTTTCAGTTGTCGGCAACCAAGTACTTTTGTCGAATACAAAAAAAGCAATGGGGATGGGGAACAGCGGTTTATTCCCGTCTATTCCATCCAAATATCTAAAAATATTTAAGGGCGGTGCCAGCTTGTCCGGCAATTTGGGCGATGACGCGGTAAAGTTGTCGTTTATACAGGGAGTTCCGGATGTGTACGGAAGCGAATTGTCTATTAACTTTGATGACGTGCAGAATTCTATGAACATAATGAAGCAGTTTGATTTGGGCTACGGAAACAACAAACCGGCTCTTTCGGCGGAAGAAAAGAAACGCTACACAGATATTCTTCTAAGAATCTCCTGTGAATTTTGCTGTGGAGCGGCGGCAATTGTTTTTGAAAACGGCGAGCCGTCCTGCGGTTGCGCTCACTCGCAAGCCATGCGCGGTTTAACAGCTTACCTAATAAAAAATCACGGAACAGAATATACGGATGATGAAATTTTAAGAGAGAGCGCCAAATGGAAAGGCCGGTATTTCCCCAAACAAATGATCCAAAAAATGACCAACCAAATTACAAGCGGAAAATATACACCGGATATAGCAGCCTTGCTTTTGGATGTAAAATTGCCAAAATATGGCGACAATAACGCTTCAGCGCCGGTGCCGTCGGATATAAAAGATCTGCCCAGCATGGTGGGAGGGTGTTAAGCACAGCCTCGTTCCTCCCCTCTATTAGGGGGAGGGCAGGGTGGGGGTATTTCGACATTCACATATACCCCTCTCTCTGTCTCTCCCCTAAAAGGGGAGAGAATCGATTAATTGAATAATTAATAAAGTAACTAAATATTATGGACAACCAAACAACTAATCAAAACGAATTGGACGCTATAAAAAGCGAAATTATTACCGAACTGGGCAACGGTAAAAACAGTAATAGTCTGCCGTGGGGCAATACTGCCGTCTCGGTAATTCTGGGCGCGCTAGCTCTTATTTCTATCGCGCAAATGATGGCTTCTGTAAGTATTTTCAACAAACTTAAAACCGGAGAGGCTAATGCTTCAACCGGCGCTCCTCAAGATAGCTCTGTCCAAAGCCAGCCGGATATGGTGGGTGGCTGCTAATTTGAGTAATTGGTAATTTGTATTTAGTAATTTGGTAATTGAAAAATTATTTCTATGACTCAAGAAACTAAGTCTGGCCTAAAAATAAATTACTGGTTTCTACTGGCGGTTTCCGGCGTTATATTTGTCAGCGCCATGGTTACATTTTTTTTCTCCTTTAAAACCAACAATCTGACAAATCAGAGACTGGAGGCGGCCACCGAGGCAAAACGTCCGGCTAATTTGGATTTAATCGTACTAACCGACGAATCCTGTAAAGATTGCTTTAATTTGAATCCCATTCTGGACAACTTAAAAAAAGAAAACATAAAAATCAATTCCACCAAAACAATAGACGGCTCCACCGATGAAGGAAAACAACTAATTGCCGGGCTTGGAATTAAAAAACTGCCGACTTTTTTGGTAAAAGGCGAGCTGCAGAAAAATTCTGTTCTGGCCAAATTCTTTTCTACAACCGGCGATACTATAGATAACACTTTTGTCTTTCGGCAAGTAGGCGGGCCGTACTTAGATGTCGCCACTGGCAAAATAATGGGCAGAGTTAGTATGGTTTTGCTTATGGATATTGCCTGCTCGGAATGTTACGACGTTACCCAGCACGAAATTATTTTAAAACAATTTGGCATACAGCCAGTCTCCAAAGTGGTGGATATTAAATCCGTTCTTGGCGCGTCCTTGGTAAATGCCTACAAAATTAAAATGATTCCGGCTTTTATTTTAACCGGCGATGTAAACGCTTACCCGGACTTCAAAGCAATCTGGCCACAGGTGGGCATTGTGGCCAATGACGGCGCTTATGTATTTACCAAAGGCGTGCCGTTTATGGGCGTGTACAAAAACTTAACTACAAATAAAATCATCACTCCTTCCCAGGCGCCTGCCAAATAGGGAGTGTCGCCAAATGTCATCCTGAATGAAATGAAGGATCTCTGTCAGTCATTATTTGGCCAACCGGACAGAGATTCTTCGCTACGCTCAGAATGACAATTAAACGTTTTGACCATTTGGCGACAGGCCCAAATAAATATCCTCTTATGACCAAAAGAAACACGGCCAACATCCTGATTGTTGGTATTGTAATCGTTACTGCTACAATTTTATTTTTTTGGATGACAGCCGAAGACGCAAGCAAGGATACGGCGAACGAATCCTTGCATGCCCATGGTCGCGCAATTGGCGGTACGGCCAACCTGGGAAACGATGCTATAATCTCTCACAATGGCCTACATTTTCATCCAAAATTAAATATATACCTCGGGGGAATATTACAAACTATCCCTGCCGGTGTGGGTTTAAGTCCAATCGAACACCCAATTCACACCCACGACGCAGACAATGTAATTCATTTAGAATTTTCCGGACTGACAACTATAAACAATACCAGACTAAAGGAATTCTTTATCATCTGGGGTAAACAATTTAGCTCCAACTGTATATTCGACAATTGCAATGGCCCAAGCGGAACAGTAAAAATGTTTGTAAATGGACAACCAAATAATGAGTTTGAAAATTACCCAATGAAGGATAAAGATCAAATCGAAATCCGCTACGAATAAAATATATTATGTTAAAACAAATTATCCCCCCAATTTTAAAAAGAAAAAAATACGCCCTCATTGCCTTGGGCGCCGGTATTATAATGGCCTCTGTTTCCTACTATCTGACGATAATTAACGTGGCTTTTCACAGCTTCGTCATTCTTGTGCAAATGGACGGACCGTTATTCACCTCTGTTTCCCTGGCATTATCTTTTATTATTTCCGCGCTTTTTGGAATCTACATCGCCCTATTTGTTTTCCGTCACGACTTGATAAAAGACAGCAAACATATAAAGCCCGCGCTCTCCGGAATTGGCGGTACTATTACCGGCGTAATTGCCGCCGCCTGCCCCACTTGTGGGGCGCCCGTATTCGCCTTTTTTGGCGCGCCTTTAGCCTTAATGGCCCTGCCTTTTCAAGGTTTGGAAATAAAAGTATTAAGCATTTTACTTCTATCTCTTTCCGTTTATCTGCTGACCGAGAGTATTGAGAAAAAAATTAATTGTTAATTATTTCATCTCGCCCCAGCTACGATTGATACTAACACCGACCTTCACCGGCACGCGCAAAGTTACCACTTTCTCCATTATATTTTTTACCAATTCGGCCACCTCTTCAGCCGATTCTTTTTTTACTTCCAAAACCAATTCGTCGTGCACCTGTAAAAGTATTTTAATTTCTTTATTTCTTAATTTCTTAATTTCTTCGCTTACCTTTATCATCGCCATCTTCATCAAATCCGCAGCCGTCCCTTGAACCGGATGGTTGATAGCCATTCGTTCGGCAGCAGCCCGCAATTGAAAATTTCCCGCATTTAATTCCGGCAAATATCGACGGCGTCCGAATAAAGTTTCACAATAACCTTCTTTTTTGGTAAATTCTAAAGTACGGTCGATGTATTCTCGTACCCCGCTAAACGCTTCAAAATATTTTTTAATAAAATCCTTGGCTTCGGCCTGCGAAATTCCCGCGCGCCAACTAAGCCCATACGAACCCATGCCATAGAGCACGCCAAAGTTGACTTCTTTGGCCGCATAACGCATTTCTTTCGTCACTTCCGATAGTGGCACATTGTTTATAGCCGCGGCGGTAGCTTTGTGAATGTCTTCGTCATTATTAAAAATCTCAATCATACGTTTATCCTGGGCCAATGAGGCTACGATACGTAGTTCAATTTGTGAATAATCAGCAGAGATAAGAATATTTCCGGGTTCGGCAATAAAAGCTTTTCTTACCTCGCGTCCCAGCTCGCTTCGGATTGGTATATTCTGTAAATTCGGATCGGAGCTGGAAAGACGACCGGTAGCGGTAACCGTCTGATTAAAATGCGTATGAATTCTGTTGGTTTTTTTATTAACTAAGCCGGGCAAGACATCAATATATGTATTTTGCAATTTAGTAAGTTCGCGAAAATTTGAAATCTCGTCAATAATCGGATGTAGACCGTGTAATTTTTCCAACTCCTCCGCCGAAGTGGATAATCCGGTTTTGCCTTTCTTTATTCCTTCCACCGCCAACCCCAATTTATCAAATAAAACTTCCCGTAATTGAATTGGAGAAGCAATATTAAATTCCATTCCCGCTAATTTATAAATTTTCTTGGTTAATTTTTCCAAACTATCGGCCGCTTCTACAGATAATTTTTTTAACATCGCCGAATCCACCGCGATGCCGTTTAATTCCATCTCGGCCAAAACGTAAATGAGTTGCATTTCTACTTTTTTAAATAAACCCAAATTGTCGGCCTTTTCCAAATCGGTTTTAAGGATATTTCTAGTCTGGTTGATTAAAAATAATTCATCCGCCAAACTTTTTTTATCTATGCCAAACAAATTTGTCTGCGCCGTGTTTTGCGGAAGAACTTTTCCTAAAACTTTTAAGAGAACGCTGGTAACATCATGCGCCCGGTTTCCCGGATTCAGCAGATACGAAGCTACCATCACATCAAATAAATCATTTTCAATTCTACAGTCAAAATTATACTGCAAAGCTTTTACCAGTTCTTTTAAATCATGCCCGACCAGTTCTACTTCGCTGTCCTTAAACAAAGGCAAAACTTTTTTTACCATTTTTCCGTCAACAAAAAAAGTTTTAGACTCTACCGCTATAATCAACCCCTGCAATTCACTATCCAAAACTTCCTTCCCGCTCAACACCGGCCGGCAGGCAAACGTTTTATTCATCTTAACCATTTTCACCAACTTCACCACTTCATCCTCGCTTTTGATTTCCTCAAAACTCATCTTTTCCTTACTCTCATGCCTTGGCTTGCCCGGCGTTGTTTCTTCACCAAAGCCCGGGATTCTTCGTAACAAAGAAACAAACTCAAATTTTTGAAATAAGTGATTTATTTTTTCTTTATCAAAATCTTTAATCTCACAATTTCTAAAATCAAAACCTAAATCGGGCACAGCGCAGTCTATGGTAGACAGCTCTTTGCTCATCTTAGCGCTGGCTTCCCCTTCAATCAATTTCTTTAAAACACCTGGCTTCAATTGTTTGCTTATTGCTATTTGCTTATTGCTTATTGCTTTGTAGATATTCTCCAAACTCCCAAATTTTAAAATTAAATCCGTGGCCGTCTTTTCTCCAATTCCCGGCACGCCCGGAATATTATCCGAAACATCTCCGCGCAAAGCCTTGTAATCAATCATTTTTTCCGGTCCAAAACCAAACCGTTTTTTTACTTCTTCGGCGTCATACACCACCGTATCACTCATACCTTTACGCAAAGTATAAATTTTCACACCGTCTCTCACCAATTGCAAAGTATCCATATCGCCGGTTACGATAAACACCTCCACATCATTTTTGATTTTTGATTTTTGATTTTTGATTTCTTCTACGATTGTTCCAATCACATCATCCGCCTCATAACCTTTTTTTTCATAAATCGGCAAACCAAAGGATTCCACCACTTCGTGCACCAACGGAATTTGATCATACAACTCCTGATCCGCCTTCACCCGCGTTCCTTTATATTCTTTATACTGCACATGCCGAAAAGTCGGCCCGGCCATATCAAAAGTAACCGCGATACAATTTGGCTGTAAATCTTTCCAAACCTTAAGCAACATGGAAGTAAACCCATACACCGCGTTGACCATGACCCCGCTTTTGGTAGTCATCGGCGGAATGGCGTGGTAGGCGCGGTGGATGATGGCGTTGCCGTCAATTATGATTATTCTTTTTAACATATTAGTAATATGATACCCCGCGAAGAAATTTTGAGCAAGAAAAAGGACGGCTCCCGAAGGATACCGTCCCTGCTCTGACCGCTCTGCCTATTGTCGCGTTTGCGACTAATAGAACAAACACAGCCAGAGAAATACGCCAGCAGCCACCAGCGTGACCACCCCAATTAACGTGCCGATGAACTCCGCCCGATCCGAAAGGATGACGTGCTCATCCTTTGGCTGGTGAACCACTACCTGCCTTTGCAGGCACCGCGGAACCGTCTTCATGTCTTTCATCGCTTCTCCTTGTTAGGTGTAGTTTCAGAAGTGCCTATTATACACCAAAAACACCCTTTTGTCAAGGCCTTAATGCTTATTTTTGGCTAACTTTTGCTAAAAAATTGAGGCCTGGGCGAGAATCGCACTCGCGCATAACTCTTTTGCAGAGAGTCGCCTTACTGCTTGGCTACCAGGCCGTCTTCTAATTTTTCTAATATACTTTTGATGGCTTTATCTACTACAATTGGTCTTAATTTAAAGTATTTTGTGAAAACTGTCAATTTATCTACAAAATAAAAACTTTCCGATGCGTTCTTATATATAAACTTGAATATGTTTATGCTATCTCTTGTATTATAGCGAAGCTGGAAAGATCTTCTGCTGTTAGTAATTTCTATTTGTGAGACTTGACAACTTTCAGATATTTTTTGACTTAACACTTCCAAAAATTTTTTACTCCCACATGTAAAAATAACTTGTAGTCTTTTGACGATGCTGGCCATTTTCTTACCTTTTGCTAACTGTAAAGATGCGCATCCATCTCCATCAAAATAACCCCTGACAAAATCGCCCAAATATTTTTTTGGTACCGAAGGAAAAAGTACGGTCAAAGATTTGTTTGGATATAAACCTAGCTTAATTAATGAATCATAGAGCTTGTGACTTCCAATTCTGATGAAATAACGTGTTTTATGGTTCGGCCCTCTTGGCTTTAGTAAGACTATTGGATGTTCTGCCTGTAGACTCTGCTTTATATATTCAATAACACCTTTATTGATATTAGTTGCCCGCAAATATCTACCTCTTAAGTATGTTACATCCTCCAAACTGCCGTCTGCATATAAAAAACCGAGTACATAAGCCATTGCCCGACTCCATTTTGCAAAAAATTCTTCATCCACCGAATATTTGATTCCCATATTTAGGAGGTAAGGAAGTATCCTGCAAATATGATACCCTATTATGAAGAAAAATACAAAATTTTTTCAATATAACAAATCCAACCCACCCCTACCCCGCCCAAGCGGGGAATTACCAACTAGACAGAGATCCCTCGTCATTCGCCTGAGCGAACTCGCTCGGGATGACAAATCCGCGAAATCCCCAACGTAAATCCGCGTAATCCATGCCCTACCTCACAAAACTAAACGGATTCCTTCGCACACCATTTACCAAAACTTCAAAATGCAAATGAACGCCGGTGACACCGCGCACTTTTCCGGTATTACCCATTAAACCAATTGTTTGGCCGGCCTCAACATACTCACCGACAGATACCAACAACCGGGAGTTGTGTCCATATAAAGTTTTGATGCCCCCACCATGATCAATCATAACTACACATCCGTATCCGGAATTCCAACCGCATTGAGATTTAATAACCACACCGGCTTTGGCCGCATAGTTAGGAGTAGAAAAATTTCTACCGCCGGCAATATCTATACCACTATGTTTCCAGGTAAAGTACTGAGTCATAACCCGGACTGCGCTTGGCCAAACAAAACCGGAAACAGTGGGCGACTGTCTGGATGAAGGCGGTGTGGCTATTTGATTAACGGTGCGGGACGGAACAACTATTCTTGCCTGTTGTTTTACTCCGTTTGGAATTAAAATCTTTTCGCCAATCACCAAATCAGAGTCGTCGGCTTTTAATTTATTAACTTTTATAATATCTTCCACGCTGGCTCCATATAAAGTAGCAATTTTTTTAATCGTATCGCCTTTCTTTATGGTATGAGTCAAACCGCTGACCGGTAAAATCTTTAAAATATCGCCGGGGTGCAGATAAGAATTTATACCCAGATTATTTTCCCAAAGAATTGTATTGATGCTGATTTGGAATTTAGAAGCAATACTGCCCAAGGAATCGCCGGTCGCAACTTCATAATTAATAATTTTATCGCGAGCGCCGCCCAAAGACTGGCCGGGGAAAATTATTGGTTTTGATAAAGCGGTTCCGCCAGCCACCACAGACCCTAATTCAAATTCAGAAAAAGACCCGCCGGAAAATTGATCCTGGCTTATTACGCCGGCTTTCCAAAACGGAGTTGGTTGCGCGTCAAATTGTATGCCTGCGCTGGCCGTCACTTCCTCCACGCTATAATCTTCGTCGGACGGAGTTAAAGAATAGGCAATAGTTTTTTGACCCGGCAAATCGGCATCCTTTTTAGCGTAAAGTTTGGTTTGCGGAAGCGCTATTACAAACAAAATGACAAAAACCACCACTTGCAGATTGTCCCTTTTTACCAGCTGACCGTCCAGACCGGCAACGCCGACTAATTTCTTAAAAAAATAGTCCCCTTTATAATGAAGAAAGCCGATAAAACGCCACCCCGGGGCCAGTATTTTGGCTAAAACAAAAAGACTTTTGGCGCCAAACCACCAAAAAAATCTTTTTAAATACATCAGAACCTTGAGCGTTTGTAGTAGTATCCTATAACGCATACTTCGCTTTTATCTTGACGTAATGACTATATTAGCATATCATATTGATTAAAACAACCTTGTTCTCTGACTCAAACAAAGGCAATTGTCATTCTGAACGAAGTGAAGAATCTCTGTCTCAAATCAAACGGACAGAGATCCTTCGTTGCACTCAGGATGACAATCCATTGTCAATTCATCATTCTTAATTCATCATTCTTAATTTTAAAACGTATGATCGTGTTTCTCTACGCAATTTTACCGGCCCTGCTTGCCATCGCTTATGGCGGAGTTCTAATTAATTGGATCAACAAACAACCGGCCGGAGATGACCGCATGAAGGCAATCGCCAAGGCGATTCAGGAAGGGGCCAGCGCATATTTGGCGCGCCAATACAAAACCATCGCTTACGTGGCTTTATTTGTTTTTGTGGTGTTATGGTTAGTGGTAGGTTGGTTAACAGCGCTCGGTTTTGTGGCCGGCGCAATTTTGTCCGGTTTAACCGGTTTTATCGGCATGAATATTTCCGTCCGCGCCAATATTAAAACTGCGGAGGCGGCAAAAACAGGCATGGTGCAAGCATTAAATGTGGCTGTACGCGGGGGTTCAATTACCGGTTTGCTGGTGGTGGGGCTTGGCCTGTTGGGCGTAGCCGGTTTTTATTTATTAACAAAAGATTTATCCGCTTTAATCGGTTTTGGTTTTGGCGGCAGTTTAATTTCCGTTTTTGCCAGAATTGGCGGCGGTATATTTACCAAAGCGGCCGATGTAGGAGCCGATTTAGTTGGTAAAGTAGAAAAAGGCATTCCGGAAGACGACCCACGCAACCCGGCCGTAATTGCCGACAATGTGGGCGATAACGTGGGCGACTGCGCCGGTATGGCCGCGGATTTATTTGAAACTTACGCGGTCACCGCCATTGCCACCATGGTACTGGGCGGATTGCTTTTTGTGGGAAATGAAAAAGTTATTATTTATCCTTTGGTTTTAGGCGGTGTTTCCATTATCGCTTCAATCCTCGGAACATTCTGCATCCGTTTAGGCAAAACACAAAATATAATGAACGCTTTATACAAAGGCTTGGCCGCATCCGGCGTCATCGCGCTGGTGGCTTTCTACCCGGTTACCAAATGGCTCATGAGCGGACTGGCCGGTTACAATGTTACTAACATTTATATCTGTTCCATAATCGGTTTGGTTTTGGCCGCGGTTATGGTTTGGATTACCGAATACTACACTTCCACCGCCTACGCTCCGGTAAAACAAATTGCCAAAGCCAGTGAAACCGGCCACGGCACCAATGTTATTTCCGGTTTGGCCGTGTCCATGAAATCAACCGCTTGGCCGGTTCTGTTTATAGTCGCTTCAATTTTAGGCACTTACGAATTAGCCGGATTATACGGAGTAGCCGTTGCCGCCATGAGCATGCTTTCTCTGGCCGGTATAATTGTCACGATTGACGCCTATGGCCCAATTACCGACAACGCCGGTGGTATTGCCGAAATGAGCGAACTGCCGGAAAACGTCCGCGAGATTACCGATAATTTAGACGCCGTTGGCAACACCACCAAAGCCGTCACTAAAGGATACGCCATTGCCAGCGCCGCTCTTGCCTCTTTAGTTTTATTCGCCGACTTCACTCACAAACTTCCCGACACCGTAAAATTCTTAATCAATGATCCAAAAGTTTTGGCCGGATTATTTATCGGAGGCTTGCTTCCATATTTATTCGGTTCCATGCTGATGGAATCCGTTGGTAAAGTTGCCGGAAAAGTAGTAGAAGAAGTTCGCCGACAGTTTAGAGAAATTCCGGGCATTATGGAAAGAACTGCCAAACCGGATTACGGCAAAGCCGTAGATATTGTCACCAAAGGCGCTATCAGTCAAATGATTTTACCGGCCACTATTCCGGTTCTGGCTCCAATCGTGGTTGGTTTGGTTTTGGGAGTGGAAGCTTTGGGAGGATTACTTCTCGGCACCATTATCACCGGCTTATTCGTTGCCATTTCTATGACCACCGGTGGTGGCGCTTGGGACAATGCCAAAAAATATATTGAAAAAGGAAATTACGGCGGTAAGGGATCATTCGCCCACCAAGCCGCTGTGACTGGGGACACTGTCGGCGACCCGTACAAAGACACTGCCGGTCCGGCTATTAACCCAATGATTAAAGTGGCGAACATTGTTGCTTTGCTGATAGTAGGTTTGCTGATAAAGTAAATTTAAACTAAATTAAAAAATAAAAACCTGTGAATGCTTTATTCACGGGTTTTTTTGACAGCCCGTTTTTTTGTGTGGTATAAAATATGGTGAGAGGTGAAAAATGTTGATGAAAATAGTCGGGTTACTACTCGTCGGATTAGTAATGATGTGGGCTGTAATAAAAATTTTTTGGTCCAAACAAAAAGCGACTGAAAAAATCGTGGAAAATCCCACTCCTCCGCCGGAGCCACAGCCGGAGCCAATTATGTCGTCTTCACAGGTACGTTTTGAAATCATACTTTCAGAGGAAACACTGTCCACCCTGGAACAAGACAAAATAATAACCGGCACAGAAGATTTTGCCGAGCTTGTTTACCACGCGCTTAGCCATTACGATACGCTCATTAAACTTGAGACAGAGGGGAGAAAAATATGCGTACTCGAACCAACGGGTGCGGTAGTAACCCTCGAGTCAGAACAACTACAAGCGGCCAGACGCTTCAAGACACACAAGGCCTAACGCGTTTACGCCCACGGTGAAGATAAAGCAAAATCTTCCCTGGGCGCTTTTTTTAATTAAAAATAAAAGAGCCCCGGATGGAATTGAAATCCACGGGGGCTCGTGTGCGAGACTTTTACGAGTTCTCACTTACTCGATGATGCCGACAACCACCCTCTTCGGATCGCCCATCATCTCCGCGGCCTCCACGATCGGGTCCTTCACCTCATGCGCGTCGGCCGGAATGGGCTTCACCGCGAACATCTCGCCGTACTTGGCGACCTGCCTTGCGAGCCAGTCCACGACAATCTTCTTCCTCACCTCCTTCTCACGGCTCTTGTCCTCCAGCGCCTCGACGAGCTCGGCAATCGCAGAATCCATTTCGGCGGTGGTGAGCTGTGGAAACTGCGCGACCAGATAGGGCTTGCACTCGTTGCCCACCCTCGGTAGCTGGTGCGTGAATATACTTTCGCCGGTCATGAAGCTCAGAATGTCATACACCCCGTCGATGTGTCGCGGGGAGACGAGGTAACCCGTAGTGATGCTCAACACATCACCAAGATGAAACTCTTTCATCTGCATAGCTTTTTCTCCTTGCTTCCAAGCCCTTACGGGGAGCTTGATAAGTTGATTAAAATATCATAAATACTAGAAAATGTCAAGGCTTGACATTTCGCTATTTTTCAATTAAAATTAGCGGGTATATTCGAATTGAACTAATTTACCAAACAACAACCTCACCCACCCCTACCCCGCCCAAGCGGGGAATCGACGTAATCCGTGTAATCAATAATATGCAATACGAACTAAAAAAACTGGAAAAATCACAGGTGGAATTGACAATTACCGTAGAACCATCAGACTATAAAAAAGATATGGAAGCGGCGGCCTTGCGGATTTCCGAACGCGCGGCTATAAAAGGTTTTCGTCCGGGGAAGGCTTCTTACGAAATGGTAAAACAGCAGGTTGGCGAGATTAAAATTATAGAAGAAGCGATGCAAAGCATTGTGGAAAAGAATTTTTTTGACGCTACCAAAAAAGAAAAGTTGGATACTGTAGGTATGCCTCAAATAACTATTATTAAAGTTGCCCCAGGCAATGATTTGGTTTTCAAAGCGGTTGTCGCCCTTCTCCCAAAAATTAAAATTGGTGATTTATCTACCGTAAAAGTAAAATACCAGGCCAAAGAAATTGGCGACAAGGAAGTAGATGATGTTTTGAATGATTTGAAAAAAATGCAGACTAAAGAAATTCTAAAATCCGGCGCTTCCGTAAAAGAAGACAAGCTGATTGTAAATCTGGAAATGTTTTTTGATAAAGTGCCGGTAGACGGCGGACAAGCGGCCAACCACCAGGTATATTTAAACGAACCGCACTATATTCCTGGGTTAGCCGAACAGCTGGTGGGCGCCAAAAAAGATGATGTTAAAGAATTCACTCTTAAATTCCCTAAAGACCACTACCAAAAACATTTGGCCGGCAAAGATGTGGATTTTAAGGTTAAAGTTAATGATGTTTTTGAATTACAGCACCCGCCGATAGACGAAGCGTTTGCCAAATCTTTGGGCCAGGATAGTGTGGAAAAATTAAGAAACATTTTGAAGGAAAATTTAATCTCTGATGCCAAACATAAGGACGATCAAAAGATAGAAATAGAAATTTTGGATAAAGTGATTGAGTCCAGTACGTTTGAAGAAGTTCCGGATGTGCTTATCAACGCTGAAAAAAATAAAATCTTCCATGAATTAAAAAATAGTTTAAGCGGCCAGGGCATAGAAATGGAACAATACCTAAAAGACTTAAAAAAATCCGAGGAAGATATTTACAAAGATTTTTCCGAACAGGCTTTGCGCCGGGTAAAAGCCGCGCTTATCTCCCGCCAAATTGCTTTGGAAAATAAAATTGAAGCCGAGAAAAAAGATGTGGATGAAGAAATAAAAATGATTAAAGCCGCTTATCCGGACAACGAAAATGTAACTGAAAACCTAAAAAACCCGTCAGTTTTGGAAACCTTGGCGCTGACTATACAAAACCGTAAAGTTCTGTCTTTCTTAAAGGAAAAAATCATAGGTACAAAGTAGTGCTTCCTGTTTACTTGTATCAAAAAATATTATATCATTACGATATAATATTTTTTTAACTGTCATTCTGAGCAAAGCGAAGAATCTCTGTCTGGTTGGCCGAAACGATACGGACAGAGATCCTTCACTGCGTTCAGGATGACAACTCAACATATGCTCTTCGGCGCCCACGTATCCATTGCCGGCGGCCTACCAAACGCCCCCTTAAACGCGGCCAAAATTGGCTGCGAAGTTTTCCAAATGTTTACCCGCTCCCCTCAAGGTGGATGGGTAGCTCCGTTGGACGAAAAAATTGCCAAAGAATTTAAGGCGAATTGTAAAAAAGCCAAACAAAAAGAATGGGTTATTCATGCCCCGTATTTTATTAACTTTGCTTCCGCCAATCCGCGTATTAAACACGCATCTATTTCCGTTATCCGCCAGGAACTGGAACGCGGGACAATGCTCGGCGCCTCTTATTTAATGGCTCATTTGGGAAGCTACAAAGATCTAGGAGAAGAAAAAGGTTTCATTCAGTTGGTAGACGGTTTAGTAGAAATGTTAAAGGGTTATAAAGGCGACACTCAATTTTTAATAGAAATTTCCGCCGGCGCCGGAGCCATCATTGGCGATACTTTTGAAGAAATCGACAGCATCATTCATCATCCCAAATTAAAAAAATATAATATTGGTGTTTGCTACGACACCCAGCATGGATTTGCCAGCGGTTATGATATACGAACTCCTGAAGCCGTTAAAATTACTCTGGAAAAGTTTGATAAAGAAATTGGCCTCGAAAATTTTAAATTATCCCACTGCAACGATTCCCAAACCGAATTTAACTCCCACCGCGACCGCCACGACCATATTGGCGATGGGAAAATAGGCCTGCCCGGCTTTAAAGCGTTGCTGGCCGACAAAAGACTGTCCAAAGTTAATTTTATTTTGGAAACAGAACATGATAAGGTGGTAAAAGATTTAGAAATTTTGAAAAAGATTAGATTGTCATTGCGAGCATAGCGAAGCAATCCCACTATACTAGAAGTGCTGACTATGGGATTGCCGCGTCGCTACGGCTCCTCGCAATGACAAGTGAACTACTAAGGCAAATCCACCCCACCCTTGCCCCACGGGTTACAACGTAAAATACGCCAAGCTGTTTTAAGAAGGCCGATGATTAATCCGTCTTTTTTTATTGTTTGATAACCGTATTCACTACAGGTAGGGTAAAATTTGCAATAACCATGCGGAAATAACGGTTTATACCAGCCGTGATCCGGAGAAATAGTGCGTTGATACAGTCTTATCAGGAACAAAAACGGTACTCTGGGCAGATATAAGAGGGTGTTTATCGATTTTTTAATATTCATAAGACACTAATGTCATCCTGAACTTGTTTCAGGATCTGCGGGCACCGAAAGATGCTGAAACTAGTTCAGCATGACAGACTACTATAACAAAACTTTCCCCTTACTCAATAATACTTTTATTTCTGCGCTAATCTCCGCGTAATCTTTATCCAAAGTATCTTTCTTAACCACTACCAGTATATAGTATCCATTTTTTATCTGCCCGTCTTTAAGCAGAAGCCGAAGAACCTCCCGAATCTGCCGGCGCACCCTATTTCTCTTGACCGCGCTTTTATGCACCTTTAAGCCGGCCGCAATAGCCAGTTTTAGCCGTTTCTTAAAACTATTCGGGTCTTCTTTTTTAGGGAAATAAGCCTGATTTTTGGCTAACTCTAATACCTTAATATCCAAAAATCGGCCATTTACCCACTGACCGTGTTTCATTACCAAATCAAAGTCTCTTAATTTTCTTAGCCGATTTTCTTGTTGTAACATACTGATAACATTGTACCATAACAAAACCCGCCTTTGAAAGCGGGTCTTGATTAAATTTATCTTGTTTTTCTGGTTCTCTTTCCTTTTCTCTCGTCGGAAACGGTAAGTTTCTTGCGTCCCTTAACCCGTCTTCGGCTCAAAACTCCGCGTCCGCCCTTGGTTTTCATTCGGGAACGAAATCCGTGAGACTTAGCGCGCTTTCTTTTCTTTGGTTGATAGGTTCTCTTTGTTGACATATTATATAAAGACGATTAAGATTTACACAGAGATTATAGGCCATATTGTGGAAATTGTCAAGTGGTGTCGCTTATCCCCAATTCATCCACCTTCCTTCCCCCTCTCGCGATTTCCCGGCTATTGGTCGTTGTTTCCGGCTGTGGTAATATTAACAATAATTAACGCACTTTCTTCTTTCATCTTATGTCCAACCATGAAATATGGCAAGCTGTTTTGGCTGAAATGGAATTGTCTATTTCTAAACCGAACTTTTCCGCTTGGTTTAAAAATACAGATATTGTTTCGTACCAGGACGGCTGCATTGTTTTATGTGTTCCCAATGAATTCTGCCGGCTCTATGTAGAAAAAAAATATAATCAGATGATTGTATTGTCTTTGGAAAGAGTAACCGGCAAGCCGATTAAAAAATTGGAATATAAAGTTTGCAATATAAAAAGTATTTCCGCTCAACCTTTAGCCGGCGAGTTGGAAAATAAAACTGAAGAATTCGCCCCTGCTCTATCTTCGCCTTCCTTTAACGAAATAAGAGTGCCGCCTCGCGTGGGAGAATTTGGTTTAAATCAAAAATATGTTTTTGAAACATTTGTGGTTGGCGGCGGTTCCGAACTTGCTTATGCCGCCGCTCAAGCCGTAGTCAACAAACCGGGCGAAGCTTACAACCCCTTATTTATCTATGGCGGTGTCGGACTAGGTAAGACTCATTTAATCCAGGCAATTGGCAACCACCTTCTAAAACTAAAACCGGAAACCAGTATTATGTATGCCAGCGCGGAGAAATTCACCAACGATTATATTTCTTCCATGAGAGACGGTAGCGCCAAAAATTTTCAAAACAGATATCGTAATATAGATGTTTTACTAATAGACGACATCCAATTCATTTCCGGCAAAGAAAAAAGCCAAGAGTCCTTCTTCCATACTTTTAACGATCTCCACCAACAAAACAAACAGGTGGTTATGACTTCCGACCGTCCGCCAAAAGCCATTCCTGCCTTGGAAGACCGCTTAAAATCACGCTTTGAGTGGGGTATGATTGTAGATGTGGCGCCACCGGATTTAGAGACAAGAATCGCCATTTTACAGAAAAAGTGTATAGAAAAGAACTTTCCTCTGGCGCAAAACATTTTACAGGTAGTTTCGGCCACCTTCCAAAGAAATATCCGCGAATTAGAAGGGGCTTTAAACAAAATTATTGCTTTCCACCAATTAAAGGGTATGGAACCAACCTTGGAATCTGTAAAGTCTTTACTTTCCAGCCTGGAAGTCCGCTCTATTCATCGTTCTGTCACTCCACAACAGATTATAGACGCGGCCAGCCAGTTCTACGCTATAAATATTGCGGATTTACTTGGCCAAAGCCGAGAGAAAAAGTTTTCTTTCCCCCGCCAGATTATTATGCACTTAATGCGCAAGGAATTAAGCATGTCTTACCCGGCAATTGGCAATGAACTGGGCGGACGCGACCACACTACCGCTATGCACGCTGATAATAAAATAACCCGCGAATCGGATAATGATTTAAAACTAAAACAAGAAATAGAATTAATAAAACAAAAACTTTACATTAACCTGGTCTAAAAAAGTGAATAACCTGTGGATAATGGTTGATAAAAAAGGTATAACTATAAAAAACTATTCACTTTCCGTGCACCAAACAATAAAGTTGTGAACAGCGCCGGAAAAAATAAAATCTTTCCCACACAGTTTGTAAGTTTTGTCCCCACAAGTTCTGCACCGCTAAAAAAATAAAAATCGCTAAAACTAAATTAAAAAAAGTTTTATACCACCTTATCCACTCCATTACTGTTACGATTATAATTTATTAAATAAATATCGATATACAATACAAGCGATTTGAAACAACAAGTTTATAAACAGTTTTACAAAAAATCTTTTACAATTGAAAAAGCCCCTATCCACCAAAAAGTTTGGCGAACGGGGGCTGACGGTGGAAAGAACCGAGAGATCGCTCTAGATGGCGATGTGCAGCAGCCGGACGCGGCGACACGAAGCCTTGGAACGGCTGTGCGTACGCGACTCGGCCGCGCGCTTCTTGATCTTGTTGCCACTCTCCTCAGCGCGCTCGTTGCGGAAGTCGCCGAACTCGGCGATGACCGCGCGACGGGAGCCGATGATGTTGGCGCGGGTGATGATGGGTCGGTCCCAGTTGGTGGTGGGCGCGCTGGCGGCGATCTGGTGGCGCGAGTCCTCCTTGTAGGCCGGCTTCTCGGAGTAGAGCTCGAAGGCCAGCCGGCGGTACGTCTCCTCGGTGGCCTCAATCACCTTCAGCTTGGCCACCGGGATCCAACGGTACTTGCGGATGATCACGACACGCTGGACGTTCGGCTCGGCGGACGCGATCGGCTTCGGCATCATCATTTCAATCTCCTAAACATCAATTTTGGCCAATTTGGCCGGGTTTAACAGCGCGAAACACCAAAATTCGTGTCGACATAATACCATAAAAAACAGGTTTTGTCAACCCCCCCCAACCTGTCATTCTGACCTGCCTGCCGGCAGGCAGGTCAAAGCGAAGAATCTCTGTCCGGATAAAAAGACAATACAGACAGAGATCCTTCATTATATTCAGGATGACAAATTAAATAACATCTTAATATAGGGGCTAAAGCCTATATAATATCATTCGCTCGAAAATAATTTAGCAAGCTAAATATTTTACTCACTCATTTCTATTATGAAATTCTTCTGCACCAGAGAAAATCTATCTAAAGCGTTGGCCCTTGTCATCGGTATTGCTGGTAAAAGTATCAATTTGCCTATTTTAAGCAACGTGTTAATCCGCGCCACCGAGCAAAAAGTGGAGTTTGTGGCTACCAACCTGGAATTGGCCATAGTTTCCAATTTAAGGGCTAAAGTAGAAGAACCGGGTGTGTTTACGGTGCCGGCCAGAACTTTGAATGACTTTGTAAACTTGCTCTCTGAAGAAAAAGTAGAGTTAACTTTAAAAGACAATGAACTGGAAGTGGTGTGTGGTAAGTCATCCACCAAAATAAAAGGAACGCCCGCGGATGAGTTTCCGGTGGTGCCTGTAGTTGGAGAGGGTAAAGGATATTTAATTGACGCAGAGGCCCTTAAAAGAGGTTTGGGGCAGGTTGCGCAGGCCGCGGCCAAAAATGAAATCCGTCCGGAGTTGGCCGGAGTACTGTTTGTGTTTAATGACGAACCAAATACTTTAACAATGGCCGCTACCGACAGTTATCGCCTGGCCGAAAAGAAAATAAAAATCCTGCAAGGCGAAGAAAAAGCCAGAATAATCATTCCCGCTCGCGCCGCCCAGGAAATCAGCCACATTCTTTCTTTATCAAAAGGCATGGAAAATGAAAAAAACGTCCGTTTGCTGGTGACAGAGAACCAGGTGGTGTTGCGTTGCAATGAAGTGGAGTTAGTTTCCCGCTTGGTAGAAGGCCAGTATCCGGATTATACCCAAATTATCCCCAAAGAATTTAAAACCGTCGCCGAATTTTCCACCAATCAAATAACCAAAGAAATAAAAGCCGCCAGTATATTTACCACCACCGGTGTCAATGCCGTCAACTTCGATTTTGACACAGCCGCCGGCGCCATTTTAATCTCTTCCACCTCTACCCAAACCGGCGAACACAAATCCGAAGTCACCGCCGATATTAAAGGAGACAAAAATAATATTTTACTAAACCACCGCTATGTTTTGGATGGACTGGCCAACATAGACACGGAAAATAGTTTACTGAAGGTAATCAACGCGGACAGCCCGTGTGTTTTCGCTCCCAAAGATGATCAAAACTTTGTTTACATCGTGATGCCGATACGGCAGTAGTGTGGTTGTAAGGTTATAAAGATTTAAGATTTATGCCAGCTAGGCGTTACTATTCTCAAAGGAAAAATCACGATGCAGTAAAAATTGACCTAATAAACCTAAGGGCGATTTTTTTGAGTATTTATTCTGATTTTGAAAGAAGGGGTTATTTTCAGGAGTATTTAGGTATTAATTGTGTAGATGCTTTTTTCCCAGGAAAAGCAGGAGAAGACGTGGGTGATTATTTTTTAAGAAAAATTAGAAATAAAAGTCTTTGGCCAATTAGCCTTAATTATTTTGATTATTCAGAGGAAGAATTATTTGATGTAATCGAATTTTTATTCGACCATGTTTCCCGACCAATATCAGGGGGGGAATCTTTTGGTCATTCAAATTGTGGTGTTCATTATAGTAATTTTGAAAAAAATACAGGCGAGGAAGATTTTGTGGCAGAAATAAACGAATTTTTAAATGATTATGGCGATGGTTTTGAACTAAGTAGAAAAGGCGAGGTTCTGTCTTTGAGTGGAGAATTTGAGCCAATATTAAAAGCCGAGCTACCAAACTATGATCCAGAAAATGTTGAAAATAAAGTAAGAGAGGCTGTCGATAAATATAGAAAATATGGGTCGTCTATTGACCAAAGAAAGGAAGCTGTGGTTGGTTTGTGTAATGTGCTTGAGTTTTTAAGGCCAAAATTGGCGGGGGTTATAACGGACAAAGATGAAAATGATTTATTCAATATTGCAAATAATTTCGGATTACGCCACCATAATGATGTTCAGAAAACAAATTACAATAAAAGTATTTGGTTAAGCTGGATGTTCTATTTTTATTTATCTACAATCCATTCTGTTATTAGGCTTTTAAAAAAGAAATAAGTCTCAGGAGCTTCAGCCGATAAAAAATTTTCGATGGGAAAAAATTATACAAGACCTTGAAATGTGGATGTGGAAGATGTAAGATAAAAACAAAGTTTAAGAAGACTTGTTTGATAAATTAGGCTTAAAATTACATGCAAAAACCGTATTACGAAAAATCAAAATTTAAACTTTATCAGGCGGATTGCTTGCAGATTCTTGCTGAACTTCCGGAAAATTCTGTCGATATGGTTTTTGCTGATCCACCCTACCTACTTTCAAATGGTGGGTTTACTGTCCATGCCGGACGGCGCGTCAGCGTTAATAAGGGTGAATGGGATAAAAGCGGTGGTTTGAAAAAAGATTTTGAGTTTCACCTTAAGTGGATACAGGCTGTAAGACGTGTCTTAAAACCGTCAGGTACTATTTGGATTAGCGGAACATATCATTCAATTTATCAGTGTGGTTTTGCGCTTCAAGTTGCTGGATTTCACGTACTTAATGATATTGCGTGGTTTAAACCAAATGCCTCACCAAATTTAAGCTGTCGTTTTTTTACTGCAAGTCACGAAACGCTTGTGTGGGCTCGAAAAGACATAAAAGCAAAACATATTTTTAATTATGATTTGATGAAAAATGGTGTTTGGCCGGAAGACGCGTTAAAAAAACCGGGTCTTCAAATGCGTTCGGTTTGGTCTATGGGAACCCCAAAACCAATTGAAAAAAAATTCGGAAAACACCCAACACAAAAACCGGAGAATTTGCTAAAAAGAATCGTTCTCGCTAGTACTAATAAAGGTGATGTGATTCTTGATCCATTTACCGGTAGTTCTACAACCGGAATCGCCGCGTATCTTTATGGTAGAAATTTTATTGGTATTGATATGGAAAAAAAATACCTCGATTTGTCTATTAAAAGGTTTGAGGAATTGAATCACAACTTGAAAAGTAAGTATTCAAAAGTATGAAAATTATTACGCGCGCAGTTGCGATAAGAAATTTAAAAATGGCCGTTGGTAATGATTTGAGAGAATTAGCAAAACAGTATGGGATTACAACTTATGAAACTGGAAAACAAAATAAGGGCTGGAAAGGTTTGGTTTTAGAAAGAGTGGCAGGATTGGAGAATAATGTTTCAAAAGCCCCAAATGGATTGTCGTGGGAATTAAAATCAGTTAGCTTCCACGAAGTAAAAGGCAAACTTGTGCCAAAGGAAACAATGGCCATTACTATGATTAACCCTGAAGAATTAAAAAAGCATTCTTTTTTTGAAAGTCATTGTTGGTCAAAATTAAAAGCGATAATTTTTTGTGCTGTTGCGTGGCACGGTAAAAATGCTGACACTGCGGAGTTGATTAAGGTAACAAGTTTGGATTTTTCTGAAACAGATGAGTTGATAAAAGAAATCCAGGCTGATTATGATTTTATTCGTAATAAATTAATTACAAAAGGATTTAAAAGCTTGACTGGTAGTGATGGAAAGTGGATACAGGCGAGAACAAAGGGGGCTGGTCACGGGTCAGTCAGCCGTGCATTTTATGCGCGAACGGCTTTAGTGAAGAAGATTTTTGAAACGGCAAAATAGGCTTAAAAACAGAGGAAAATTAAGAAAAAATTAGGTTATACACAGGTTTGCCTTGACAACGTCTTGGCTTAAAAAGGTATTTATTGTATAATAAAGAGACTAAAATCTTCTAAAACTAGTTTCCATGCTTGCTAGTTCTAAAAACGAGAGTTTATTCAAAGAAAAGGCTCAGAGAGAGTGAGTTTTTTGTTATTTAAAAATACACTTTTAAACTTGACAAAAAAGAATGAAAATGCTTAAATAGGTAACCTATTTTAAAAGCAATAAAAAACCGGTATTTAGTAAGCAAGGTTTGTACCCCCGTCGGGATTTGAACCCGAATCGTTTCCTAAGTAAGGATAGGCTGCTAAGCTACAGATTACTAATCTGTTGTTCTATCCAATTGAACTACGAGGGCACAAATACTGCTTACTAAGTACAGGTATTAAAAAAACCATGTGCTTAAAACAGTTATTCTCTGAAAGGGTAGCTGTAGGGTTTAACATCCTACTGGATCAAGCGTTAGAAGCGCTTGGTTCTTTTTTTGCGTGGAAAGAATCGAAACCACTTGCTCCTAGCGAATACGAGTTTTCCGTTGCGTTTTACCGCGTTACAGATAATTGAACCGTCTTCTGCTTCAAAGCAGAACTGATGCGTGTGCATAGTTGGGTAATCTCCTTTCCGGGCGATACAGCCACAATTGAGTTTAATTACCCTACAACTACTTTTTGAGATAACAACATTTTACGCAAGAAAAAAAGCTAGCGCAAAATGTTGCCAACCACCCAATTCTCAAAACCAATGTTCGTTGAAGTGGGGTTGAATTTGCACAACCAACCCGAAAGCGAGGTGGTTAAGCAACATTTTATTCTAGCTTAATTGTCAACGAACATTTTTATTTTGAGACTAGGTCAGGTTGTGCTTTTATATTATGACAGAAAAGTATAAAGCACGCAATAGAGTAGTGGATTTTTTATCAAGAGTCTTTGTTAGATATTATATACGTTTCAAACTTTATTCCACCACCACATCCAAAATCTTCTCCACCGTCCGCCCGGCGTTATCTAACAGCACTGCTTTTAAAGCATATTCACCAACTCCCGGAGAATTTTTCCAGGTAAAAGTAAGCATACCATTCACGAGACCGTCTTCTTGATGGTTAAAATTGTAAATTTTCTTTTGAGTGCCGCCGGTGGGGGAAAGATAGATGTCTATTTGTTTCATATCTTCCCAGCGGAATGGAACTATATTAAATACGCGGGGGAAATCGGCGGGTTTTATATTTAGCGGGTCTTCATCAAACCAGGTAAAATTGGGCGGATCAAAATCTGCTTGCATGGCAAAGTTAATGCTTTTTTGGATGCTATTACCGGCATCATCTTGGGCCACGGCGCTAAGATTATGCGGGCCTTTTAATAATGTTTGGGCGTAGTAGGAAAAATTAAACGGGAATTGGGTGGAAGCGCCAATGGCGTGGCCGTCTATTTGGTACATAACTTTTGTGACGCCGCGCGGAGCAGTGGCGTTCACTTGGATTTCTATTTGTCTGGAGTTTAGAATTGCGCCTTCTGCTGGTGAAATAAAATTTAATGTCGGCGCAAGTTCCGATGCTTGAGTATTATCATATTCGGTTGGTGGTTCCTGGAAAGTAACGCTGATGCCGGCGGCTTGTTGTCGCACAACCCAATTTTGTAAACCGGTTTCCCACGCGGTGTATTGCGGGTCATCGGCCGGGAAAGCCGGATTTGCTCCTCGCGGGTCGTCTTTCATTACATAATGTAAAATATCGTGCGGGGGCAAAAAGGTGCGTTGAACAATTAAATTTTCCGGAGTGCCCGGGCCGGCGATTTTTCCGGTTTCCGAATTTATATTTAAAATAATTCCGTCGTTGTGCCCGCGCAGGACCGGTTTTTGCGCATCGTTTATTGGTGGAGCGGGGAAAGTTTCCGGTGGAACATCTTTAAGCGCCTCGCGCATAAATTTATTCCAAATTGTTCCGGCTAAAGCATTACCACCGGCCTTCATGGGAGTAGGAATTGTATTGCCCACCCAAACACCAGCCGCGAGCGTGGGCACATAACCCATTGTCCAGGCGTCTTTGTTATCGTTGGTGGTACCGGTTTTGGCCGCCACCGGTCTGTCCGGTAAAGTTAAATTTCCATGCGGGGCAAAAACAAATGAGCGGGCCTCATCATCGGTTAGCACTTCGGTAACAGTGGCGGCAATTTCCGGCGTCACCGCTTCTTGCCCCAGTACCGCGCTCCATTCATAAAGAATTTCACCGGATGCGTTGGTTACTTTCATTAAACTGACCGGTTCATTGTAAATACCGTTGTTGGCCAAAGTGGCATAGGCGTTGGTGTGTTCCAAAAGATTTACTTCCGCGCCTCCCAAAACCAAACTCAAACCATAATCGCCGGTAAGAGTGGTGTAGCCAAATTTTTTGGCAAATTCTATAGCACTCGCAGAGCCTACTAAATATAACGTTTTTACTGCGGGAATATTTAGAGAACCCTGCAAAGCTTTACGCATGGTAACTAAGCCGTGATCTTTTCCGTCGTAATTTTTTGGCGTGTAATCTTGGCCTTCGCGCGCGTCAAAATTGGTACTGACATCGTATAGTACCGTATCCGGCGTATAACCTTTTTCAAATGCGGCGGTATAAACAAAAGGTTTAAAAGATGAACCGGGCTGACGTTTTCCCAGCGTGGCCACATCAAATTGGCCGTTGATTTCATCATTGTTATAGTCGCGCGAACCCACCAGCGCCAAAATTTGTCCGGTCTTTGGGTCTATGGCCACCAATGCGGCATTATTGGCTTTAGCATCTTTGGCGTTCTTATCACCCAGCTCCTTAACTATTTTTTCCGCAAGTTTTTGTTTATCATAATCAAGTGTTGTAATAACTTGTAATCCCCCTTCATCACTTACCCGCTCGCCAAATTTGTCGGCCAACAATTGTTTCACGTATAACACAAAATGCGGCGCGTCCATTGGCCCACCGGTTCTAAAAATTCGCAAAGCAATTCCTTGCGCTTCTTTTTTTTCCGCTTCAGTTATATATCCTTGGTCGTACATTAAAGCCAATACCAAATCACGGCGGTCGCGCAGAGCGTCTAGATCCTTTAAGTATCTGCTCGGAGCTTTGGGAATAGCGGCTAGGGTGGCGGACTCGGCCAAAGTTAAATCTTTAGCATTTTTATGGAAGTAAGACTGGCTGGCCGCTTCAATGCCGTAGTTGGTGGAGCCGTAAGGAATTTCATTTAAATATAATTTTAGGATTTGATCTTTGCTGTATTTTTTTTCCAGACGAATTGCCAGAATTGCTTCTTTTATTTTTCTAAAAACGGAATGTTCATTTCCCACCACTACATTTTTTATTAATTGTTGGGTAAGAGTGGAGGCTCCGCCCGATCCGGATTTCCGGCCGATTAGATTGTTGAATCCGGCGCGGATAATACTTTTTATTTGAATCCCGCTGTGCTGGTAAAAATTTTTGTCTTCTACGGCAATAGTCGCGTTTAGGGCGGAAGTGGCCATTTGGTCTAAATTGACTAGGGTTCTTTTTTGGTTTAGATAAACCTCATAAAGCATGTGGGTGCCGGTGCGGTCGTAGATTTTAGTGCTTTGGGATACCTGGCGGTCGTTTATTTTATCCGGATCCGGCAGGTCCCGGCTTACCCAGGCCACCACACCAGTTCCTACAATAAAACCGGAGATTATTAAAATAACCCCAGTCCAAATCAGGTTTTTAATCAATTTTTTTCTGTTATACGCCTTTTTTTCCTTGCGAGGCGCTGGAGCACTCTCCGGAAGGCGTCCGTAATGGCGGGAATGATGTAATTGTGGAATCGGCATAGTTTTTTAAACTTTTGACCCTGATATTCTATACCAAGTTCGGATATTTTACCAGATAATACTCCTATTATTTAAAATGCAGTAAATTAAAAAAAATCCCGCGCCGATTGGTCCAAGAGGACGTTCTGGCGCAGGAGATGTGATGTCAGGACCGGTTTTTAGCGTTTTTTGGAGGGGGAAGTTGTAGAATGATAAAGGGTGGCCTGACTCCAGTAGAGAAATGTGTTGCCGTTTCCAGCGCGTAGGTAATCTTTTCCTCTGGGCTCAAGTTGAGCTTGGCGGAAGTAAACAGAGAACCGTGCGCGTAATCCTCACCACATCCGAGCGAACAATATGGCTCACTGTTGATTCCAACATGGAAATCACTCGCGATCTCATAAAGCACGCTGTGGTAACCAACCAGAAAGCTTCCGCCTTCTTCCCGTTCGCCATCATCTTTGTCTTTGCCCATGTATCCGCCGGCAGAAAAACATTTCCTGACTGCGTTAATAAAATCCGTGCACATGTACTCATAATCGGTCTGGGATTTTCTTTGCGGCCTTGGTTTCAAAGAAAAACGCAAGAGCTGTCCCATCCGGAATGAATCGGTAAATCCAAAGATGAAACAATTGTTGATAATGAACACTTTTGGATCAAGGCGAACTTTTATATCCGTTCCACCTACAGCAGCGCTGTCTCCGCCCATATAGATAGTGCCTTTGTGCACCAAGCCTACGATGCATGTCATTTTGTACCTCTCTTGTTATGAGATTGTATATTTAGTTTAGAGACAATGATGGGCTTTGTCAAAGTTTGTCAAAGTTGTGTATAAAATTGTCCATTGCTTTGGCGTGGCATCTGGGTGAATAAGATGAGATACATCGTAGACACTTTTACCCCGCCAAAAGGATGCCGT
>CAZXML010000008.1:0-52030 GCA_964641245.1 uncultured Gammaproteobacteria bacterium | reverse complement strand
ACGGCATCCTTTTGGCGGGGTAAAAGTGTCTACGATGTATGTCATCTTATTCAGGTAAATAAAGAAGGCGACCGAGACACTTTGTCTTGGTCGCCTATGAAGCACCCCTCAACGACTTCTGCTCTCTAGAAAAAGAGCGCGCCAGCCTTGATCAACCGGTCAATCTGCACCGACATGTCCGAGTTACTGTCATAGAAAATCTGACGTAACTGTTCGCCGGTCTTGGCGCCACCAACAAACTTGGCATTACGCCGCCGCGTAAGCGCGTCATAGAAATCTATCAGCGCCAAAAGTCGCGCCTGCTTCTCAAAACTTGCTAACGTTCGCTTGGGCCAGACAATAGTAGATTTAGGCAACCGCTTAGGATACGGGCATGGCTGAAAGCGGTGATGGCGCACCACCAGCTCGGCAGTATACGGATGCACACCTTTGAGCAAACGATAACCAAGCATCGGATGGGGCCGCACGGACGCGTAATCCTTTTGAGAAAAATCACTGGTCTTTTGCAAAACCCGCGAATCAATCAAAGCCTTGCCGATGTCATGAAGCGTACCGCCCCAAAACAAGGCGCGAGAATTCAACCCAAGTACTTGCGCCGCCCGAAGACAGTACACGCCGACCCGAATAGAGTGCTCATAAGTCGGCCGATGTTTCAACCGCAAAATTTCCAAATAAGCGCGGATGTTGAGCTGATGAGCCGGGCTCACCGGCAAATCAAAGAATGCTTTCTGCAGGTCTTCTTCCTCACTCATGTGAGCCTCCTTTAGAGCCCAAGAATAACACTGTCTTAGGCGTTTTGTCAAGATAACAAAGATAAAAAAAGGCCGGGGTTAGCAAACACCCCGACCGCAGAAATTCTTCCTCTACTACTTATTTTGAAGCTTGTGAGGCTCCTGTCGGAACAAGTTGAAACGCCGTACTGATTCAACACGCGCTTCCCTAACTTGCACCAACTCTGCTTCCAAACTCTTTATCTTCTTATCGCTTTCCGCAATTTCTTCTCCGGCCGCTTTACACATTGCGGCGGCCAACTTCTCAAACGTGGAGACCTTGGTCGTCTTTTGATTCGCGGCAGGTGGCGGAGTGGTTGGCTCCGGCGCCATGGGAGCCGGATCTTCACGCGGAAATTCATACTCACCAGACCGGACAGCTTGCGCTATCTGGTAGAAGTCACCAAACTTATCCCGCACCAAGCCCCACACATAACCGCCAGTGGACTGGCCGTTTGTGCCGATTCTGGCCATCGCTTTGACGCTCTCCAGCTTTTCCATGAAATCCAGAAATTCATCTGTATTCATGGCCAGCATACTTGGCATAAGCCTAATGGCGCCAACTTGGCTTTTGGTCATTATTTCTTTGATTACATCCAAGGCCACTGCTTCGTCCGTGGTCATGCCCTTAGCCACCTGATGAGCCGACGCTGGCTTGACCAGCTCTCCCGACACCATCTTTGACGGGTTGATCCACATGTATTCGCCACGGCCAACCTTCTTCAGTTGTCGCCCGCAACAACTTGTTCCGTTTGCGAGACGCTCAAGGAGCACCAGTACACCGCTCCTGTTTTCATAGTCCAATCGACGATGAATATCATCCGGCAAGTCTTTGGTAGTAAATGGGTTGCCACCGGTAATCTGACACAAAGCATCTACCTTTTGTTCCACTTCCTCCACAGACCTTTTCCCTCTTCCCATTGCTTCCTCCCGGCTCGGTTGTAAAAGTGCGTCCATGTTGTCAGCCTAAGCCTATTTGCAATTTAAACACACACGCTTAGAACAATACTTCTAACTGCAAATCATACTATAAAACCTTATGCTTGTCAAGCTACTTAGCATAAGGTAAAATAACTTATATTTGAAAACATCCAACCCACCCCTACCCCGCCCAAGCGGGGAATTACAAACTACAAATTAGATATGAAAAAATTTGAACTCACTTTTGCTTTTGCCCAACTGCCTCTGGATTATGTAATGATTGTGCTGGCGGGGGTCACGGCTTACGCTTTGCGTTTTACTTCTTTTACTAAAAGCATCCGGCCGGTTTTATTTAATTTGCCTTGGGAAAAATACTGGCCGCTGGTTTTGCTTACGGCGCTGGGCTGGGTTGTTATTTTCGCTTTGGCCGGGCTTTACAACACCGGGTCTTCCCGTAAACTGGCTGGGGATTTAACACGCGTAATTCTGGCATCCTCCACCGGTTTTGCCGGCATTACCATTTACGTTTTTTTCACTTTGCAAAAATTTGATTCGCGATTTTTGGTTTTGGCCGGATGGATTTTGGCCATGATTTATGTTTGCGCGGGCCGGATTATTATGAACGGTTTAAAAAAACTTTTGTATCGCGCCGGTTTTGGGTTACGGAAAACAGTTATTATCGGCAAGGAAATTATCGCGGAACAAATAAAAAACGCTTTTACTTTGCGTCCTGGATTAGGCTACAAACTGGTGGCCACTTTTTCTCATTTTAATTTAGACGCCAGAAATACTTTGCTCGCCAACCGCCCGGACGAAATTATTTTTACCGACCCCAAGGCGCATGGCGATGAAGCGCTGGAGGCCATAGATTTTGCCAACGAACATCACATTGCTTTTAAATATTCGGCCGATCTTTTTTCCACCATCTCTACCAACATGACGGTCAGCACTATTTCCGGCATTCCAATTATCGAACTCCGCCTTACCCGCCTAAACGGCTGGAACAGAATTATAAAAAGACTGGCAGACATTATCGGCAGTTTATTTTTAATTATTTTATTTTCACCTTTGTTGGTTTTACTTTCCATAATTATTGTTTTGGATTCCGGTTTTCCTATTATTTATAAGAATGAACGGGTGGGCCAAAATGATAAAAATTTCTTTACCTTAAAATTCCGTTCCATGTTTAAAAAAGACAGCACGGGCGCGCAGTTTGGCAGACAGGGAGAAAAAGCGTTATTAAAAGAAGAAAAACTAATTGCCAAACAAAGCATAAAATCCGGCCCAATTTACAAAATAAAAGACGACCCGCGTATTACCCGTTTTGGCGGGCTTCTAAGGCGCTGGAGCCTGGATGAGCTGCCCCAGTTTTTTAACGTTCTAATGGGCAATATGAGCCTGGTGGGGCCCCGTCCGCACCAGCCGCGCGAGGTGGCGGGTTATCAGCGCCAGCACAAAATCGTTCTGGCCATCAAACCGGGCATCACCGGCCTGTCGCAAATTTCCGGACGCAGTAATTTAACCTACGAAGAAGAAATTAACCTGGACACTTTCTACATAGAAAACTGGAGCCTGTATCTGGATTTAATTATCATTATCAAAACACCATTTGTCGTCTTAACCAGAAAAGGATCGGTAGTGTAAACCGGTTGATTAGTTGATGGGTTAATTAGTTGATTAGTGATATGAGAGTCGCTTTGGTACACGATTATCTTGCGCAAGACGGAGGGGCGGAGAGAGTTTTAAAGGCTCTGCATGAAATATGGCCGCAGGCGCCTATTTTTGTTTTATTTCATGACAAAGAAAAAATTAATTATATTCCCGCGGAAAATGTAACAGAATCTTTTTTAGCAAAACTTCCCTTTAACAAAAGCGCTTACCAATGGTACTTACAATGGATGCCGCTGGCCACCGAAAGCCACAACTTAAAAAGCTTTGACGTGGTGATTTCCACAGCCAGCATGTTTGCCAAAGGCGTTATTACCGGCCCGGACACTTTGCATATTTCTTATTGTCACACACCGCCGCGTTTTTTGTGGGCCGACAATTTTACTTACATCTCCGATTTAAAACAAGGGCCGTTTATCAAATTTATTCTCCCCCACTTTATTCACCATTTGCGCATGTGGGATAAAATGAGCGTAGACCGCGTGGATCATTTTATTGCCAATTCCCGCACCGTCCAACAAAGAATCAGCAAATATTACCGCCGGGAAAGCGACATAATTTATCCGCCGGTAGAACTAATGTCCTGTTCTCTGCAAAAAACCAGCGACTACTACGCCGCCGGGGGCAGGCTGGTTGGCTACAAAAGATTTGATTTAATCGTTAAAGCTTTTAACCGGCTAAAATGGCCTCTGAAGATTTTTGGCGATGGTCCGGAATTGAAACGCATAAGAAAAATGGCCAAAAATAATATAGAATTTTTGGGGCAAATTTCCAATGAAGAAAAGGGCCGGGTATTATCCGGAGCGCGCGCTTTTATCCATCCGCAACTGGAGGATTTTGGCATTACCGCCGTAGAAGCCATGGCCTGCGGACGACCGGTTATCGCCTTTTCCCAGGGAGGAGCCACCGAAACTGTAATCCCAAACGAAACCGGCGTATTTTTTCACGCGCAAACCTGGGAATCTTTGCTGGATAAACTTCTGCATTTTAATTATGAAAATTGGGACAGCAACAAAATCCGCGCTCACGCCAACAAATTCAGCGCCGAAATATTCAAAAATAATATCAAAAAACATATAGATGACCGGTACGAAGAATTTAAAAAAGGATTTAATCAGGAAGTTTTGATCGGGTAAAGATTATCAAACTGTCATTCTGAATGAAATGAAGAATCTCTGTCTCAATCGCCAAACGGACAGAGATCCTTCGCTTTGCTCAGGATGACAAAACAAACTGCTTTATATGAACATCGGCGTTGACATTCGCTGTCTGATGTCTCCAAATCGCACCGGCGTGGGCGAGCATACTTTTGAACTCCTCAACGCTATTTTTAAAATTGATAAACCCACGCCAGGGCGGGGCGGGCAAAATCAATATTTTCTTTTTTATAATTCTTACAAGGATGTAACCGGGCACGTACCGCTCTGGCCGCAACAGAACAACATTCACTACATCGCCACCAAATGGCCGAATAAATTATTTAATATCGCCATAAAATTTTTGGGCTGGCCCAAACTGGATAAACTTATTTCTCGCCACGGCCACCTGGATTATATTTTCTCACCCAATTTAAATTTTACCGTTCTGTCAAAAAACATCAAACAAATTTTAACGGTTCATGACCTGTCTTTTAAATTTTTTCCGCAATTTTTTTCCGTGAAACAAAGATTATGGCATTTGGGCATTAACCCAAAAAAACAATGCCGACGCGCGGATATAATTATTGCCCAATCTGAAAATACCAAGCGCGACATTGTAGATTATTACCAAATTGCGCCGGAGAAAATTAAGGTGATTTATCCGGGTATCCGACAACAAAACCCCACCCCCTACCCCTCCCCTTATAGGGGAGGGAGCGACAGAAAAGAGATAGCCTCACCTTTCGTTCCTCTCTCCCCTATAAGGGGAGAGACAGAGAGAGGGGTTTCGCGGGAACTCATCAAACAAAAATACAACCTCCCCAACTATTTTATTCTTTTTCTGGGAACGATAGAACCCCGTAAAAATATTCTCGGTTTAATAGAGGCGTTCGAAAAATGCTACTCCTCACTCCCTACTCCCTACTCCCTAATACTCGCCGGCGCCCCCAGCTGGAACGACAAAGAAATTCACGAGCGTGCCTCAACCTCTCCTCTAAAAGATAAAATTAAATTTATCGGCTACGTGGATGCGGATGAAAAACCGACCCTCTACTCTCTGGCGGAACTGTTTGTTTATCCCAGTTTCTACGAAGGTTTTGGTTTTCCGGTTCTAGAAGCCATGGCCTGCGGTACTCCGGTTATCACCTCCAACCGGTCTTCCCTACCGGAAATCACCGATCAGGCCGCTTATTTAATCAACCCCAACCGCCCGGCCGAAATCGCCGACGCCATAATAAAATTAATAAAAGACGAAAACTTAAGAGAGCATTTTAAAACACTGGGACTAGAACAAGCTAAAAAATTCAGCTGGGAAACATCGGCTAAACAGTGGCTAGATTTAATTACTACTATATGACGAAAATTCTAATCCTCCACGATTACTTTCTCTACAAAGGCGGGGGCGAGCGGTTGGTAATCAGCCTGGCCAAAAACCTGGGGGCGGATATTGCTACGGCTTTTATTGCCAAAGATGCTTTTGACCCGCGGGAGAGCGGAATAAAAACAATTGAATTGTATAAGGAAAAACCATGGTCGCGCCTGCCAGGATTTCGCTATCTTCAGGTACAATTTTCATTTTTGTTCAAAACCGGATTTGTCAAAAAATACGATGTAATATTTTACAGCGGTGATTGTTTGATTGCTATGGTGGGATTATTAAATAAAAAAAATATTGCCTACATGCACACGCCACCCCGGCATTTATTTGATGCCTACCAAGAACGTTTGTCACAATATCCATTTTGGAAAAAAATTATTTTCGTGCCGTTTGTATTATTAAACCGCTGGCGTTTTAAAACGTTGGCCAAACGATTGAATTTAATAATCACCAATTCCAAAAATACTCAAATGCGGATAAAAGAATACTTGAAACTGGATTCGGTTGTCGTCTATCCGCCGTGTGATACTCTGCCGTTTAAAAATATGGGCTACGGCGATTACTTTTTTTCCTGGGCTCGTCTTTACCCAATAAAACGGGTAGATAAAATCGTAGAAGCTTTTATCGGCATGCCGAATAAAAAATTAGTGGTGGCTTCGGGCGGGCCGGAATTGGAAAAAATAAAAAAGATGGCCGAGGGGCACGTGAACATTCAAGTTCTCGGTTGGATAAGCGATGAACAGCTGATTAATTATCTGGGAAAATGTTTGGCCACAATTTATATCCCTATTCGCGAAGATTTTGGCATGAGCGCGGTAGAATCCATGCAAGCCGGCAAACCGGTGATTGGCGTAGCCGAAGGCGGATTGTTAGAAATTATTGATGAACACAAAAATGGCACAATGCTTAAATCAAATTTTACCACGGATGATTTGCGTACGGCCGTACATCAAATGACACCGGCGTTGGCGCAAACAATGGAGACCGCCTGCTACGAAACAGCCAAAAAATTTAGTGAACAATCTTTTATAAACGGAATAAAAAAAGCCGCCAATCTGTCCTGATAAGCGGCCGAACCGGTATTTAATTTATTCTTACTCTTTCTCTTTGCGTGGAAACTGAACGTGGATGACGTTGTTGACGTCTGGTTTGGAATCTAACTCTTTCCTGCGAACATTGTTTTCAGAATTTTGTTGTCCCAGCAGTTGTTCCCCAAAAGCTTTGAAGTCCGCTTGCGAAGAATCGCTACTGACCTTCTTTTTAGGCTTCAACTTTATAGTCTTATTTTTTGGCAAATATTTGGCCAGGAATCTGACTGCTTTTGCCGGTATCCGGAAACCAAATTGGATAATTTGATCAAAGGTATAGACCACTACCACGAACGGCCCAAAAATCATGTAGGCCGACATTGCCGAAAAACTCCTTACGGCGAGGGCTTTGCTGGTTTCCTTCTTGGCTATGTAGTATCCAATGCTCAAATAAGCAAAAACTACGAAAATGTTGAACGCTATATTCCACATCTTCCTACCCTTCTTTCTGTTGTTGGCGGCCGTTAAAACGAACAAATCACGGCGAACCAGTATAGTACCCAAAAAGGCCCGCTTTTGTCAAAGGGTACGCTTTTATTAACAGGTGCTTAATGCTTAAAAATAGTGTATAATATATTCATAATTTAGAATGAAAACTCCAATGTCTAAAGGAGCAACCAAAGGCCGCGTTTCAATGGACGGTACGCGGCATGACTTCGTTAAGTCAAAAACCCAATTGCGACGCTGCGCTCTCTGCCAAAAAGCGGGGCACAATAAATCCACCTGCCTGTACGGCAGGCAGGCCTGCGCGGAGATGGTGTCACAAGCTAACATTAAAAAAACGGTTAGTTCACCGCTTAAATTTTTTGTACATCATGTAAATTTTAACAGCCACCAATCCCCTCATTTAATAAACCTGAAGGAACACAAAGATAACCAATACGAAAATATTCAGGCGGTAGCGCCAAAGGAAAATAAAGATTTTTATTTTAATCACGATGCGCGAGGCCCTTCTTTTAGTCCAAAGTTTACCAATGCCACCAATTCCCCGCTTGGGCGGGGTAGGGGTGGGTTGGTGGGCGTTGGACAACCCACCCCTGGCCTTGAGGCCACCCCCGCCCAAGCGGGGAATACCAAAAAACCTACAGCAAAACTTCCCGGCCTTAAACAAAAAATACAAACGATTATAAACAACATACGCAACTCGGTTGCTCCCAAACATCTGGTCACCGCAACACTATTAATTTTGTTTTTGTTATTTGTTCCCGCCAGAGCGCGCACTTATTATTTTGATTTAAAATCCACGGCCAATAAGGTGGCCGACAACAGCACGGCCGGATTTTCTTCACTGCGCGACTCCACCTCGGCTTTAATGAACGGCAACATAGAAGGCGCCCAAGAATCGTTAACTAGCGCTTTGCAAAATTTTGATCAGGCCGTCACCGTTTTAAACAGTGAACATCGCCTTCTGCAAACCATAGTTTCCGCCGTTCCCATAATGAACAACGAAATTCAAAGCCGGCAAAAATTAATTTCCGCGGGGCAGGAAATATCTTTAGGCAATACTTATTTACTAAAAGGTCTATCCGAAATACGCACCGGCAGTTCCACCATCACCAAAAATCTGGAACTGCTCGGCACTCACTTGAAATTTTCCCTGCCGCACTACCAAACGGCTTTAACGGATTTACAAAAAGTGGACTCCGATATTTTGCCGTTTGAATACCAAAGTACTTTCAAGGAATTCCGCATTCTTTTCAACGCTTACGTCGGCGACTTGGAAAATATCGCCAAACTAAACAGCGCTGTCCAGGAAATTTTCGGCGGCCAAGGGCTACGCCGATACTTGTTGGTTTTCCAAAACCCGGCCGAGCTCCGGCCAACTGGCGGTTTTATGGGAAGTTTCGCGTTAATTGATGTTAAAGATGGAAATATTGCTAATATCAACATCCCCGCCGGAGGTTCTTACGACCTGCAAGGCCAACTTACCGAATACGTCGCGCCTCCCACCCCTCTCTTGCTTTCCAACAAACGCTGGGAATTCCAAGACGCAAACTGGTTCCCCGACTTTCCGGCCAGCGCCCAAAAAATGCTTTGGTTTTATCGCCACAGCCGTAACATAACAGCCGATGGAGTAATTGCCATTAATGCCAATGTTATTAACCGTCTTCTGTCCATTATCGGACCAATCTCCGAACAAAATCACGCTGTAGTTCTGGATAAAGAAAATGCTTTGGCCACGATTCAAAATATAGTTGAATACGGAACAGAAAAAAAAGCCAATAAACCAAAACAGATTTTGTCGGACTTGGCTCCGCTTTTCATAGAAAATTTTAAAAAAATGAAGCCCCAGGCAATTTTACCCATGCTTATAAATCTGGAAGAAGCTCTGCAGGAAAAAGATATCCAAGCCTTTTTTTCGGATGATACTACCGAAAATACCATCAAGGAATTCGGCTGGGGCGGAGAAATATTAAATACGCGTCCGGATCAAGATTACCTATTTGTGGTAAATACCAATATTCAGGGGCAAAAGAGCGATGCTCGGATAAAACAGACTATCAGCCATCAGGCCGTGGTTCAACCGGACGGCACAATTTTAGACAGTGTGGTTATTACCCGGGAACACACCGGCCAAGCGGAAGAAAAACTTTACGGCCAAACCAATATAGACTACCTGCGGATTTATGTTCCAGCCGGCAGTGAACTGGTACGGGCGAGCGGTTTTACCTGGCCGGACGAAAAAAGTTTTAGAGCGCCGGAAACCTGGTATACTAGCGACAATGTGCTGGACAGCACGGAAAAAGAAATGGGCATCGACAGCCAGTCGGGCACGCGCATTACCAATGAATTTGGCAAAACAGCCTTTGCCAATTGGATTATCACCGAACCTGGTCAAACCACCCAAGTGCAGTTTATTTACAAACTACCGTTTAAAGCCTGGGAACAACCGGCGGAAACATCATTAAACAATTGGGCAAAAATATTTCAATCGGAAAACTCCACCTCTAAGTATCAGCTGGTAACACAAAAACAATCCGGCATCATCAGCGGTTTTGACAGCCAAATTATTTATCCGAACGGCTGGTCGCCAATCTGGCAGGACGGAGTCAACGTCACCCTGGCGCCCAACGGCGCGGCCATCAGCTCCACCGAACTGAACAACGATAAAATCTGGAGTTTGGTAATGAGAAAACAAGAATAATACTTTAATGTTAAAAATGTATGTCCCCAGAAGAACCCTCCTTTTCTGTTAAACCGCTCTCCGAGTCAGGTGAACCGGAAAAAAAATCAGCCAGAAGAAAACGCGCGCCTAAGACAACTGCGCCAAAAGAAATGGAGAATAACAGGCAAACAAAAATGGCCCGTCAGCTAACTCAAATTTATCAGGATAAAGAAGGGCGCTTGCCGGATATGCGAAAAATTAAAATCAAGAAAAGCCATGCGGGATTTAAAACATTCTTTATCCTTCTTCTTTTGGGAGGACTGCTCTCCGCCGCGGCCTGGGCCGGATTTTTGTTTATGCCTAACAGTAATAAATTCGCCGAAAATCAGGTTAACCTGTCTATTTCCGGACCAAACAGCGTCACCGCCGGAGCAACCACAACCTATAAAATCTCTTACGAAAATAATCAGAGCCTGTCTTTAAAAAAAGCAATTTTAAATGTTCAGTATCCGGCCGGTTTTGTCTTTCTATCCAGCGACGTTGATGCAAAAAACTCCGGACATACAGAATGGGACTTGGGCGAGATTGGGGCGCACAAAAAAAAGGAAATATCAATTACCGGATTAACTTACGGATCATTAGACCAAAAACAATCCTGGCGGGTATTCCTAACCTATCAACCGGAAAATTTCGGATCTGAACTGCAAAAAGCCGCCATCATGGACGTATCCGTAAATCAATCCCCTTTTTCTCTTTCTGTTACCGGCCCAAGTAAAACAATTATCGGCAATGCTTCCGAATATATTTTTACGGTAAAAAAAGAGAACGACTCTAAAATAACTAAACTGGAACTAAAAGCCGTTTGGCCGCAAAATTTCTTTATCACTTCTTCTTCTCCGGCCATCAGCAAAGATTACAAATGGGTTATAGATCCAAATAAAATAAACCCGTTCACGTCTTCCACAGCAGACAGCTGGACCTTTAAAATTACCGGTAAATTCTCTCCCGCCGCCGGCGGGACCCCGCCTCAGGGCGGTGGAAGTTCACCTATAGTCTCCGGCGATATTTCCGGCACACTGGCCACTTCCCCAAACAACAATGCCTTTATCCTATCCGAGTCCAAAGTAACCACGGAATTAACCCAAAATGATTTGGATTTTAATCTGGCCATAAACGGTTCTCTGGCAAACTTTAACAGCCGGCCCGGAGACAGTTTAAACATCACTCTTTCCTTAAAAAATCAGAGCGCTAATGACATAAAAAACGTAACGCTAAAACTTACTCTGGACGCGCCTGCCGTAAAAAAACAAAGTCTATTGGATTGGGCGAAAATGGAAGATAAATACGACGGCGACGTGCGCGGAATTCAGATTAGCGATAGCCTAAGACGCGGAGAAATCACCTGGGGAAAAAATTTAATCCCCGGCCTGGCCAAAATAAATATGGGTGATGAAATTAGTCTGGATGTCCATCTGCCCGTCAAAAACGACTCCACATTTAACCTAGCCGGCCTATCCACCTCTTCCCAAATCACCGCTCTGGCAGAAGTCAGCTTTAAGGATTCCGACGGCGTATCACACACTTATTCCAGCAACCGGATAATTATCACCTTAAATTCCGATTTAAAATTTGAAACGCGCGATTCTGTTTCCCCAAGCGGCAGCGGGCAAAAGCATCAAATTACCTGGGTGCTGACAAATAATTTTCATCCATTAAAAAATTTGGTATTGTCGGCGGATGTTTATGGAGATGTAAAAGTTGAACCAACCACACCGGCCCCGGCCGGAGAAGTAAAATATGATTCCGCAACGAAAAAAATTACATGGACCATTCCGGAAATGCCCGAGGGTGTGGATGTGCTGGCTTTGCCGATGCTGGTAACTTTAAACAGCGTTAATCCGACTCAAGAATTCCTAATTTCCAAAACTCACGTGCAGGCCGAAGATACGGTAACCGGAGAAAAACTGGACTTTATGGGAGAAGAAACCAGTCTACGCTAGGAACTTCTTAACCAACCCTGGGGTTGATTTAAAATTTGAGTTTTTTATCCATTTTATTTTTTTATCACTTCCAAACCATGTCATTTGTCTTTTAGCGTAACGACGGGTATCGCGTTTTAAAATTGCGACGGCTTCAGCCAAAGTTGCCTCTCCCCGCAAATAAAACCCCATTTGTTTGTAGCCAATCCCGCTCATACTGGGCAAGTCCCAGTTATATTTTTTCTTCACAAGCATCTCTGTTTCCTCCAGCAAACCATCCTCCATCTGTTTATCAACCCGTGCATCTATGCGGGCATACAATTCTTCTCTCGGCCAATCAATACCAATTTCCAAAACATCAAAAACCGGATTTGATTTTGTGCTTTGAGTTAGAAAAGACTCCCCGCTCAAAATAAAAACCTCCAATGCCCTAAGCACCCGGCGCGGATTTTTTAAATCAATTTTTTTGGCGGTAGCAGGATCTATTTTTAAAAGCATTGCCGCCAACTCCGGCAATGTTTTCTTCGCCAATTCTTTTCTCAATTTTTTGCTCGGCGCAACTTTAGGCATGTCCAGATTATCCACCAATGCGCGTACATACAAACCCGTTCCGCCGACAATAATGGGTAATTTTTTCCTGCTTAAAATATCCTTAATAGCATCCATTGCCCGTTCCTTATAATCCGCCAAACTAAAACTCTCCCCCGGATCAATAATGTCCATCAAATAATGAGAAATACCGTCAACGATATACGCGCCCTTCACCCACTCACCAGCAGGCTTGGCCGTACCTATATTCATTTTTTTATAAACCTGCCGCGAATCCGCCGAAACAATTTCTCCGTTAAATTTTTTTGCCAACGCCAAACCCAAGTCTGTTTTACCGGACGCGGTGGGACCGAGGATGACAATAATTTTCGGCAAGGGCATAATTTAACTGAAAATCCCCCAATATTACATCGGGGGATTTTTTTTAAAAGTTTACTCTGGTTTATTCAGCTCTTCTTCAATATCTTTATTAATTCTTACATAACCAGGGTACATTTCTTCTTCAAGCGCACTCTTCATTTTCGTTACCATATTATCAAGTACACCTTTTTTTGACTCCAAATCACCATGCGATTTTGCAACAGCCAGTTCGCTGTCTAAAATCTGTTTTAATTGACTGTCTACGCCATAGTCGAGCGCTTCGGGTGCCGCGCCTTTGTGCGCATCTTTGACACTGTCATACAATACAGTTCGAAGTTCTTTTACATTTTCTTTGCTGGCGTTACCCCTATCTCCTTTTAAAATATTAATGAGTGCTACATGCACTTTTTTTTGATAAATTTTTTCTGCCGCTGATTGTTTGCCTAATGCTTCTGCTTCTGACTCTGAAATTTCAACAACACCAGTTTTTTCTTCACCATACTGGCTTTTTATCATTTCAGTAGCTTTATTTTCTCTTTCTCTCCTAGCCAACTTAGCGGCTTTTCCTCTTTCTCGCAAATCAGCAGCCTTATTTATGCCCTCCATTATTTTTCCCTGTCGTTTTGATGATGGCCTCATATATTTTGTAATTTAATTATTACAGAGTAAATTATACCATATTTTAAGCCAAAAGTCAATGGATAAAATAAAATAGCGGCCGTCTGGGACGGTCGCTCCAATGTTCTAACGCATGCTAATTTTACCGTGTGAATGTGAAAGGGAAATCTGTCCTATTTTTTAGGACCAGCTCTACATAACCGGCTTTCCCGGTAATCCAGCTTGGAAATCGCGCTAAATCCACACGAATTGCCACCACCAGCATGCCACTCATGTCACGGCCACCAACCATCAAACCTTCCTTCCCCGGCGAGATAAATACTTCACCCTCTACTTTGAAGGCGATAGTGCTAAGCCCTTCTGTATACCGGATATAACACACGTTTTGAAACACCTTAGCACTTACTTCGAAGCGCTCGTTAGCGTATTTGGTGTTAGGTAGAAAAAACATGCGGAAAGTCCTGCTATCCTTGCAAAAAGCGACCGAGTCCAGACGAAATGTCTGGGAAAACGCCAAAATATTCAAAATCTCTGGCGCGTTTGTGTTGTGGAAAATTTCGCCATCTTTATTAGGCGAAACGGAAGCCAACTGAGATGACGTGAGGGGGAATGCCAACAGGTTGCGCTTTGACGGCATTAGAAGATCCTCCTTTGAATTCTTTACCCAACCCTCGGGCAAAGAACGTTATATATAACCACAAAAGCTCCGTCCTGTCAAGCCCCGAGGGTGGATAGGTTAAAAAAATAAAAAAAGCCCAAAACCGCGTTCTTAAGACACAGATCGAGCCGGATTCTCCTGACTCATCTCACTGCTTCTTTCGGCAATTTCTTTTTTTACTTTATTGATAAAATCTTCCTTGCTCATTTTTATCTGATCTTTCTCGCCTCGTACGCGAATCATCCACTCCTCGCCGGCCAATTCTTTATCTCCTACCACAACGATGTATGGAATCTTCTGACCGGCCGCTTTACGAACTTTGTTGCCCAAAGTTTCGTCAGCTTCATCTGTGGCCACGCGAATTCCACCGGCTTCCAGTTCGGCAAATATTTTTCTGGCGCCTTCTACATGCTTACTTGATACCGGAGCCAGCTGTACTTGAATAGGCGAAACCCAAACTGGAAACGCGCCGGCATGATGCTCGATTAAGACCGCCAGGAATCTTTCTATGGAACCCATTATGGCGGCGTGAATCATTACCACTCTTTCTTTTTCTCCCTGCTCATTAACACAAGTTAAATCGAAACGTTCCGGCTGATTGCGGTCAATTTGAATGGTAGCCACTTGCCATTCACGGCCCAATGAATCGTTGGCGATAAAATCTATTTTAGGGCCATACATAGCGGCCTCGCCTTTTGCTTCATAGGCGTCCGCTCCCCGCTCTGCCACCAGTTCACGCAATTGATTTTCAGTTTTTTCCCAAACTTCTTTCGTGCCCAGATACTTTTCAAAATGTTCTGGATCATGAAGAGAAAGCCGGACTTTTAATTTTCCGAAACCAGTGGCTTTATAAAAAATTTCTATAATATCCCAGATTTTAAACATTTCTTCTTTTACCTGCAATTCACGGCAAAAAACATGCGCATCGTCTTGGGTAATACAACGCACGCGGGATAAACCGGAGAGTTCGCCGGTCTGTTCGTCGCGGTAAACCATAGTGGTTTCGGCATAGCGCTGGGGCAAATCACGATAACTGCGGGAAAGATGATTATAAATTTGCGTGTGGTGCGGGCAGTTCATTGGCTTCATGGCAAATTCATGGCCCTCGCGAGTGGTAATTTTAAACAAATCATCTTTAAATTTATCCCAGTGGCCGCTAACTTCGTATAATTCTTTTTTAGTAATGTGCGGGATGGTAACTTTTTGATATCCGCGCTCCATGCGCAATTGCCAGACAAATTCATCTAATGTATTGCGAAGCAATGTTCCTTTTGGAGTCCACAAAGCCAAACCGGCTCCAACCAAATCGGAAAAAGTAAATAAATCCAACTCTACGCCCAATTTTCTGTGGTCGCGTTTTTTGGCCTCTTCCAATTGCAACAAATAAGCGTCCAATTCTTCTTTGGTGCCAAAAAGCAAACCATAAATACGGGTGAGCATGGGATTTTTTTCACTCCCGCGCCAATACGCGCCGGCCACCCGTTGTAATTTCAAACCGTCCAAGGGAATTTCCTTGGTGTTTTCCACGTGCCCGCCCCGGCATAAATCCTGAAACGGACCGGATTCGTACATTGTTAAATCTTTGCCTTCGCCCGCAAATTCGTTTATCAGTTCCAGTTTAAAAGGCTGGTCTTTTTCTTCTTCTTTGGCTTGCGCCACAGTGACAGTGCGGCCGATAAATTTGTGGTGGCCCTTGGTGATTTTTTTCATTGTTTCCTCGATTTTTGGCAAGTCATTTTCGGAAAGAACCATGCCGTTGGGAAAAAGAAAATCATAATAAAAACCATTTTCTATGGTAGGACCGATGGCCAATTTGGTTCCGGGATATAATTCCAAAACTGCGGCGGCCAGCATGTGGGCGGCCGAATGACGAATGTTTCCCAGTTGTTTTTCTTGCATACACACAATAATTGTCATGCTGAACTCGTTTCAGCATCTTTAAAACAGGAAGATCCTGAAACAAGTTCCGGATGACATTGAATTAAAAACCCCGTACGCTTTAATGTATCGGGGTCTACGCTTTTTGTCAACCTGCCTGCCGGCAGGCAGGTTTAAATTATAAGGTTACTGGACATTTTTTATAATAACCTGAACTCGGTCGGATACGGATGGCGCGCTTCTCATCCATGACGGTGAAAACTTTACATCCACCCCAACCACGTGCCCCAGACCAAAAACATATCTCTCAATTTCATCTTTGCTTTTTCCAAAAAAATTACCCACAGCCAATTTATCGGCGTTTGCGTCTAACGTAACTAGCACGTCTTGGTAAACCGATAATCTGGCCTGTTGTTTGGTTAAATCATAACTGCCCAAGGAAACTTGCGGTTCTTTATTAACAGATAAAACTTTCTCCGTGCTGGCGTCTATGCGGCCGGAAATTTCTTTTCCTAAAACAGATTTTAAATCATCGTTATTATAATAAACAACTACCACGGTGTTGGTGCCGGAAAGACTGAACTCCGAAACTTCGTCTCCGGCCTTGCGGTCTGCGCTTACATTATGGGCCGGAACAAAAACTACTTTTTGATTATACGGAACTATTTGTTTAAGAGAGCTGTCTATGGCTTGCTTTACTTTTTCGGCATAATCCGCTTCCGCCGTTTTTATATCATTTTCCGTTAGAATACCAATTTTTTTGATTCCACCTTCCATAGTGACACTGCTGGAAGCATAAATAACTTTCTGTTTTTCTTCATTTAGACCGGGAATAGTAAATTTGCTGGGACCGATATTTCCGGCATCTCCGGGCTGGTCCGCGTAAACACTGACCGAAACCTGCCCCCTGGCCGGCACAACTACTTTATCGGCCATTCGGAACAGAACTCCGGCAGGAGTAAGTAAACGGGTTGTTTTTACCAAAGGCTGGGCAACGCCGGTTTCATTAAATATAACAACCGAGCCAACCGCTATTCCATCGGTTGTTTTATTGCCGGTAGGAAAATATTTTTGAGTCCATTTGAATTCGGTGGTTGTTACCAGGCCGACGATAGATGATTTGTCTATTTTTTGCGCGACTACGCTTATGTCTAAATTTATATTTTTATTGTCTGTTTTTGCCACCACCACAATGGTAGCTTTTTTTGAAGTAAAAAATATAATTACCCCCAATAAGATAAGGGTGACAACCAAAAAAGATACGGCAATGGTACGATAAAAACCCACCGGTGGCTCCGGCGCTAATTTTGTAGTAACGCGATGAGTGATCATAAAATCAATTAGCAACTAGCAATAAACAAATATCAATCGATTACCGATTTGTTAATTGCTAGTTGTTTATTGTTAATTACAGTATACCACAAAATTGACAATCGGGATAACCCGCCTGCCGGCAGGCGGGCTGTGCATAACTTGCCGTAGTCAATCCGGATGGTACGTTAAAACCTTACCAAAGCATGGATTGGTATATTGACCTGGCAAAGCAACACAGTAAAAAGCCGTGGCACCTTAACAGTTTGAGGCTTTTGAATTCTCTGCTTGAGAACCCAAACTACAAAACAGAGCCGAGATACGAATTTTTAGTGGTAAGGGAACCGCTTCATTGGAGCGATGCTTCCGACCGGGTGGTGAATGGTATTGGCCGGAAGCTTGAAGAGAGAATCAAGCACCAGCCATTTTGCCAAACATGTTTGGAAAAACTAAAACAATATTTCATAGCGCCCTAGTTCGCCCCACCCTTCACGAAGAGCGGGGCTTTTTTTATCAAATTTAAATATAAAAAAAGACTTAAGTGGGAGTAACCCTCACAAGAGGCTTGAACATAGTCAAACCAAAAAACAAAAAAGTCCTGCTCGCCTAGACAAACGGGACTTTTTGTATCTAAAATATGTGTCCTCATTAGGAGTCGAACCTAAATTTCCGGCTTCGCAGGCCAGTGTCCTATCCATTGAACGATGAGGACTCGTCTTAGTGCAACTTAAACATTCTTCCCAATCTGTCGCTCAACGGCTCCTCTTCCTGATCCAAATCTTCTATTATAAACTGATTAAGAAAATCTTTAATCGGGCGGGGGTCGTTATCCAAAAGCGGCACTTGCAAACGGTGTCTTAAAACACTGTTGGTTGAGAAATAAATATTTTTAATTTCCGGCGGATTGTAGACCATCCAATAACTGGTGATTTCTTTAAACGGGTAATAGTTGTTACCCACCACAATCCCGGCCTCGGTAATAGCAAATGGAACCTCTGCCGGCTGCAGCATATCCTGCAAAAACAGGATAATTCCGAAAAGCACTACTATAAGCGCAAATAGATAATTACCAGATATTACGGAAAATAGCAAGAGCGCTATGCCAACTACAGCCATTATTACATACCAACGCCTGCTTCTTTCATGTTTTTCGTATTCATTAACCACCCAGTCAAAGACAATGTCGCCAGTATTTGCCTGCGCTTTGCTTAAGTTGATAGGCATATTTTGTTGATGAAACTGATTAAATTGTTGAATCGCTACGCTTGGTAAAATTGTCCATTTTTATCATTTACATCATTTTCACCATTTTCACCCACTAGTGGATGATACTGGATTTGAACCAGTGGCCTTTGCAATGTGAATGCAACGCTCTAACCAGCTGAGCTAATCATCCGTTTAATGTAAAACTTTCTTAAACAAATTATACCATAAAAATAAATTTAAATCAAAGATTGCGCTTCACGAAATTTTATGATAAAATTAAATATCGTTTGTCATTTTCTATGTATGGATGAACAGCAAGTCAACTTACTTAAACCGCCACCGCCGCAGCGGGGCCCCGCCTCAGGGCGGTGGCAAAATTATTCTCTTTCACCTCCCCCCAAAAATAAATACCGATGGGTGGTATTTTTAGTTTTGGGCCTGTCTATTTTAGGACTCCTAATTTTCCGGAATTACAACATAACCAAATGGCCAAACAGCCCTGCCGCCTACGACCCCACCACTCTCAAACCAAAACGAATTGGCTTTTTACAAACCGTCAGGAATTTTGTTTTCAGTTCGGACCATATACTGGCCGGACAACAGGAAGACAGAATAAATATTTTACTGCTTGGCATTGGCGGTTCCGGCCATGACGGCCCGTATCTAAGCGACACCAATATAATTTTAAGTATCAAACCCAGCACCAATCAGGTGGCCATGGTATCGGTGCCGCGCGATCTGGCTGTAAAAATAAACGACCACGGCATCAGAAAAATAAATAATGCGGACGCCTTTGGTGAAGCCGAACGGGTGGACGGTGGCGGGGAATATGCCAGAAAAATTTTTGAACAGACATTCGGCATGAGCATCCCCTATTACGCGCGTGTGGATTTTGCCGCGTTCAAAGAATTAATCGACGCGGTGGGCGGTATAAATATTAATGTGGCGCGCGCCTTTACAGATACCGCTTATCCCGGACCGGAAAATTCTTTTCAAATAGTTTCATTCGATACGGGTCTGCAACAATTAAACGGCGAACGCGCGTTAATTTTTACCCGCTCCCGCCACGGGTCAAACGGCGAGGGTTCGGATTTTGCGCGGGCCAAACGCCAACAATTGGTGCTGGCCGCATTCAAGAAAAAATTATTATCCGCCGGCACTTACCTAAACCCGCTCACTTTGCAAAAAATTATGTCATCATTGTCCAAACACATTATTACCAATTTGGATTTCGGACAAATGATGTATTTAGTTGGTCTGGCCAAAGAAATGAACAGCGACAATGTAAAAACATTGGTTCTGGATGACTCGCCAAACGGATTTTTAAAAGCAATCACCGGCGATGAGGGCGCCTATCTGCTCGCGCCTAAAACCGGAGACTACTCCGATGTAAATATGGCCATAAATAATATTTTCTCCGCCACCAACACCACTCCCGCATATATTCCGGACCAAAATAAACCGGCGCCGGTTTCTACGCCTATTCCTTCCGTAAAAATAGAAATTCAAAACGGAACCTGGCATGCCGGTTTGGCCGCTATCAAAAAACAAGAGCTGGAAAAAGCCGGAATAATCATTTCCGTCATCGGCAATAGCGCCAAAAGGCCAATTGCCAACACTACTATCTATATTATAACTGCCAATACCTCCAGCACTATTATTAACACCCTCACGGTCAAATTACACGCCTCCTCCACTGCCACCTTGCCAGAATGGCTACAATCAGCGTATAATGCTTCTAGTTCCTCCAGTGACGTTATAATCGTATTAGGAGAAGACGCGAACTAAACGAAGTTAATAAAGTTCATAAAATTAAAGGTTCATAAAGTGACAATTGAACTTTACAAACTTTATAAACTTGATGAACTTTAAAAACTAAAAAATATGGCCACTCCCGCAAAAATCATAGACCAAAAACTGCCTACCATTACTCTGGTAGGCCGTGTTAATGTGGGTAAATCTACGCTTTTTAACAAAATTATAGAACAAAACAGAGCAATTGTTTCTTCCATCCCCGGCACCACCCGAACCAGAAATATCGGCGTTGTCAGCTGGAGAGGAAAACAATTCACCCTCGTAGACACGGGCGGACTTACCTTCTCGGACGAAATCCCCCTGGAAAAAGAAATTATTGAACAAACAGAACTTGGCATCAAAGAAGCCGACCTAATTCTTTTTGTGGTAGACATCCAAGCCGGATTATTACCGCAGGAACGCCAGTTGGCCAACCGCTTAATAAAAGACAAAAGCCGGATAATTTTTGTGGCCAACAAAGCCGACAGCGAACGCCTGCGCATGAATGCCCATGAAGCCGATTGGCACAAACTTGGTTTAGGCGAACCATTCCCGGTATCCGCGGCCAACGGTTCCAATGTGGGTAATTTGTTAGACGAAGTTTTTAAACGATTGCATAAGGGAGCCGGCCACCGCCACGGCGGGGCCCCGCTTCATAGCGGTGGTAAAAAACCAAGAACACTAAAAGAACAAAAAGTTATTAAGATTGCCATGATCGGCAAACCAAACGTCGGCAAGTCATCTCTTTTTAATGATTTAGTCGGTAAAAAAGAAGTTATTGTCAGCGACATGCCTCACACCACCCGCGAACCGCATGACACTCTAGTGGAAGTAGATGGCAAAGCATTATTATTTGTAGACACCGCCGGTATCCGCCGAAAATCAAACGTTTCCGGAGAATTAGAAAAAGCTGGAATTGGAAAAAGTATTGATGCCGTTAAAAGAGCGGATATTGTATTATTGGTTTTAGACGCCAGCCAACCGATTACCGTTCAGGACCAACAGCTTGGCGGCTTCCTGCGCGAAAATACAAAAAGCACCATTATTGTTTTAAATAAATGGGATTTGGTGGAACAGGAAGAACCGTCATCCAAGGGCGACAGCAAAAATACCGACGCTTTCAAAAATGATTTTAAACAAAAAATTTACGCGGCTTTTCCTCATTTGGATTTTGCGCCGATTATTTTTACCAGCGCCAAATCAAAATATAAAATCCATTTGCTTTTCCCGTTAATTTTCCGCGCCTGGGAAGAACGCCACACCATTGTTCCGGAAGCCGAACTAAAAGAATTTTTCAAAAAAGTTATCAAAGAACACCGCCCATCCCGCGGCAAAGGCACCAAACATCCGGATATTGTTTCCTTCCACCAACTACACAATAATCCGCCCCTATTCGAAATGATGATTAAATTCCAAACTTCCATTCACTTCTCCTACGTCCGCTATATGGAAAACCGCCTGCGCGAAAGATTCGGTTTTTTCGCCGCGCCGATTGTAATTAAACTGACCAAGTTGAAGAGAAAGATAACGTTGTAATTTTTTTTAACACACTCACCCAACTGTCATTCTGATCCGCCATAGGACGGAGAAGAATCTCTGTCCGTTCGGCGATTGAGACAGAGATCCTTCATTTCATTCAGGATGACAATACAAAAACTCCTATGAAACTCATCGTCGGTCTAGGCAATCCGGAAATAGAATATGCCGGAACGCGCCATAACGCGGGATTTTTGGTTGTGGATAAATTATTGGCCGACTGCGAAGCCAAGACTTCTTTTGATAAAAAAAATAATGCCGACGTGGCCAAAACAACGATAAATAAAAAAAGGGTTTTGCTGGCCAAACCGCAAACTTACATGAATAATTCCGGAATTGCGGTGAAGGCTATGTTAGGTTTTTATAAAATTAAACCGGAAAATTTAATTGTGATTCACGATGACAAAGATATTGCACTAGGCGAAACACGCGTACAAACCGACCGCGGACCGGCCGGGCATAATGGCGTGAAATCCATTATTGAACATTTGGGCACGCAAAATTTCACCCGCATCCGCGTGGGCGTGTCTCCGGCCGATCCAAGCAAAATAAAAGACACCGGAAATTTTGTGCTGGGTAAATTTACCGCTGAAGAAATAAAAATTTTAAAAAAAGTTATTGATAATGTGATTATGGAAATCGAGACGCTAATCTAACTGTCATCCTGAACTTGTTTCAGGATCTGTCGCCAGATTTCCGAAAGATGCTGAAACAAGTTCAGCATGACAGTAACTACTCCTTACCACTCACTCCCTACTCCCTAACTATGTCCTATCACGCCGCTCTGGCGCACTTCCCCAAAATTACCTACAACCGCTACCAAAAACTAGCGGCTTATTTTTCTGATTTTCAAAACCTTTGGGACGCGGAAATCGGAGAATTGATTCAGTCCGGAATAGATGGCGACATTGCCGGGGAATTTTTGGCCTGGCGGGAAAAAAATCCGGTGGAAAAAATAATGGAAAAATTAAATAAAGAAAACATCGGCGTGGTTTCCTTAAATGATTCCGCCTACCCCGCTCTTCTCAAAGAAATTACCGACCCTCCTTTTGTTTTATTTTTCCGCGGACAATTACCCAACCCCAACTCACCGGCGCTGGGCGTGGTCGGCACCAGAAAATTTACCGCTTACGGAAAACTGGCCTGCCAGCAAATGGTAGAGCCGTTGGTTGAAAACGGAGTCGTAATCATCAGCGGTTTGGCCATGGGCATAGACGGCATCGCCCATCAAACTACTATAAATAATAACGGCATCACCGTCGCCGTTCTTGGCGGCGGCGTAGATAAAAAAACAGTCGCTCCCGCCGTTCACTATCAATTGGGCGAGGAAATTATCTCCTCCGGCGGAGCCTTGGTTTCGGAATACCCGCCCGGATTTGCTCCTACTTTATATTCCTTCCCGGCGCGTAACCGCATCATTGCCGGTTTGAGTTTAGGCACATTGGTAATAGAAGCGCCCGTTACTTCCGGCGCGCTTATTACCGCCCGTTGCGCTTTGGATTATAACCGCGAGGTCTACGCCATCCCTCACCCACTAAATTCCCCCACCGGCCTTGGCCCGAATAATTTAATAAAAATGGGCGCCAAACTGGTTACCGACGCCTCGGACATTATTGAATCTTTAAGCCTTACTGGCTTGGGAGAAATAATAAACAACAAACAAATCCTACCCTCCACCCCCACCGAAGCCAAAATCCTCCAATTCCTCTCCAAAGAACCGCTCCACATAGACCTAATTATAAAAACCAGCGGCCTAGACAGCCCCATCGTAAACAGCGCTTTGGTGCTGATGGAGATGAAAGGAAAAGTACGGAATTTGGGCGGGATGAATTATATTGTTCGGTAGGCGAGGAAATTTTGGAACACTTGACAAAACTCTTCACAAGAGATACCATCATTCACTACATGAAACGTCAACTTCATGGTATAATAAATACGTATGAAAACCATACAAGAATTTGACCATAAAAAAGCGACGCAGGCAATAAATTTTTTTGCGCGCAAAGAAGGCGGTCAAATAGACAAAATAAAAGTAATCAAGCTGATTTGGCTTGTTGACAGATACCATATTCGTAAGTATGGTCGTCCTATTGTTAATGATGTGTATTTTGCTATGCCGTATGGCCCAGTAGCTTCGTCAGTGGCAGATTTGGCTGGGTTTAATGAAATACAGATAAGCGAAGAAGAGAAAAAATATCTAGATAAATATTTAACACTAAAGACATTTCGAAAACATGGAATTTTTTCAGTGAAGGATGTAGACGCGGATGTGTTTTCTGATTCTGAAATTGAGGCTCTTGAAAAAATTTATCAGGAATATGGTGGTCTTAAACCGTTTGATTTGGTTGAATTGTCTCATGAATTTCCTGAATGGAAAAAATTTAAGACTACCTTAGAAAGTAAAACAACCACACGAGAAGTAATGAGTTATGAAGATTTTTTTGGCAATCCTGCTAAAAGTGCGCTGATTAAGGATATTTTTGATGAATCTGAAGACTATCTCATTGCTACTAATAAAATTTTTAAAGAAAATTACCAATTAGCTAATTGCTGGGTATAGCCTGCCTTTGATTGTTATGGACATACCAGCTGAAATTAAATTAAAATCTACCATTCGTCCAGGGTCGGTTTTTTATTTTAAAGAAGAATCGTGGAACGCTGATTACCACCATAATTTTGTAGTGCTAAATTATAACCCCATAACAGATGATGCGCTCATTTTGGTGGGAGCTACTACACTAGATATTAAAATATTTTACCGGATAAAAGAACTTCCAAGAAAAACTATGGTGGATGTTACTAAAGAAGATTGCCCTTTCCTTAACAAGCCATCATACTTCAATTGTAATTCTGTTATACAGAAAAAGATTGAACATCTTATAGAGAAACTAGCAAATGGTGAATTAAAAATTCGCCACGATTATATAAGTATTGATATTTTAGAAAAGATAAGGTTGGGTGTTAAAGCAAGTCCGTTAGTCGAAAAATGGATACAAAAATTACTATAATCCCAAAAAGGCGGTCGGCTGTATTTTATATGTGATCGTAAATCAACCAGCGCGCCACACCAAGTAATTCTTTTTAGAGACATCTGCCAAATCCTCCGCGAAAAGCCGTAACCATTCGCGCGTTCAATCTGCCAGTGTCGGAGTGGTCTCAAACAGCCGTAACCATTTGATACAACCAAACTGAATTGAGTATACCAAAAATTTTTTGACTTGAACAGAAAAAACCAAAGTGTCAAAGCGACAAAGTGCCAAAGTGTCAAGGTATTAAAGAATAAAATTTCAAAGTGTTACTTGCGCAGACCGGGAAGACGGAAGACGAACTCATAGCCAGGATTCCAAGTGAGCGCAGGCTTGGCCCAGTGGCCGCCGAGCCAGAATCAGGGGTAATAATATTATCTCTATATAGGATGCGTTTGATTGCTTCCAGGCCTCGCTCGCGTTTGTCCGGGTCTTCCCGCTCTAAAATCTCTGTAAAACGGTCTAAATAATTTTGAATGCGAGAAGACGGGTCCTGGGGGACTTTTTCGCCGGTGCGGGCTTCGGTGCGTTCGGCCTGCTTTTTTACTTCCGGAGCATTGTGTAGGTTGTATTTTCCCTTAAGAAAGTTGGGGTTTTCCATAGCGATTATGTTATGCTGGTTATTGTAATATAAGGCAAGAAGGAATACAAGACTGGCGGTTGCCCATTTTGACCCATTACTTATTTTGTGTTATTCTTCCAATAGAAATTTTATTTTGGATAAATTATTACCTGCAGAAGCGACTAAATACATAGGGACAAATTGTCCCCATATAGAATGACGCCGATGTTGAAATATGTTCAGTGCGGAGTGAGGTGGTCACAAAATGTGATCACCTGAAATTACTGCGTTTAATGGAAGGAACAGAAAAAAACACCTTAGAATATAGCGGAGATTGACAAATGTGTTTTTTTGTATTACCCTTATAACTTAACGAATTTATTGTTAATTTCTTAATTATCACTCCTGTTCCATACAACAGTGGTGGAGAATCTATTACGATTAAAGTATAGATCCCTCGTCGGCTACGGCCTCGCTCGGGATGACAACCAAAACCATATGAAAACTCTCGTCATCGTAGAATCGCCTACTAAAGCCAAAACAATTTCTAAATTTTTGGGGAAGAACTATATAGTTAAGTCCTCTTTTGGGCATGTGCGCGATTTACCAAAAAGCAAAATGGGTATAGATGTGGAACACAATTTTGAGCCTCATTATATAGTAAGCCGGGACAAAACCAAGATTGCCAAGGAATTAAAAGAGGCGGCCAAAAAATCCGACGCCATTTTATTCGCTACCGATGAGGACCGGGAAGGGGAAGCAATTTCCTGGCATTTGGCCAACATTTTAAAAATAGAACCAACCGACGCCAAACGCATTGTCTTTCATGAAATTACCAAAAGCGCCATCATGCACGCGTTAGAAAATCCGCGTCCTTTAGATTTAAAAATGGTGGATGCGCAACAGGCGCGCCGTATTTTGGACCGTTTGGTGGGTTACGAACTCTCACCTTTCTTGTGGCGCAAAGTTGCCAGAGGGTTGTCTGCCGGCCGGGTGCAGTCCGTGGCCGTTCGTTTGGTAGTGGAACGCGAAAGAGAAATCAAAGCCTTCATCGCGGAAGAATACTGGGGCATTGAAGGTATTTTTGAAGCTGAATCAAAACAAACTTTTCCCGCAAAATTATATTCAATCAAAGACAAAAAACTGGACAAGCTGGATATTAAAGATAAAAATCAATCCGATAAAATACTAGCCGATTTACAAAGCGCTACCTACAAAGTAGCCGGCATTGAAGAGAAAAAAACCAAACGCTTGCCTTCTCCCCCATTTACCACTTCCACTTTACAACAGGAAGCCAACAACCATTTGGGTTTTTCCGCCAAACAAACTATGCGTCTAGCGCAACAATTATACGAAGGTGTGGAACTGGGCACCGAAGGCCACGTTGGTTTAATCACCTACATGCGTACGGATGCCGTGAATCTTTCCGAAAAATTTTTACAGGAAGCCAAAGATTTAATTGGCGCTAATTTTGGCAAGGAATACCAACTGTCCGCTCCTCGTTTTTATACCAATAAAAGTAAAAATGCCCAGGAAGCCCACGAAGCCGTCCGCCCTACGGAAGTAGCGCGCACTCCGGAATCGGTAGAACCTTTCCTGGACAGAAATCAATTCCGATTATATGACTTAATTTGGCGCCGCGCCGTAGCCACCCAAATGGTACCGGCAGAACTTAACGCCACGGTTATAGAAGTAGCCAGCCACAACGGCTACACCTTCCGCGCCAACGGACAAATTATTCATTTTGACGGATTTTTAAAACTTTTTCCGGATAAAACTAAAGAAAATCTTTTGCCTCAAGTTACCAAGGATGAAAATTTAAATTGCGCCGAATTAAAACCGGAACAACATTTTACCGAACCGCCCGCCCGCTATTCGGATGCTACTTTGGTTAAAATTATGGAAAATTACGGCATCGGCCGTCCTTCCACTTACGCTCCAACCATAAATACTATAGAAGAACGCGGCTACATAGAACGCGATGACAAGAAAAGATTTGCCCCAAAAGATATTGCCTACATTGTAAATGATTTACTGGTGGCGCATTTTCCTCATGTGGTAGATTACAAATTTACCGCGGATATGGAAGACAGTCTGGATGAAATCGCTCACGGCAATAAAGAATGGCAACCGGTCATCGCCAATTTCTGGGGCCCATTCAAAGAAAACTTGGATAAAAAAGAATTGGAAATTTCCAAAGCGGAATTAACCGAAGAAAAAACCGATGAAAAATGCGAGAAGTGCGGATTCGCCATGATAATTAAAACCGGCCGGTTTGGAAAGTATCTGTCCTGCACCAATTATCCGGATTGCAAACATACGAAATCTCTAAACCCCGAAGAAGCCAAACAGGAAGAAGCCATAGAAGCGAATAACGAAAAATGTGAAAAGTGCGGCGAGGCGATGATTCTGCGCCACGGCCGGTTTGGCCAGTTCTTGGGTTGTTCCGGTTATCCAAAATGCAAAACTATAAAGGGCATAGATATTAAAATGGGCATTAAATGCCCCAAATGTGGCACTGGCGACATTGTGCAAAGACGGAGCAAAAAACGCGGCAAACCTTTTTACGGCTGTAACCGCTACCCCGAATGCGACTTCGCTATGTGGGAAAAACCAACCGGCGAATACTGTGCCGAATGCAAACAACCGCTGGTCTTCGCGCCCAAAGGAGTCATCAAATGCAGTAATAAAGAATGTACTTTTAAAAAAGAACCGGTCGAAACTCCGGAATCCGCGCCTGAAGAAAATAAAGAAGAATAAAAAAACATCGCGCAATTACAGCAGATGTTTTTTTCGCTCTCGTCGTTCAATGGATAGGACACTAGCCTCCGAAGCTGGTAATGCGCGTTCGATTCGCACCGAGAGCACAGGCCATTTAAATCAACCGCCGCAATTTTCTTAAGAAGTTATACACCAAATACTTATTTTTATCAATCACCACATCAAACGTTCCCAGCGCTTGAAAAGGAACTCCGCCAAATCCTAACTTAAACCGAGTCACACCGGCATACTGATGCTTTAAATCATAATTGCCGTCTGTAACCGGCGCAACGCCAAAAAAATCATAAAACAAACAACCAAAACTCTTCCCCATTTTTATTCCTTCCCACTGCAATAAATACGGGGCCATCAAATCGCGGCGCGCGTAATCCGAGGCGCCGTATAAATAAGTAAAAGTATTGCCGAATTTGGCAAACACCGCAACAGCAACTGGGGTATTATTAAAATACGCTGTCATCTGAAAAATCATTGGGGATTGCAACACTTTTTCATAATGTTTTTTGTGATGCAAACTAAACTTATCGCGGCTGCCGGTTTTAGTGATTAAACCCCAAAATACTTCCTGGTTTTTTTCATTTTTGATTTGTAGTTCTTTTTTCTCCGCCAAATGAATATTGTATCTGGTTTTTTGATGCATGCCGGCGAGGATCTGCTCCACGGGTTTATTTAAATCTAGGATTAATGTGGCTGACGGGTTAATGTCGATTGTCTTTTTTAAATTAGGAAATTGTGAAATTGGGAAATTAAACAATTGCGGTTCAATACGAAAAAAAATACAGCTTTTATTTTTTAAATAATCTAAAATGCATTCGTAAATTTTGGAAATTGAAAATTGGAAATTGAAAATTGCGTTTGGCCCTTTAGGGCAAGCGGCGTACTGCCAGCCAAACAGCAGCGCGCTATAAACAATTTGCGCCTGGGCTAGAACCTGTTCGCCATCCACAACGGCCAGCCGTTCCACCTTTTTTCCTTCCGCCGCCAAAATATCGCCCCAGGCCCAGGATTGGGCAAAAGAGTTGTATTGGCTCTTGGTTTTCAGCCACGCATCCCACTGTTCTTGATTGTCTGTGTTTAGTATTTTCATATTAAAGTGAGAGAAATAAAAATTTATTTTTATTTCCGAACGTATATGATAAATACCTTAGTATTTTCATGGGCGTATCTTACCTAACTTCAGGCAAAAAATCAAACCACCCCGTAGGTGTGGGGTGGTTTTGGGTTTAAAGTTTTAGTTCATTTTACTAATTTTTGCTCTTTTCGCATTTGCCGCTTCCGCGTCTGCTTTCAAAAACTCCTCCTCTTCCGCATCACTCTCTGCTTTCTTAGCCGCCTCGGCTGCTGCTTTTACTGCTGCGTTCGCTTCTCTTTTTGCTTTAATTTCATTCGGTATTTTTTCTAACACTTTTTCTATATTATCTTGTTCCGCTTGGGCTTCTGCGGCTTTTATTCTATTTTCAAGCCCGTGTCCAAAACTAGGATTTAATCTTTTTCCTTCCATATAATTTATATTATAATTAAATTACTTTTTACGATTTATTTTTCCTTCTTCTTTTAGCCACATCTGATATAATTCACCATTAAAATTAATCTTATACTGCCGTTGCTTTAGTCTTTGTCCGCCTTTGAATAAACCCTTAATTTCTTCACCCATTAATAATTTATGAGCATCCTCATCCGACATTTTATATTTGTCTGCGAAATATTTTTTTGTATCATTTATAAGTTTTATAGCGCCAGTGGCCCTTTCTTTCAAAAGATGACCCGTCCCTTCCATTACGGGCATGCCTTTTAAAAGCTCTACTAATGGCGATGTAAATTCTTTAACCACTTTTGTGCGGATTTCTAATTCCTTGGCATATTTCGGTTCAATTTCTACCGCCTTCGTTTTTGGCGTTCTGCTTGTTACATTTTTATTAACCTCTCTATTACCCAGTTTTACTTCATTATTAATTTCTCCGGAAATTACTCCTCTGACATTCGTCAAATCTTCCTTTTCTTTTTCCATCATTCCCGACGGTATAATTTTAGTTTTATCTATTTTAACAGTCTGTTCTGATTCCCAACCACTCGCCTTATCTATATACTCTTGCTCGGTGGGTAAAGCATCAAGAAGATCCTCGTATCTAAGCCCTGATTTTTGTTCCTTAAAATTTGATTCCAGATATTGCATTGTCGCCGGTTCCTTTTCAGCGCGCTCTTTAGTTAAAGCCACATCGCTATTCTCTAACATAAAATTCGTAAACTCCCGGGCGTTCTTAGCCTTTGCATATGCCTCCAAAACTCTGTCTAGCCTGGACTCGTCTTCCGGAGCGCGTCTTTCAGAATTCACCCTCTTCTTTTCGCTTAATTCATTAAGGTCAGCCAACTCCTGCGCAACTTCCGCGTTTGGCGCGGTTTTCTTAAGTTTTATTTCTTTCAATTTTCTCCTGGTTTCCCTCATGCGCGCTACAACAGCCTCTTTCTCTTTTTTTTGCGCCAAAGCCATTGCGTCGTTAGCTCTAGCAGAGCTATATAATTCTCCGCTTATTACATTTTTATTTGTTTCTTTCCTTTTTAAACCCGCCATACCTTTATCATGGGTTGATAAAGTTTTGTCGGGCACTCCATTTGATTTTTCTACCATATAACTAAATTATTATTTAATCCTTAATATTATAAGCGAAGCTTGAAATTACGTCAGGCCTCGCATATATATGCAAGCATATATTTTACTCGACCTTAATAATTATAGCACATTTTTGTCTTTTTTGCAACTAAGCCGGTAATTTGCCCCAGGTCTTGCCAAAATCATTGTTTTGATGTACAATATCCCTCGTAATTCAAGTACTAATTCACAATTTTACTAATTACAAATTATCCCGATTTCGGTCACTCCAAAATCGCGGATCCACGATTTTGCGCGAAGCAAAATCGGGACTAACTACTAATTACTCGCATATGGGTCTCCCAGGTCATAGACGGACATCTTCCCACAAACGACGCCGCGCCGCGCATTTTGCTTTGGATGAAGCAACTTTTAACGCTTGCCCAAAATGCAAGAAACCTCTGCGTCCACACCGCGCCTGCGCTTTTTGTGGCACATATAAGGGCAAAACTGTCCTGAATGTAGACAAAAGAACAGCCCGCGCCGGCAGAAAAACCAAGGCGAAGTAACCAGCTGGTGAAATTGGTAAATCGTTACACTTGATGAAATTGATATATCGCTTCGCTTGAAATCGATCAACCTCATTATTTAAACATTTTCACCATCTTGATCATTTTCACCATTATAACATTTGGTTATGTCCAATCGCCACCTCGCCCGCAGTATTGCCATGCAAGCTTTATTTGAATGGGATTTCCGGGAACAACCCGCCGATGTCCTGCCTGTTATAATTGACCGTGATTTAAAGGAATTTGGCCCGGGTTTAGACGAAACCGGATTTGCCAAAAAAATTATTGAAGATGTTCACAAAAACATTACGGAAATAGACGAAATAATCACCAAATACGCCCCTCAATGGCCGATAGAACAAATAACCGTTATTGACCGTAATGTTTTACGCATCGGAATTTACGAATTAAAATTCAACAACGAAGTTCCGCCTAAAGTCGCCATCAACGAAGCGATTGAGCTGGCCAAAAACTTTGGTGGTCCTTCTTCCGGCAGATTTGTAAACGGCGTATTGGGCGCAATCTTTAAAGACATGCAAAGCACGGAACAAACCGCATAAAACTTCTTATGTCAAAAAGTATTTTAAACTCACCCGAGATTAAAGCCAAAGATTTTTCCGGCTTGCAGGAAAAACTGGGAATTAAATTTAAAAACCAGGAACATTTAATCCAGGCTTTTGTTCACCGTTCTTATTTAAACGAACATCATGATTTTATTGTTGGACACAACGAACGTCTGGAGTTTTTGGGCGATGCGGTTTTGGAACTTATTGTCACGGAATTTCTTTTTAAAGAATATAGCAACCCGGAAGGCGAACTTACCAATTGGCGCGCGGCTTTGGTTAATGCCAAAATATTGGCCAGTATTGCTTACGAAATCGGCATGGAAGAACACCTTTTCCTTAGCCACGGCGAAGCCAAAGATGCCGGCACCAAAGCCCGGGATTATATTATGGCCAATGCCATAGAGGCTTTAATCGGCGCTATCTATATAGATCAGGGCTACGAAGTAGCGCAACAATTTATTACCCGCTGGGTGTTAACAAAATTGCCTTATATTTTAGAAAACGGATTATATCTGGACGCCAAGAGCCGTTTCCAGGAATCCGCACAAGAAATAATGGGCATTACTCCAACCTACAAGGTTTTGCAGGAAGAAGGCCCGGATCACATAAAATCATTTAAAATTGGCGTTTACTTGGGCAAAGATATGGTGGCCACCGGCGAAGGCACCAGCAAGCAGGAAGCCCAAACCGAAGCGGCCGAAGCGGCGGTAAAAATAAAAGGCTGGAAAGGACCAAAAATTAATATTATAAAAAGAGAAGAAGGCGGTCCGTTGTAAATTATTCTATATAACTCTTGTCGATAAGCGTTGGTAGCTCAGCTGGTAGAGCAGATCCCTCTTAAGGATAAGGTCCCGGGTTCGAATCCCGGCCGACGCACACATACAAACACTCATTAAAGCAATTCCAACTCAATTGGGATTGTTTTGTTATATTCCGGCCATCATCTTGCTAATTCCCATTCTCCGTGCTACGATTTTATTGGAGGAAGTAATGACGAAGAAAAAGAAGAAAACAGACGAGGAAAAACTGGTGGAAAAGGCGCCGTTGAAAGCTCTTTTGCAAATGCCGGACGTGTTGGAGGAAATCTGCGGGATTTACCGGAAGGTGACGCTGGAGATTGAATTTGACGAGAAATCTCAAGAGTATTACTTCGAACTTTGCGTAGAAGGTGATGTGGAAGCCGAGGAACGAATCATCACCAGAGATGAATTGAATTACCGCCTTCGGGTTGTGGGCGGATTTGTCCCGCCTCCGTTCGTCGAAAAGGAAAAATAGGAGCACCTTCACCAGTTGGGAGCAATACCCTAAACACCGGGCCTGCTCCTTTTTTTTACTAGCCAAATTATTAAATAAATGATATATTTGACCCTAGTCCCGCCATAGTTTGTGCTCCTGTAGTTCAACGGATAGAATATCAGGCTTCGAACCTGAAGATAGGGGTTCGATTCCCTTCGGGAGCACAAAAAATTCATACCGACTTAGTCGGTATGAATTTTTTTATTTCGTTGCTAATAATTGCTAGAGATGAAGCAAATAAGAAAACTTTTTTCTTATTTGTGAGGCTCGACGCAATTTCAAGCTTTGCAAATTTTTAATATTTTCGCTATCATTACATTACGCTAATTTAAACAATCCCAAAGTATGTGGCACTCAAATACAATTCCCAAAATTTTGGTAGCGCTCCGCTCACGCGAACGCGGTTTGACAAGAGAAGAAGCAATCGCGCGTCTCCAAGAATATGGTCCCAATAAATTTCCGGAGGGAAAATCGGACGGTCTTCTTCTTATTTTTTTGCGTCAATTTCAAAGTCCGCTTATTTATATTCTTTTAGCGGCGGCGGCGATTATTTGGGCGACCGGAGAAAGTGTTGATGCTTCGGTGATTATGATAGTGCTGGTTTTTAATGCCATTGTAGGAACGATTCAGGAAGGAAAGGCGCAAAATACTCTGCTGGCCTTAAAAAAATTTGCCGAAACTTCCGCCACTGTTTTGCGGGACGGCAAGGAAATTGTAATTAAAGATACGGAAGTAGTGCCCGGGGATATTATTATTTTACAGGAAGGTGAAAAAGTTCCGGCTGACGCCAGGATTATTTTTGTGAACATGCTAAAAATAGATGAAGCGAGCCTGACCGGAGAATCGGAGCCGGTGACTAAAACTGACGCCGTATTACCAATTGATTCGTTGCCGGTTGTCGATCAAAAAAACATGGTATTTAAAGGCACGAATGTTCTTAGTGGAAATGGAGTTGCCGTAGTTGTTGCCACCGGGTTAGCTACGGAAATCGGCAAGATTGCCAAAAAAATTGCCACTATTGATACTGAAATCCCTCTTAAAAAAGATATTAGCAATCTGTCGCGCCTTATCCTTATTGCTGTTTTTATAATTAGTATTTTACTTATAATTATCGGCATGCTCTCCGGACATACCCTAAAAGAAATGTTCACTACCGCGGTGGCATTGGCAATTTCCGTTATCCCCGAAGGTCTGCCAATTGTGGTAACTCTGGTTTTGGCAACCGGAGTATGGAGAATGACGAAGCGCAACGCCCTTGTAAAACGACTGCAGGCGGTGGAAGCTCTGGGGCAAACAAAGATAATTGCCGTAGACAAAACCGGAACTCTTACCAGAAATGAAATGGTTGTCCAGCGGGTGTACTCAAATGGAAAAATTTTTGAAATAACCGGCAACGGCTATGAGCCAAAAGGCGAGGCAACTATTAACGGTAAAACCATCGACCCGCTTAATCATCCCGATCTTCTTTTCAGCGGAAAAATTGCAGGCTTCTGCGCCAACGCCCGGCTTTCTTTTTTAGCAGAAACAAAAACTTGGAAAATAGCCGGCGACCCTACCGAGGCGGCGATGATTGTGTTTTCGGAAAAAATTGGCTTCCGCCACGATACCATGGAACAGGAAATGCCGAAAATATTTGAACTGCCGTTTGATTATAAAAAGAAATACCACGCTACCATACGAACGGTAGACGGAAAAAATTTCCTTACTGTTGTGGGCGCGCCGGAAGAAATGCTTAAGCTTTGTAAAAATGTCTGGCACGCAGATGGGTCCGAAGTTCTAACTGAAGAAAAGAAAAAAGAACTTGAATCGGCCTTCCGCCAACTGGCGCAGGATGGCTTAAGAGTGGTGGCGTTCACTATAAATCCCGACGTTGAAAAAAGTATTAATCCGGACACTTTGCCACCTCTTTCGTTTGTTGGTTTTTTTGGAATGAAAGACGCGCTTCGCCCCGAAGTAAAAGAAGCGGTACAAAAAGTTAAATCCGCCAATATACGCGTCGTAATGATTACCGGCGATCACCGCCTGACGGCCACGGCCGTGGCCAAAGAAGCTGGCATTTACCAAGAGGGCGATACCGTTCTTACCGGCGAGGAAATTGATAACATGCCCGATACGGAACTGGCCGAGAAACTGTCCCGCACCACTGTTTTTGCCCGGGTTACTCCAGATCATAAACTGCGAATTATTTTGGCCTATCGTAAACGAGGCGAAATTGTGGCTATGACCGGAGACGGTGTAAACGATGCTCCCTCTTTGGTAGCCGCCGACTTGGGCGTGGCAATGGGAAAAATTGGCACAGAGGTGGCCAAAGAAGCGGCGGATATTATACTTTTGGATGATAATTTTGGCAGTATTGTGTCGGCCGTGGAAGAAGGCCGGAGTATTTATAAAACAATCAAAAAAGTAATCCTTTATCTTTTTTCCACGAACTTAGGGGAAACACTTACAATCGTTGGCGCGCTTTTACTTGGCTTTCCTCTCCCCCTTTTGCCGGCGCATATTATTTGGCTAAACTTTGTGACCGACGGTTTTTTGGATGTGTCTCTGGCAATGGAACCGAAGGAAGAAGGTTTATTGCGCGACCACTTTGAACGGCCAAAAAAATATTTGGTAGACAAATTGATGGCGCAGAGAATGCTGTTAATGGCCGTACCTATGATGATCGGCGCGCTTTTTCTTTTCCAAAAATATTACGCGAATGACATGGCCAAAGCCTGGACCATCTCGCTTACCGTACTGGCCGTGTTCCAATGGTTCAACGCCTGGAATTGCCGGCATGAAAGTAAATCCATTTTCCAGATGAATCCTTTTTCCAATAAATGGCTGGTGCTTGCCACCCTAACTATTATATTTTTACAGTTGTTTGCGATTTATAATCCCTTCATGCATAAATTCATGCGTACTGTCCCGCTCTCGCTTTCGGAATGGCTACTAATAATACCAATTGCCGCTTCTATTATTCTGGTGGAAGAAATACGAAAGTTTTTTTACCGGAGAAAATTGGTTTAATTGACAGAGGTTGTAATTCTTGCCAAACTAACTACAGGCGCTCCTTAACAAAACAATCGCATAGGGGTGATCTATGGAAGACAACAAAGATATGACGTACCGCGAACTGACGCGTAAATACAGAGCTAAGGGTTACAGGCTTAAAAGCTACGGCAAAATCAAGGAAAAGTGCGTACAGCACGAAAGCCGTGGCAAGGTTAGAAAAAACCGTAGCGTCTACACGCTCTACAAGCTGGTAATTAACCCACGGCATAAAAAGACACTGCTCATCACTACCGGTTTCCACGGTGAGGAATTTAACGGTCCGATTTCTCTTCTGGAAATTATTGATGTGGTGGCTGACATCGCAAAAAAGGCGCGCCTCCGAATTGTTATCTACATTTGTGTCAATCCGTCGGGTTTTGATTTGCACCAGCGTTATAATGCCAGTGGTGAAAAGCAAAACAACGACTTCATGCGCTACGTAATTAAGGGCGGAAAACTGGTAGGCATGCTTAAAAAGGGCGAGCCTTACATGGCAATCAATATCATTGATTCGCCCGCCAGAGAAGTTCGTCTCCTGAAAAGGGATGCTCTCAAATACTTTTCCCCCGTCCCGCGCGGCGTGCTGGACATCCATCAGCAGGAAGGCCACTTGAAAAACGGTGATGTTTTTGCCTACATTTTCAACCGCCGGCCTGTTTATCTCCGCATCATGAAGAAGATTTCCAGGATTGCGAAGATTGCCAAAAATGACCCGACTTTTACTTGGGAGGGTCGCCGTAAAGTGTATTACCGCATTGACGAGAATGGATTTATTTTCCTCCATGACGGTTCAATAACCGACATGTTCTACCGGCTTGGTTCCAAATTCGTTGTCACATCGGAAACCAAAACAACAATGTCTTTAGCAGATGTCTGCGCCGTCAATTTGATTTGGATCGAAGAGCTGATTAAGCTCATTGTGAAGAAGTAGCCCCGCCCTTTACGAAGGAGCGGGGTTAGTTTTTAATTTTTACCTTACCACCACACCGTCAATTTTAATTTTTTTATCCTGATAATTTTTATTGTCCTTTAAAGCTACCTCAATTTCTTTTTTTAAATCTGCCAGCTGTTCGTCGGTTTCGGCTAAAGGAATTATAACCAACGGTTCATCCGCAGTAAATAAATCGCCAAACCCATGGTGCCCGAAAGCGATGCTGGCAGCTACTTGTAATTCTTGGCCGGCGTATTCCGGAGGTAAAAATCTGCGGCTGATAACAAAACCCATCGGCAAGCCAATTTCTTTATTGGGATTAAAACCGCCAATGCCATCAAAATATACCGCTCGCGCGTTGTGAAATTCCACAGGTCTTTCCATTTCTTCCGCCGCGATATGATCGGTGTTAGCTTCATGCCCCATACGACCCATTTCCGCCGCCACTTTTTTGGTCCAGTCTTGTCCGTATTGTTCTATTTCTTGAGCGGTAGGTTTCTTGTCAGGAAAATCACGCTTGTACGCCAAGCCAACGGCTCCGCAACCTTCATGGCTGGTAATATCTTTTATACCCATTTCGCTAAATAATTTGGCGGCAATTTGCACCCGTTCTTCTTCCGACTGCGCCGGCAAGAGAATTCCGGAGCCGGCCAAAGCCAACTTTCCTTCGCCATTATAATCTTTGTGGGCACAGCCTTCATCTATACAAACTACCGCTTTCATTTCTTTTACAAAGGCATGTTTTATGTCCGGAAATTCTTTCTTAAAATAAATAGCGGCGATTTCATTTTTTAAATCTTTTATTTCTTTATTTTCTGCCCGCCAAGCCACAAGTTTGGCATCATACAAATTTTTTTGTTCTTCGTGTTCCATAATTTTAGGAGATTTAAAATTGGTAATTTCCGGCGGTAAATTTCTTTCGTTTTCCATAATTTCTAAGGATGAGTCAAATATGAAAATGTGATTTCATATTTGCGAGGCCTGACGAAATTACAAGCCTAGCTTCTATATATTTTATAGCAATTACGATTAAAATATAGCAAAAATAATATAAAATGTCAATATAAAAAAGAAAGAGTCCCGCCCGATTGCTCAGGACGAGACTTTGATTAATGTGCTTTACAACATACTTCTGAAATCGTGAAGAATAGGAAGGATACCTGCGTTATTCCATAGCTCCTTGGGCATGAAATAAGTTCGCCGCTTATGTGTGCCACCTTCCACCTCATCATACATATCGATATGAAACAAGCACTCGATCTCCAAATTGGGAGCCGCTTCCTTTAGGCGCTTTTTGGCCATCATCAAATAGAGACCCTGATCGACGACCCCCACACAGTTTTCGCGGGCAATACCGCAGGGGAAATGGGCGTAAATAATAACATCCTTGCCCCTGTTCATTTTGTTAGCCTTGATTATGCTTCTAAATATAGCGTCTCCGTCCAAGACCCCGTCTTCAGCCGTCAAATGACCGCTCATCAACATAGCGCCACCGTTAAGCGCAACCGGATGAATTAGCTCTGTATCGGCCGCCTGTTTGCACATATCGGTGATATGGCGATACAGATCACCAAACTGGTGACCATCACTGCACGGCACGATGATAACACCCTTACCAATGCCCAACTTTTCAGGCATGACTCTTGTGAACAAACCAAGCTCGATGAGCTTGTTGATGCAACGCTTCTCATGCGCGGTCAGGATTTGTTTCATCGGCCACCCCTTTCGTTGTACGGTTGCAGGTTGAAGGACCAAACAACATTTTAATCCTACTCTCCTAAAAAGTCAAGAGTTTAAATTTTGCCTTATACTAAAAATTTTTCTTCACCTGTGCATAACTTCCGCTTGTGCTATTCACATTTATAAAAAAACAAACTATAATATATATGTCGAAGGAGAATTTTTACAGCAATGCTTGTCTTGTAAAAATTTCTTTATAGGTTTTTTCTTTCCTCGCGAGTAGAAAAAACTTATTTCCCGCCGCAGAGCGGGGTTCTCGCGCTAATGCGGGGATAACCTCAAAAAAAGGAAAGGGGGTGCACAATATGGCAGCCAAGAAAAAAGCTAAAAAGAAAGTAGCCAAGAAACGCAAAGCTTCTAAGAAGCGCAAATAGTCTTTTAAAAAATCTCTCCGCAAGGAGAGATTTTTTATTTTATGCTACTTTTACCGAGCCGAATATTCCGTCATAGCCTGGTTTTACTTTTACTTTGCCGGCACGCATATTTTTAATCGCCAATAAAATATTTTTATCAGATACATTATTGCGAATTTCTTTATCCGAAGCTTTAAGTAAAATATAAAATTCATTTCCAATATTTTTAATCATCGTGTCGTATTCTGCTTTCACTTTTTTACTGACTACGCCCACTTTAAAAACCTCGGATATTATTTCTTTAAGCGGGACAATATATTTATGCGGAATAAAACCTTTCCCCCCAACCCTATCTGCTAAATCTTCAACCCGGTGCAACACACCCACAGTGACAGATTTTTTACACTTTGGACACAAGAATTTTTTTGCTTTTGTTTCTTTGGGGGTCAAACAAACTCCGCACACGGCGTGGCCATCGTGGTGATACTTTCCTTCTTCCGGATAAAATTCAATGGTGTATAAAAACTTTTTCTTATCACCCTCTTTTATTATTCTGATTATTTCGTTATATGTAATTTCCTTTTCGGAGTTAAACTCAAAGACGTTGGCTTCCCTGCCTAAATTATTTAAACTATGCGCGTCGGAATTGGAAACCAAAGTAATATTATCTAATTGTGAAAGCCGATGATTCATGATTGGGTCGCTAGAAAGTCCGGTCTCAACTGCGCGGATATGAGGAGTTAATTCCTCAAAACATTCCTCCAGTGAATTATATCCTGATTTGGAGCCAAAAACGGCAAACCACGGGGTCCAGATATGGGCGGGAATCAGCATAAACCCGGGGTCAATATCCAAAAGTATCTGCAAAACAGCCTTGGCGGACAAGCCCATAATCGGTCGGCCATCGGACCGTAAATTTACGCCTTTGGCGGTTAAAACTGCGTTAAACTTGTCTACAGCGTCTATGTTTGGCGCTATAATCAAAAGATGCACACGACGGGTGGCGTCTTTATGCTTGTAAATACAGGAAACCTCTGTGCCGAGGATAAAACGAGTGGGGCTAGTGCTGTCCTTTAGCTTATAAATGCCCTGACTGGATTCAACCAAATTTTCTTTGATATGCTTAATCCAGGCCGGGTGAGTAAAATCGCCGGTGGCGACAATGTCTATGCCTTTTTGTTCGCAGGTTTTAGCAATTTTTGGCAACTCTAAATCCGGCGAGCAGGCTCGCGAATAGCGGGAGTGAATGTGAAGATCAAGAATTTTTTCCGGCATACAAATTTTCATCCTACCGGAGGTTCATTCTAAATTCTACTCCGTAATTGATAAAACCCTGCTTCTCGTACCAAGGGCACACTTCCCCTCTGGAATTGCGGACAGTCGCAATTAATTTGTAACAGCCGATTTTTTTTGCTTCCTCAATCGCTGTTTGCACTAATTTGGTGCCCACGCCGCCGCCTCTGTGATTTTCTTCAACAAAAACGTCCTCTAACAAACCATACGGTTCAGCGTGTAAGTCATTATATAAAACGTAAAGCCTGGCCCGCCCGATTTCCTTGCCGTCGTCGGTGGCGGTAATTTTTACGGCGTAGCAATCTTTTGTTGTCTCTTTATTCACCTTAATCATATGACGCTTTTTAATACAGCAGAAACTTTTTCCGAACTTAACCCACCATCCACGGCTTCCAAATCCAAACTTCGAATTTTTATATTTTTTAAATTCTCTCTATCAAACGCAAATACGCCCCAATTTCTTTCTTTGTAAATTTCCTTTTGTTTTTTGTTTAATTTGTGATTATTATGAATTACCAAATCAATCCGCCGAGGCAAATAGTTTTCCATGTGTAAAACTATCTCGCTTAATTTTTCCGGTCCGGTTTCTCCGTCTAAGCGATAAGCGCTCCCGGCCACATAAATAATTTTCGCTTTTTTATTTTTATCTATTGCCTGCTTTATACCTGACGGCAAAAGCGCTGCAATCAAACTGGTATATAAACTACCCGGACTTAATATTATAAAATCAGCGGTTTCGATTGCCTTTTGCGCTTCCGCGTAAGCCTGACAGCCTGGCTCTAGCCATACTTTTTTAATTTTAAGCCCGCGGTTATATTTTGGGTTGTCTATAAATTCTTCGGTTTTAATAATATCTCCATTTTGCAGTTCGGCCACCAAATCGCAATTTTCCAAAGTGACTGGATAAACCTTACCTTGAGCTTCCACACTTTGTGATAATGCTTCCAGAGCATAAAGAAAATTACCGCTGTACTGGCTCATTAAAGTTAAAAATAAATTGCCCAGATTATGACTGTCCATTTTACCGGTATTTGTGAATCTTGGTTTATAAAAAATTTGCCGTAGTGTTTTATAATCATATTTGGACAACGATAAAATAGCGCGCATGATGTCGCCGGGAGGCAAAGTATTAAATTCCTTCCGCAGTTTCCCGGATGACCCACCCGAATCGCTCATAGAAATTACGGCGGAAATATCGAATTTATCGGCGTATTTTTTCAGCCCTTCCAGACAAATAGACGAACCGTTTCCGCCGCCGATCACCACGATTTTCTTTTTCATATTTTTATATTGTCATCCTGAACTTGTTTCAGGATCTGTTTATTTCAGCGCTTTATTGTATAGATCCTGAAACAAGTTCAGGATGACATACACATTCATCACTCGACGGTTACGGACTTAGCCAAATTCCTCGGTCTATCCACATCCCGTCCCAAGGCTACTGCCATATGATAGGCAAAAAGCTGTAATGGCAAAGTGTTCAGTAATGGTTCCAACACCTCCATAGTCGGTGGTACATAAATTACGTCTGATGCGAGCTCGCTGGCTTTGTCATCGCCTTCGGTGGCGACCAAAATTATCGGCGCCTTTCTAGCTTTTATTTCTTCTACGTTACTGCGCATTTTATCGTATAACTGATTTTTTGTCATTATGGCGAAGACGGGGAATTCCGGAGAGAGCAAAGCAATTGGTCCATGTTTCATTTCTCCGCCCGGATAGGCCTCGCTGTGAATATAAGTTATTTCTTTTAATTTCAACGAACCCTCTAAAGCGACAGGGAAATTTATACCACGGCCCAGAAAGAAAAAATCCCGTGAATTTTTATATTTTTCTGCTAACACTTTAATTTTGTCGCTCTGATTTAAAATAATTTTCATTTTTTCGGGGATTTCCTGCAAAGCGGTAAGCAGTCTCTGACCGGTTGCAACAGTTAATTTATTTAACCGGCCAAATTGTAAAGCATACAACGCCAACACCGCTATCATATTGGTGTAAGCTTTAGTGGAGGCAACGGCCAGCTCCGGCCCGGCATGAAGATATGTACCGCCGTCGGTTTCCCGGGAAATTGTTGAACCAACCACATTTACAATTCCCCGCACAAACGCGCCTTTGCGTTTTGCTTCTTTGAGCGCGGCCAAAGTGTCCGCAGTTTCTCCGGACTGGGAAATTCCAAACACCAAAGTTTGATTGTCTATAATCGGATCGCGATACCTAAATTCGCTGGCCACATCCAGTTCGGTCGGAATACCGGCCAGACGCTCAAACATATACTTACCCGCCATCCCCGCATACGAAGCGGTACCACAGGCAATTAAAATAATTCTTTTGATTCCTCGCATTTGTTCATCAGTCATGTTTAAACCGCCCAAACGCGCGGTCGCGTCTTCCATACTATATCTTCCGCGAATAGCATCGGCAATTACAGCGGGCTGATCGAAAATTTCCTTTAACATAAAATGAGGAAAACCCTGCTTCTGCGCTTGAGCCTCATCCCACTCAATCTCCTCTACTTTTTTAATAACATTTATATCTTTTAAATTTACCGTGTTCATTTGTTCCCGATTTATTTCCGCCACTTCGCCGTCATCTAAAAAAATAACTTTTTTGGTATAAGCCAACATGGGAGTGGCATCACTGGCAATATAAAATTCATCATCTCCGACACCAACTACAAGCGGACTGCCCATGCGCGCGGCAATGAGAGTGTTCGGATGATTGCTGTGCATTACCACCAAACCATAGGTGCCGCGAACGCGGGTTAACGCTTCCAACACAGCTTTGCGCAAATCGCCATGATAATAAATTTCGATCAAATGCGCCAACACTTCCGAATCTGTTTCTGATTTAAACGCATGACTCGTTCCCAGTTCTTCTTTTAACTCCCGGTAATTTTCTATGATGCCATTGTGTGCCAAAGTGATTTTGCCGGTGCAATCCGAGTGCGGATGAGCATTGGCTTCGGTAACTCCGCCGTGAGTGGCCCAACGGGTATGAGCAATGCCAAAAGTTCCCGCCAAATCTTGACCATTTATTTTTTCCACCAGTTTATCTATTTTCCCGACCGCCTTAGCCGACAAAAAATCGCCATTATTTAAAATAGCGACACCGGCGCTGTCGTAGCCACGGTACTCCAAACGGCGCAAGCCGTTAATTAAAATCGGCAAGGCATTTTTTGAACCGATGTAAGCAACGATTCCGCACATAAATGTATTTCAAATCGCTTGTCATCCTGAATGAAATGAAGGATCTCTGTCTTTTTCGCTTTGGCCAACCGGACAGAGATTCTTCTCCGTCCTATGGCGGATCAGAATGACAATTAACGTTGATTAAACACTCTTCCGTCTATCCGCCTCTTCCAACTCCGCCGGCGTATTTACGCCAAACCACTCGCTGTTACCTTTTAATTTTATTATCTGAATTTTTTTATTTTCTTCCTGTGCCATAGTTATGGCCGGATTAATGCCATACTCGCCTAATTTTTTCATCTTGGGCATAGTTGGGAACATTTTTTCGAACCACTCCCGATCAAAAACATACGTTCCGCCATTTATTTCTTTTATTTTTCTCTGTTCTTCGGTTAAATACTCCTTTTCAATTATTTCTACTTTGCCGTCGTCGCGCTTTACAATGCGACCAAAAAGACTGGGATCGTCCAACTCCACCGATAACACTGATACCACCGCTTGTTTTTGCTGATGCTGCTGTAACAAATCTAAAATTGTTTCTGCGGAATAAAAAGCGCTGTCATCGCCTCCCATTACTAACACCTGCTTGATGTTGGCGGGCAAATTTATCATTCCGGTATAAGCCGCATGTCCAGTACCAAGCTGCGGCTCCTGCACTGCATAGCTCACTTTATTTTTAAAATATTCTTCCACCTTTTCTTTTTTGAAACCAACCACCAAATAGATCTGCTCTTTGGTAAATCCAATTTGTTTTAGGGTATCCACCGCATAAGACACAATCGGTTTTCCCCCAATCTCACACATAACTTTTGGCTTGTCCACGCAATTAAGACGGGAGCCTCTGCCCGCCGCCAGTATTACCACGCCAACATTATTTAAATTGCTGTTCGACATATTGTTGTATTTGAGTTAGCGTTTCAAAACACGGCATTTGACTGGAGCAGTATTCGACATGAGTAAATTGGGGCGACTTCTTTAACAACGGTTTTAATTTGGGAAAATGTTCCAGCATTTTTTTGGTTTCTTCAATTTTATCATTTATAAACCAAACATCTTTTTCATCAACAAACTGGTTTAAAATTTTTTCCAAAGCCAATTCTTTACCGTCGGGCGTAATAATAATTTCATCAAAAAAATTGGCAATACCGGTAGCGTTTATTTTTTTACTCTGAAAAGAAAACTCGCCAAAAGTAAGTAGAATTAATTTTTGCTTAATGGTTTTTAGATACTGTAAAAATAAAATCGCGTCAGAAAACAACAGTTCTTTCAGCCCTTTTTCTTCCGGCTGGCGCGCTTGGGCCAGAATTTTTTTTAAGGCGTGAGTATCAAATAACGTGTCATCAAAATCTATGATAAACATATTTTGGAGATTTTCCTAAACCGGTCGGCTACGACTGTATTTAAAAAGTTTTGCTTCTCTTCGTCGGTTTGATAATCGCCTATTTCCTGCCACAGCGCCCGGCCGGCCAAAAAACCAACGGCGCCGGCGGTGACTGCGTCTTGGAGTTGTTTTTCGAAATGGACAAATGAATCGCCGCGGGTGAGAAGTATCCAAGGAGTTTCTCCTACGAGTTCTGTGATTTTATAGCATGAATCCAAATCCCCGGGATATTCCAATTTCCACACGTCAGGAATTATATTTTCGTCTATCAACATTTGCACCGAACGCAAAACCCATTCGGACCGGCTCTTGCCCAGTTCTTCGTTTCCGTAAGTAACAATTTCCAAAAAGAACGGCATTTCATTTTTTTGTGAATCATCCAGCGCTTGTTTGGCGGTTTTTATTTGTTGATTACAGGTGACTGATTCCGGATTAAAATATAAAAGTAATTTTGTACCGCCCGCGCCCATTTCTTTTAATTGTTTAGCCGTGTATCCCAGTTCGGTTAATCTGTCCCCTTCTTTATCGGTGTAACCGCTTTTTTCCAAAGGCAAAAGATATGGCTTTGCTTTGGATTTGTAACCAGGGAGACCCCATTCGGCATCTATAAGAACCCCACTGAATTGATCCTGCACGGATTCAATAATCATGGCTTTGGTTTTAATCAAATCATCAACCGAAACTTCTTCCGGATTTGTTTGGCTGATATATTTTCTAAAACTACCGCGGTGATCCAGCGCCAGCATTAGGTATTTACCATTGTTTTGAAATATTTCTATGTTCATATTTTTAAAGTAATATACGTAGATTAACACAAAATCTTGATGACCGTCAAACGAAAAAGCCGGCAATCGAATTGATTGCCGGCTTTGTAAAAACGGAGGAACTCCGCTTTTAACTTGCGCGCCGGTTCTGTTGGCGTTTGCACGCCTTAGAACACGGTTAGTCACTTGTGCGCAGGTGTGACTATGGAATGTACTGGCCAAAGAGTGCGGAGAAGAGAGCGAGAAGCCCCACCACAATGGCGAGGGCGAAGTACTTATCGTACTTCGGGTCCTGGTGGTCGCTCACTCGTCGCCTCGGTTGCCCTTCTTACCGCCGCCCTTGCCCTTGCCCTTGCCGCCGCGAGCGTTCGCGCGATCGTGCTCGCTGCGATTCTTGACGTTCCGGTCGTGGCGGGCGGACTTGGCCGGGTCCGTCACGTTGCCGAGCGGGGACTTGCTGTCCCAGTTGGGACGGCTGGTCCGATTGTTGTTGTACTGCTCGGCCCAGTTCATGGCCTGGTCGATCTCGGCGGTGCGGATGTGGTCGGGAGCCTGTTCGATGTTGCCCCCGTTCTGGTTCGCATCCTTCATCGCCTTCCAGACGCGGAAGAGGGACTGCTGGGAAAGGCGACAGAAGCCCCGCACCACACCTTCGTGGTGGGAACCGCGTTCCGCCTCGTTGTTGCCATCGCAGCAACCCCAGCCGGCCTTGCCTGCGGCGCACTTGTGGAGGACGATGTTGCCGTAGCCGTCCTTTTCGCCGTGAGGCTCGGGGCTCGGCACTTCCGTGCTCCACCGGGCGTACCCGCTCGCGAGCTCATCGAGCTTCGCGTTCAGGTTGTTCTTGACGTCCCGCGACGCCAGGAATCCGGCGGCGGACTTGCCGGCCTGCTCCTCGGTCTTGTCCGACCGAAGACGATAGCCGTAGCGCGGGATCCGCGCCTTGGCCTCGTTGTACTTGTCGTCGCTCGTCATGTCCTCGGCGGCCTCCTTCATGTTCTTGATGCGAAGGAAGTTGGCCCAGGCCGCGCCGGCGAAGTTCTTGCACCAGCCGTACACCTTCCCCTCCCAGTGCGGGAAGCGTTCGGCGGGCTGGTTGCCGTCGCAACACGGGACGAGCTTGCCCCCCATGGAGCAGACGAGCTTGCCGTCTTCCCCGCGCTTGGGCTCGGGGGTGAACTGCAGATGGTTCTTGTGCTCCGTGACGAACTTCGTCACGAACGCACTGACCGGCACCTCCTTCTCCTTGCGGTAGGTGGCCTTGGCTTCCTGTCCGACCTTACTGGCCGAGTGGAGGAAGATCCTGACCTTCTTGCCGGAGAGCTCGTACAGCTCGTCGTAGACGCTCTTCAGCGTTCCACAGATGCCGTACGGTGGCTCGCCGTTGGGGAGGAGCGACCAATCCGAGACCTTCCCGGTGTGGTCGCAGCACCCGATGGAATCGGGCGCTCCGCAGGTGTCGTCCTCGCCGTGCTTGCGCGCGACGGGCGGATCGACGACCTTGCAGTTGCTCGCGAGAGCCTCGGCCATTGCCTTGGCCCACGCCACGGTCATCAGACGCTTCTGCTCCTCGGGGCCGATGCCCTTCATCGCATAGAACGCCTGACGGACGCGATCGGTTTCGGCCTTGGACTTGGCAGCCTTCTCGGCGGCCTCGGCCACGACCTTCGCCTTCTCGTCGGCCTCGGCCTTGATGGCCGCGGCCTCCTGGTCGCCCAGGAACTCGTTGATCATCTGCTCGCGGAGATCATTCTCCTTGAGCAGATCTTCCGGCTTGACCGCGGTCGCCCCGAGGCTTTCGAGGAACTTCGCCGCGTACGGCTTCAGATCCTCATCGGTCGGGTCGCCGAACTGGCCGGCAGTACCGATATGAAACCGCTCACCATGAGTCATGTTCGAGTTCTTGCTCTTATCCATCGCAACACCTCTTTCTGTTTTTTCTTACTAATTTTCAAACAACTACCGAAACCCTTTATCCACTTTCACATTATGTGAGGTGAAGGGTACAACCGCCACAAAACACGAATCTTCTTCTTGTCCTTTAGCGGTTTGTTCATATTTAATGAACGAATTAATATACCACAAAACTATGCTTTTGTCAAGACCACTATTTTCGCTAATTAGATACAAAAAAAGACCATTGTCCAGGCACCGGCCTACTTTTGCCTTGCGGCTATCATCGGCGCTGAGAGGCTTAACTTCTGTGTTCGGGATGGGAACAGGTGTGGCCCTCTCGCTCAAAGTACCTAGACGATGGTCTTTTTTTAAAAAATTTAAGTATTCAATTCAATGGGTCAATCCCGATTCCGACTTCGCGTCGGAATCGAGGATCCTCGATTTTTCTCGAAGAAAAATCGGGACAATAACAGGGATCTCTTCAGAAATCAGACGAAGGATTTCTGAATCAAGCACATCTTAGTGCTTCTTTCGTGCGCTCGACCGATTAGTACGTCTCAGCTTAATACCTCGCGGTACTTCTACTTAACGCCTATCAACCTTGTAGTCTACAAGGGGTCTGTAACGAATGTTAATCTTGAAGACGGCTTCACGCTTAGATGCTTTCAGCGTTTATCCGTGCCAAATGATAGCTACCCAGCAATGCCCTTGGTAGGACAACTGGTACACCAGAGATTTGTTCTTTCCGGTCCTCTCGTACTAGGAAAGAGCCTTCTCAACATTCTACGCCCGCAACAGATAGGAGACCGAACTGTCTCACGACGTTCTGAACCCAGCTCACGTACCGCTTTAATTGGCGAACAGCCAAACCCTTGGGGCCTTCTTCAGTCCCAGGATGCGATGAGCCGACATCGAGGTGCCAAACCGGACCGTCTATATGGACTATCGGGTCCGATCAGCCTGTTATCCCCGGAGTAGCTTTTATCCGTTGATCTTCCACTCTCCTATATGAGGTGGTCGGTTCACTAACTTCTACTTTCGTAACTGCTCGAGTTGTAGCTCTTGCAGTAAAGCCAGCTTTTGCGTTTGCGCGTCCAGCTCGATTTCCATCCGAGCTAAGCTGACCTTTGTAAACGCCTCCGTTACATTTTAGGAGGCAACCGCCCCAGTTAAACTACCCATCAGACACTGTCTCCTCTGGCAGATTCATGTCAGAAGATTAGGCATAAAAATAAGTAAGTGTGGTGTTTCATCGTCGCCTTGCGGCTCCCACATACTCTAAACATATTTATCCTTATACCAATATCAAATTGTAGTAAAGCTTCACGGGGTCTTTTCGTCTAGTTGCGGGTAGGAGGCATCTTCACCTCCCTTGCAATTTCACTGAGTCCCTCGTTGAGACAGTCGCACTATCGTTATGCCATTCGTGCGGGTCGGAACTCACCCGACAAGGAATTTCGCTACCTTAGGACGGTTATAGTTACCGCCGGCGTTCATCAGCGCTTCAGCTCAAGGCTTTGACTTGCGTCTAACCTCTCCCCTTAACGTTCTGACACTGGCCAGGCATCACCCCCTATACATCATCTTACGATTTAGCAGGGAGCTGTGTTTTTGGTAAACAGTCGCAGTGCGTCTTTTGTTGAAACTTGTATTAAACAAGCAGGCCTTATCCCGAAGTTACGGCCGCTGTATTGCAGAGTTCCTTAACGAGGGTTCTCTCATACGCCTTGGTCTACTCGACCTATCCACCTGTGTCGGTTTACGGTACGGTTATATATAGCTTAACGGCGTTTACCTTTTCTAGACACCTCTCCGTCTTCACTTGACTCCACCCGAAGGCTTCGTCTCCATCTTGCGATACGTATATAACCAAAATACGCTGAAAATTTTAAGATGTGCAATAAAAACCAAACTATATACAGTGCAGGAATATTAACCTGCTCTTCCATCGGTTACGCCTTTCGGCCTGGCCTTAGGATCGACTAACCCTGGGGCGATTCTCGTTGCCCAGGAAACCTCGGATTTTTGGCGGCCAGGATTCGCACCTGGCTTTTTGCTACTTATGCCTGCATTCTTACTTCCTTACACTCCACCATGACTCACGTCTGTGGCTTCAGTGCGTAAGGAACATTCCTCTACCACTACCCGTGCCTCGCTATCGCTCATCACGTAAAATTAACAATTAGCAACTAACAAATAACAACCGATTGAATTGTTAATTGCTTATTGTTTTTTGCTAATTTCGTGCTGAACATTAGTGAAGCACGGATAGTTCGCAGCTTCGGTACTATATTTTAGTCCCGTACATTTTCGGCGCTAAAACTCTTGACCAGTGAGCTGTTACGCTTTCTTTAAAGGATGGCTGCTTCTAAGCCAACCTCCTGGTTGTATGAGAGTTAAAACCACCTTAGATACACTTAATATAGATTTAGGGACCTTAGCTAGCGATCTGGGCTGTTCCCCTTTTGGCAATGAAGCTTAGCCCTCACTGCCTGACTCCTGAGTTTTGGCTACTGGTATTCGGAGTTTGATTGAAAACGGTATCCCGAAGGACCCAATTCTCATCCAGTGCTCTACCACCAGCAGAAACACTCAAGGCTATACCTAGATATATTTCGAGGAAAACCAGCTATCACCGAGTTCGATTAGAATTTCTCTCCCATCCACAGCTCATCACCGCGTGTTGCACAGCGCGTGTGTTCGGACCTCCCCCTTTATTTCTAAAGGGTTCATCCTGACCATGGATAGCTCACCCGGTTTCGGGTTATATACGTGCCACTAAGCGCCCGTTAAGACTCGCTTTCGCTGCGCCTCCACCCCAGAGGGGTTTAAGCATTGCGACACACAATATACTCGCAGGCTCATTCTTCAATAGGAACACGGTCACCCATTCCAACGTAAACGCTGGAATAAGGCTCCCGCTCTTTGTAGGCGTACGGTTTCAGATACTATTTCATCGCCCTCACCGGGCTACTTTTCACCTTTCCCTCGTGGTACTTGTCCACTATCGATCACTAAAAGTATTTAGTCTTAGACCATAGTCGGCCTGGATTCAGACGGAATTTCACGAGTTCCGTCTTACTTAAGAACGATAACCATAATTAATTAATTCTTTTTATATACGGGACTATTACCCTCTTTGGTTGTTCTTTCCAGAACATTCTACTAAAAATTAATCTTTTACCTGACATACAGAAAGTCAGCATTATCATCTTACAACCCCATATAAACAACGGTCTGTCCTTTAATCTGCAGTTCAAAGTTAATCCGAAGACCAACCCATTACCACAAAAACATTTATATGGTTTAGACTTTTCCCGTTTCGCTCGCCGCTACTAAGGGAATCTCTTCGATTTATTTTCCTCTTGCTACTGAGATGTTTCACTTCGCAAGGTCTTCTTCGTATACCTATGAATTCAGTATACGATTCCTAACATAGTTAGGAGGGTTTCCCCATTCGGAAATCCCCGGGTCAAAGCTTGCTTGGGAGCTCGCCGAGGCTTATCGCACCCTGCAACGTCCTTCTTCGTCTTTTAGTGTCAAGGCATTCACCATACGCCCTTATTTAATTGCGCACGACCTAAGCACTAAAAAGTGCTTGCTGCTGTAGATCCCCTATTAAAGATTCTACACAGACTTAGTCGCTTGTGTATCCCCATAATTTCCGGTGGTTAAACTAGAAAAAATTGGGGACTACCTACCCTATTATTGTTGAATTGACCATTGAATTGTCAACGTGCGCATTTCATCCGTTTCCTGAATTCTTCCATGCGGGTCGCACCAATATTTTTATTCGTGAGATTCGCGTGAAAGTATTTTTTGATTTTGAGTTTAAAAAAACCGCCGGAAAGCGGTACTTAGAAAAGCTAAGCCCACTTGAACTATCTGAGTAAAAATTTAGTCTGGTTTATCATTGAGATGATACTTAGATTAAACTTGATTTACCCAGAGGTCCAAGTGATACAATTTGTATTCAACCTGTGGACTTGGTTCCTGCAACGCAGGGCTGATATAACGTAGGAGCATTATAGCACTATTCAAAACTTTGTCAAGGGCTTGTACAGGATGACCACATCGTAGACAAGTGCATAGTTTTCTCCGCGAATTGCAG
>CAZXML010000007.1:0-54713 GCA_964641245.1 uncultured Gammaproteobacteria bacterium | reverse complement strand
AGTGAAGAAAAATTAAAAAACTTAGACAGTGAAGGTATTGTGCGTATTGGCGCGGAAGCAAAATCCGGCGATATTTTAGTCGGAAAAATTACTCCTAAAGGTGAAACCGAATTAAGCGCTGAAGAAAGATTGTTGCGCGCCATCTTTGGAGAAAAAGCCCGCGACGTGCGCGACTCTTCCTTATATTTAGAACACGGTGAACACGGTCGTGTTACCGGCATTAAAGTTTTCTCCGCCGAAAATGGCGACAAATTACAACCCGGCGTAATTAAACAAGTACAAATCCGCGTAGCCGACCAAAGAAAAATCCAGGTAGGCGACAAAATGGCCGGACGCCACGGAAACAAAGGTGTTATCTCTAAAGTAGTTCCAGCCGAAGACATGCCGTTTTTGGAAGATGGCACTCCGGTAGATATTATTCTTTCTCCGCTCGGCGTTATTTCCCGTATGAACTTGGGTCAGTTGTTGGAAACTCATTTGGGTTTGGCCGCCAATGCTTTGGGTTACAAAGTGGCCACTCCGGTTTTAAACGGTATCAACGAAGCGCAAATTAAAGTGGAACTGGAAAAAGCCGGTTTCCCAACTAGCGGACAGGTTACTTTATTTGACGGCCGTACCGGTGAACCTTACGATCACAAAGTAACTGTCGGCTACAACTACATGTTAAAACTTAACCACATGGTGGAAGATAAAATTCACCAGAGATCCATTGGTCCTTACAGCTTGATTACGCAACAGCCACTGGGCGGTAAAGCGCAATTCGGCGGACAGAGATTCGGAGAAATGGAAGTTTGGGCACTGGAAGCATACGGCGCCGCTCACACTTTGCAGGAAATCTTAACCATTAAATCCGATGACGTCCCGGGACGCTCCAAAGCTTACGAAGCTATTATTAAGGGCGAACCAATCACCAAAGTAAACTTGCCGGAATCATTCAACGTTTTGGTAAGAGAATTAAAAGGTCTCTGTTTGGATGTGGAGTTATTGCAAAGGTCAGAATCCGGAGAATATGCTCCAACTGAAGAAGTCAAAAAACAGAAAGAGAAAGATGCGCGTGACGCGGGTGTGGAGAGTGTTGATGCGACAACGAAATTAAGAAATTAAGAAATTAATTTCCCAATCATAAATTTCTTAATCATTAATTACCACTTAATAATATGACCGATAATCTTCACCCAATGGATTTTGACGCCATCCGCCTTAAACTGGCTTCTCCGGAAGTTATTAAGGCTTGGTCTTACGGCGAAATCCACAAACCGGAAACAATTAATTACCGCACGCAAAAACCGGAAAAAGGCGGTTTGTTTGCCGAAGAAATTTTTGGCCCGACCAAAGATTGGGAATGTTTCTGCGGAAAATATAAAAAAATCCGTTATAAAGGAATTGTTTGCGACAAGTGCGGAGTAGAAGTTACTCACTCTTCCGTTCGCCGCGAACGCATGGGCCACATAGAACTTTCCGCTCCGGTGGCGCACATCTGGTTTTTGCGCTCCGTGCCTTCCAAGATTGGTTTAGTTTTGGATTTGTCCGCTCAATCTTTGGAAAAAGTTGTTTACTTCGCTTCTTTTGTTATTACTCACGTCAACGAAGAAGAAAAGAAAAAAACCGCCGACATGTTGCGCCAGGAATATAAAACCAAGAAAAAACAAATTGAGAAAGAAACTGGCGATCAAATAAAAAGCGCCAATGACAAAAAATTGGGCGCCGAATTTTTAGAAAAAATCCAACAGGAATCGGAAAGAAAAACCGTTTCTTTGGATGAAGACTTCCAGCAAGCCGACAAAGAGTTAAAAGAAATTCAGGTGATGAAAATTATTTCCGAGAATAAATATCAGGAATTATCTTTGCGTTATGGTCACTTATTTGAAGCGGCTATCGGCGCGGACGGCATCAGAAATTTATTGGCCCGCATCAATCTGGACGAAACTATTAAAAAATTGGAAGAAGAACAGCCAAAGGTTAAGGGTTCCAAATTGGAACGCATTATCCGCCGCAAAAAAGTTTTAAAGAGCTTTTTTTCCAACAAAATTCGTCCGGAATGGATGGTTCTGCAAAACATCCCGGTTATTCCTCCGGATTTGCGCCCAATGGTTGCCTTGGACGGCGGCCGTTTTGCCACTTCGGATTTAAATGATTTATACCGCCGTGTTATTAACCGCAACAACCGCCTACGCCGGCTTTTGGAATTAGATGCCCCGGAAGTTATTTGCCGCAATGAAAAACGCATGTTGCAGGAAGCCGTAGACGCGTTAATTGATAACAATGCCCGCCACGCCAAAACTGTTACCGCTTCCACCGGACAAAAAAGACAATTGCGATCCTTGGCCGACATCTTAAAAGGCAAACAGGGTCGTTTCCGCCAGAACTTATTGGGCAAGCGCGTAGACTATTCCGGCCGTTCGGTAATCGTGGTTGGTCCGAATTTAAATATTGACGAATGTGGTTTGCCAAAAAGAATGGCTTTGGAATTATTCAAACCATTTATCATGAGTGAAATTATTAAACGTGAATTGGCGCACAATGTTCGCAGTGCTTCCCGTTATATAGAAGCGGAACACGACGAGGTTTGGGATATTTTGGAGGAACTAACCAAGAAAACCCGCGTGCTCCTTAACCGCGCTCCGACTTTGCACCGCTTGGGTATTCAGGCTTTCCACCCCCGTTTAATCGAAGGTAAAGCCATCCAACTGCACCCGTTAGTTTGTACCGCTTTCAACGCCGACTTTGACGGTGACCAGATGGCCGTTCACTTACCGCTTACCGCCGAAGCTCGCTGGGAAGCCGACAACTTAATGGCCGCGGAAAAAAATATTTTAAAACCGGCCACCGGCAGTCCGGTAATTACTCCTAAACAAGATATTGCTTTGGGTTGTTATTACTTAACCAGATACGAAACCGGCGACACTGCCGAAGTAAAAAAATATTTTAGTTCTGAACAACAGGCGATTTTTGCTTATCGCTCCCGCATTATTACTTTGCAAGACAGAGTAAAAGTCCGCTTGACGGATATGAGCCGTTTCCCGGAAGGCACCAATCCTTTAATCGAAACTTCGGTAGGCAGAATATTGTTCAATAAAATTTTGCCCCCATTGCTACCGTTTTTCAACGAAATGATAACCGTAAAAAAACTGGGCAATATTATCCGCTTGTGTTTGGAATTATCCGGCGATGACCAACAACAGGTTGCTTTCTTCCTGGATGAATTAAAGAACTTGGGCTATCGTTATGTTACCAAATCCGGATATTCCCTGGGAATGGATGACTTCCCGGCTATTATGGAAAAACCACAGATGCTGGCCGATTCCGATAAAATGGTCGCTCTGGTAGAAGAACAATACCAAGAAGGTTTGCTGACTCATTCCGAACGCCATGTTAAAATTTTGGAAATTTGGGCAGACACCAAAGACAGAATCGTGGCCAACAACCAACAAACATTGCGCAAAGACGGTCCGGTATTCGCTATGATTGATTCCGGCGCCCGCGGTAGTTGGGGCCAGTTGGGTCAGGTTATCGGTATGAAAGGTTTAGTGGCATCACCTTCGGGCGACACCATTGAATTGCCGGTAAAAGGAAACTTTAAAGAAGGTTTTGATGTGTTGGAATTCTTTATTTCTTCTCACGGTACCAGAAAAGGTTTAACCGATACGGCTTTACGTACTGCTAACGCTGGTTACTTAACCAGACGCTTGGTAGACGTAGCCCAAGATGTAATTGTGTTTGAAGATGATTGTGGCGACACTAACGGCGAAGTATTTACCGCCGCTCAATCCAAAGAAATGGGAGAAAAATTATCCGACCGCATTTGGGGACGTTATTCCATAGACGCTATCAAGGCCGGAAACAAAGTAATTGTAAAAGCAGGCGAAGTAATTGATGATAAAGCCGCGCGTTATATAGACGAACTCAAGACTGAGTCTGTTAAAGTGCGCAGTATTTTGCAGTGCCGAATGCAAAAAGGTATTTGTCGAAAATGTTATGGCTTTGATTTATCCAAGAACAAGCCGGTAGAATTTGGAGTAGCGGTCGGTATTATTGCCGCGCAATCTATCGGTGAACCGGGTACACAGCTTACCATGAGAACCTTCCACACCGGTGGTGTGGCCGGTGGCGCCGATATCACCCAAGGTTTGCCCCGCGTAGACGAATTATTCGAAGCGCGCAGTCCAAAAAAGCAAGCTATGTTGGCCGAGGTAGCCGGTGAAATTGAAATAGAAAAAGCCGACGGCAAAATTATTACTTCTCCAAGCGGCAAAAAAATCTTTGAAGGACGCCGCGGACAGGAAATTATCCACATTCACTTTTCCGGCATGGATGAAATGAAAATAAAGAGCAAAGCAGAAGATGAAGTGATGGTAAAAGACGGATCCGTAGTTTCCCAAGATGAAGTAATCTTGGTGCGCGGTTCATCCGGAGAAGAAGTGATTGCCAAATACGCCGGCAATATAAAAATTGAAAAGAACACCATTACTTTAACCTATGAAGGTCCTCATGTACGCGAGTACATTGTACCGCTGGGATACAAAATTTTGGCCAAGACCGGAGATAAGGTGGAAAAAGGCGATACCTTAACCGATGGCAGTATCAATCCGCATCAATTGTTTGAATTAAAAGGCAGAGAAGCGGTGCAGAGATATATTTTGCAGGAAGTTCAGGGTATTTATTCTTCCCAAGGTCAGAAAGTTAACGATAAACACGTAGAGTTGGTTATCCGCCAAATGTTTAGCCGTGTTTATGTGGAAGACGCCGGCGACACCGATTTACTCCCGGGCGAAATAGTAGAAAAAGCCCAGCTGGATGTGTCTAACCGACAGGCCAAAAAAGACGGCAGTAAGCAGGCTGTGGGACGGGAAATGTTCCTGGGCATCAGCAAGATTGCGCTCTCCACTCAAAGTTTCTTATCCGCCGCTTCATTCCAAGAAACAGCCCGCGTGTTGATTAACACTGCCATCACCGGCAAGATTGACTACTTGGAAGGTTTGAAAGAAAACGTAATTATCGGCAGATTGATTCCGGCCGGTACCGGGTTTAAACAGTAGGTATAGATGACGCTGATTTACAGTGAAGATTACACAGATAACAAGACGCTCCGACATTAAAGTTGGGGCGTTTTGTATTCCCCGCTTGGGCGGGGTAGGGGTGGGTTGGAGGGTTGTGTTTAGAAAAAATTTGATGTATTCTATTGGAGAGGTGACAAATGGTGAGCGAGGATAGAAAACGGGTTGAGTTTCTAACTGGGAAATTTGTGGTCCGAATTGAGCCGCTTTTTAAGGGAGAAATTAGGATACATTTCGGGGATGGGACAATGGAGTGTTGTGCTTATGGTAGCGAAGAGTGGCAGAAAAACGACTTCCAGGTGTTTATTCAAAGATTAGAAACAGAAAGGGATACTCAACTGCAGTCATCTAGGAGGAACAAATGAAAATCAGTAAAGAAGTGGCAAGAGAAGATGGTACGAAGTATCGTCATATCGACACTGATTCGGAAGAATATAAAAAAAGCGCAGCTGAGCTGTATGAAAGAGTAAGGCAATTACAGCAAGCATCAGAAGATCTTGCTGCCGCTTACGAAAATTTTCTCTGGAAGCGCGACCATCCGGAACAAGTTTCCGACCCCGTTGTGCCTTAGCGCACTAGGCTTTCGCTCTCGCATTTGTGTACATTATGCGGGAGTTTTTTATTTGATTTTAATATAACTTTAGGCTAAAATAGCTTTATTATTAGAAATTATGAAAGAAGAAATAATTCTTGGCATAGACCCGGGTTTTGGCAGGGTCGGCTATGGAATAATAAAAAAAGATGCAAAAGGCGAGTGGAGGAAGGTTGATTTTGGTTGCATAGAAACTTCGGCCAAAAAATCTTTTGTGGAAAGAATTTCTCAGATTCATGAAGAATTGGTGCAGATAATAAAAAACCACAAACCCACACGTATGGCTGTGGAAGAATTATTTTTCTTTTCAAACGTAAAAACGGCTATAGAAGTAGGGCAGGCGCGCGGAGTAATTTTGCTTACCGGCGTGGAAAATAAATTGCCCATAGACGAATTTACTCCGTTGCAGGTAAAACAGGCCATCACCGGTTATGGCCGGGCCGAAAAAGGCCAGATGCAGAAAATGGTGGCCATTGTTTTAGGCCTAAAAGAAAAAATAAAATCCGACGACGCCGCCGACGCGTTGGCTGTGGCGTTGTGCGCGGGGCAAAGTTTGTGGATTAAGCAATTGAAGTAATTTATTTTAATAGGTCCTCTAATTCACACGAAAGGAGCGTTGATTTATCAAGCACAATTTGCTCTGCCTGGTTTAGTTTATCCGCAGTCATTCTTATAAATTTAGTTGAAATGATATCGCCGAGTAGTATCCCGCCTGTTTTTCTAAAGTAGTCTTCATTTTTTTGTTTGAAAAGAGAAACAAACTGTTTCAGCTTGTCTTTTGGAGCGGATCTACTACTAACGCCATTATTAGTAAATTCAATCAGATTATCAATCGTTTGATCTATTCCTGTTGGCAGGTCCACATCAATCCAATAGTCGCTGATTTGGTAAAAAATTCTTATTATTTTTTCATCTTCCGTATTGTAATTGAAAGTAAAAGTAAAACTTTCTCTGATGTCCTCAAAAACATGGATATTTTTAAGCGCGGTTACCGTATATATTTTGTATTCTCCGCGTAAGCGCATGTAACTCTCCAGCCAGTTTTTAAGCCAATTTCCAATAAAAGTTTGGTCAACAAACAAAGGAGACAGGTCGTTTTTTAAGTTGGTATTATCTACCCTGTTCATTTTCAGGGTAAGTTTGTCAAAAAGTTCTCGTAAATTTGTCATGTCAATATTTTTGGCTTTCAAATAATCAAGATCAGGAACAATTTTTTTATTCATGTACCACAAAAGATCGTAGATATCGCGGCCTTTTTCTTCATATAATATCCCGTCGACGCCGCCGCGCTGTCCACGCAAAAGAATGGCGGCGATTTTACTGGCCATCAGTGACGACATGTTATATATTTTGACCACAAATGACAACTGGTTGCGGTTAATTGGTATACGTTCGACTGTTGTTTTGGCGGCAGTAAAGTGGTTAAGGTCTATTTTTACAATTACTTGTTTAGAATGGATATTAATACCAACCAAATCGCCAATGTTAAAACATAGGCGCAATCCACGATCAGTGGTTATTTTTACGGTTAGTAATTCGGAATCTAAACCATATGTGTCTTTGAAATATCCTGCTATTTCATTTTTTAATTCATTCAAAAATGATTCATCGACTTTATGTGCGACTTCAAAATCCAGATCAACGGACATTCGGTCTAGTTCGTGGCATATCCGAAGCGCGGAACCGCCATACATAATCCAATTACTGTATTCTGGATGATGGCAGATAAAATTTAATACATAAAACTGCAATTCTTCTTTGAGAACATTGCGTAACGTTTCGGCGTCGGTCGCGCCACGCGTTATAGTACCGGCTATTTTTTCTTTAAGCATCAAAACGATTTGGTTATTTATTGACATATTTTTTTATCATAGAAAAAAATTTATCCTGTTCGTTTTTATCCATTTCGTCAAAATCAATGCGTAGTTCGGAAATAAGTAGTTTTATATTCTCTATACTTAATCCGCCAAAACGGCGAGTTTTAAAATAGAGCAAATCAAATAATGCTTTTGAGGGGGAGGCAATGAAAAAGTCAAACTTTCCTTTGGTCAAAGAGAAATCGGTAAACAACTCGTCCGCTATTGAGTGATAACTGAAACTTCCAATTTTTGTCTGGTATGCTCTGGTAACCTTGTTCGTTATGGAAGTAGTGGTGTGAATTATTTCTGTAGCCAGGTTGTAATACTGTAATGCGGCCCATGAGCTGATGTATGATGGCGCGCGGAGTATATTGGCAATAAAAAACGAATAGGAAATATCACCTTTATTTTTATCAAAAAAATCCGCCGACACGTAAAGGCCGTTCTTTAAGGGGATTATATCTTTGCGTTTTAAGGACCGGCTGATATAAGTATCAACCGTAGTACTTTTAAGCCTGTACTGCTCGCTTAACTGGCGTATGTCCTTTTTAGTGAAGTAAGGCTGTTTTTTGAGTTGTTCTAGTAAAATTTCTCTATATTTCATATATATGATGATATTGTATCATATTTGAAACAAGATGTCAAGAGGCGCTGTGCGGGGCAGAGTTTGTGGATTAAACAGTTAAAGTAATTTGTTCTTCTTTGATTTTGGCAAATAATTATTTTTTGACACAATCGGCCGGCCCAGTTCTTTTTCCAATTCTTTTCTGGCGTTCCCAGCCACTCTTCCACCTCTATGCGCGTCATGTTTTAGTTTCGGCAAACCCTTGGATTTTTCTTGCCGATGAATTTCGGTTGTGGACCGTTCACCAAGCATGCTAAAAATTAGCTCAAAATCGTCCATATGGTCGCGCAGGTTCTGTTGTTTTAAGCCCTTTAGTTTTTTATATTGATTGGGTGTAACGCCAAAAGTTGCTTTAGAAATTTCCGCAGTCAGAATTTCATAGTCGCGATCCTCAGCTGCGCCTCGTTTTTGCCACTCATCGGTTAATTCTTCACGGATAGCAATTCCCCGCATCCTTTTTTCAATCCAGTCTTCTGGGTAGCCTTTGAGTTTGTACAACATTCTTGTGCGTTTGGTGGCAAGTTCCGGATCCTCTATTTCTTGTATGCGTTCATAACCAACTTTTGCCAGCCAGCGTTTTAGTGGTTCGGCCTTGGGTGATGGAACTGATTGTATGATTCTAAACATTCCTTCGGTATTGGCGCAATCTGTCTCGTATTTTTTGCCATCCGAGCTCTCTAATTTCAGTTGTACCCAAATTGGGGACAACTGCTGATCAATATATTCTCTTTGCTTAACTTTTCCCCAGTATTGCCTTGGGGTAGGGCTATCGGTTAACGCTTCCACAACATCAATAACCGAAAAATACCACTCTTTGTTAAAAATAATTTTTCTGATTGCCTTGCCTTTGAATAGGGCAATTTGATGGTTTTGGGGGTTGGGCATAAAATTGTGGATTTTTATTTTGTATATTTTAATTAAAGTTTCATGCGATTTTGCATAACGTCCAGGTATAAGCGATGTTTGCCGGTGGTATAATTGCACGAAGTGCTTGCCACTGGCAAATATGGGTGGAGGCTTGCGGAGGTACGGAGCAAGCCGTAACCGCTTATACCTTGTTAGCTGATGTATTCCTTTTCTTTTCCGACGATAGTCGGTTGTTTTAATGATTTTCAAATTTCTTTTTTCGTTTTGGATTTTGGGCAGAGGGGTTAGGGGTGAATGCCCAAAATCTAAAACTCCTTATTATCTTCAAATAAAAGGCAAAAAGGAAGGGGTTTAAGGGGAGGGAATTTTTGCCTTTTATTTGTTTATTTAGCTCAACTAAATCTCTATCGCTGGCGCGTCACCTTGATTCTATTTACCGAACAAACCAAAATAAATATTTACTGCTATAAATAAAATATACCCTGCCAATAAAATCGCGCCTTCGCGCCGATCCATTTTTTTTCCGCTGTGATAAAAATATGCGAACAATGTCAAAATAATTCCCAAAAACAAGGCCACTATCCAAAATGCCGAATTGGTATCAAAGATAATCGGGCGAAGAAGAGCCAAAACTCCCAAGACCAGAACATTGGTAAAAGACGAACTAAGCAGATGACTCAAAGAAAGCTCGGACGATTTTTTACGCCACGAAGTAATGGCAATGCTTATTTCCGGCAAATTTGTGCCGATCGAAAAAACCACCAGCCCGATTACCAATTGACTAACTTGAATATAATTTAGCAAATCCAATGTTATACCTACAATCCAATGTGAAGCAACAAGAACGCCCACAATTCCGACAATAGCCAAAACAATTGACTTGCCGACCCGATTGCTATCGGTTATTTCTATGCGTTTATGATTGCTAAAATGGTTTAGGCGATACAAGTAAAAAATCAGGCAGATATATAGACCAATCATCGCCAGCCCGTCAAACAAACCATATTTGCCGTCAACCCCAAACAAGATCAGAGAAAAAATAACCAAAACTGTCGGAATTAATGAAGCCAAGCGTCCATCGGTGGCTATCTTTCTATTGAGAATCAGGCTTGCGCCCAAGATAAGGCCAAGCATAACAATTATTCCGCCGAGCAAATTGCCAACCGATAAAGCTGTGGCACGGTCAATCGTTGCGTTTATACCCAAAGAAAGTTCGGGTAGACTGGTGATAAGTCCAAGCAATATTCCAAACGCGAACAAGCGAATTTTTAAAACAGCACCCAAATACTTAATATTTTTTACAGCAAAATTCGCCGACCAGCCCAAGGCGACAAATAATAATAAAAGTTGTAGCGAATCAAAAAGAATAGGCATAATTATAATTTTTCAATCTCTTTTAAGTCTTTATCTGGCAAATATAAAATAATAAGGCCAATAATTATTCCGACTAACGCTGTCCAAGTATGACTGCCGTCAAAAAGCCATTTATCAAGTCCGTCCAGTACATACCAGATTCCGCGCCAGATTAGCACGAGGCCGATAACGATAGAGATATTTTTTGCCAGATATTGCAATGTGATTTTATGTTTTGACATAGTTATTGATTAATTATCGACTACCTTGTAAGTAATCATATTGTATTCGGTTTCCCCTTATAAATAAATCGTTTTCGTAGCGGAGCGGAGAAAACACCTTATTCCCCTCTATAATTAAAGAAAAAAAAATTTGAAAATTTTTTAAAACAATTGGGCGATAGCCCAAAAAAGAAAAGGAATATTTCAGCTAACTGGTTTATATGCGAATAAAGTTCGTATACAACTCATTAACTTGTATGACAAGCGTACTTTTGGTATACTGTGGTTATTGATAAAATTATAGCATCTTAACTAGTATGCAACAATACCTTGTTCGAGCGGAGGAGGAAATGCGTTTGCGAAATTTTAGCCGGCAGACAATTAAGAGCTATACCGGCTGTTTGGCGGACTTTTTTAGGGTTAAGGGTCGCGATTTTGAAAAGATGGATTTTGAGTTTATTCGTGGATTTTTATTGGCAAAACAAGAAAAGCGCTATTCTCCGCAAACTGTGAACCTATATCTTAACGCCATTAAGTTTTTTTATCATAATGTTGTTAAAAATAATCAAAAAATTGATATAAAATTTGCTAAACGGAGGCAAAAACTGCCGGTGGTACTTACTAGAGAAGAGGTGGCGCGTATAATCAACGCTATTAAGAATAACAAACATCGACTAATGGTTGCGCTGGCTTATGGAGCTGGTCTTCGAGTAAGTGAGGTGGTAGATTTAAAGGTAAAAGATGTAAATTTGGCAGATTTAATGATACATATCAAACAAGCTAAAGGGCAGAAGGATAGGATAACGGTGTTTCCGGAGAAACTTATAGCTGATGTTGCTTCGCTTATAAATTTGAGAGATAAGGATGATTATGTTTTTGCCAGCGATCGCGGGGGCAAACTTACAACGCGAACCGCGCAAATTATATTTGAGAAAGCTCTGGCGGCTACGGGTATTGGAAAGGACGCGACGTTTCACAGTTTGCGCCACAGTTTTGCCACCCATTTGTTGGAAAACGGGGTGGATGTGCGTTATGTGCAAGAATTATTGGGTCATGCTAATATCCGTACAACCCAGATATATACGCATATGACAAACCCGGGTTTTAGGAACATAAAAAGTCCGTTATGATTAAAAATAAAACAACGAAGACAGAGATCCTTCGTTTTGCTCAGGATGACAAATTAAAACGACTCGTTCTCATCCTCCCCAACATCCGCAGTGGCCACAATGTGGGCGCGATTTTTCGGACGGCGGATGGCGCGGGCGTAGATAAATTGTACTTAACGGGTTATACGCCTTGCCCGCCACATACGCAAATAGACAAAGTTTCTTTGGGCGCGGAAAAATGGATGCCTTGGGAGTATCGTAAGCAAGCCGGTCGGTTGCTTAAAGAATTAAAGGAAATAGGGTATAATATAGTAGCGCTGGAACAAACAAAGTCCAGTCAGAATATTTTTGATTGGTCTCCCAAATTTCCTATTGCTTTGGTGCTGGGAAATGAAAAAACCGGCGTATCAAAATCTTTGCTTAAATATTGTGATCAGTCCGTGGAAATACCAATGAAGGGAAAGAAAAATAGTTTAAATGTCAGCGTGGCGACGGGAATAGCAATGTATCGTATTAGTATATGCAATCAACAATAGAATTATTTGAGCATTTATACAATCATCTGCCCCCGCTTTTTCCGGCGGAGGTGGCTTTGGAAATGAAAAATGAATTGGAGGATATGGTCCCGATTTCAGCATCGGCTGAAATCGCGGATCCTCGATTTTCCACGAAGGAAAATCGGGACAAATCAAGCATGAATGTGAGAAAGATAGAAAACACCATGATAAAATTCGGTTATGATATTTGGCCGTGGAATCAGGCTTATAAACATTTTTTAGATGTGGCGCGGGATCAATTGGGCGAGCATTTTTTGTTGCCGCAGATGAGCGAGGGGTTGCATGAAAAATATCTGGATTTTAAGGCCTTTAACGGGGAATTAAAAGATCTGCAAACCGGCAGAGCGGCTAGTTTTTTTACGCCGGAAGAAAGGGCGGAATTATGCGGAGAGCTGGTAAATATGCAAGTGCAACTAAAGGATTATGTAAACAGAGATTTGGTGGGCGTGAATCAAAAAAAATATTTTAATAAAATTGAGGAGTACGAAAAATTGCTGGGGGAAATAAAATTTCATTTAACGGCATTGTGGAATCTGGCGTGGCAGGAAGAAAAAGACTCAGTTTTATTTGGGGAAATAAATTCTAAAATAAGAGATTTTGAACATAGTCTGTGTTCGCTCGGAACGGAATTGGATTATGATGCGGTTTGCGCGGCGCCGGATTTTTTTGCGGGAAGGAAAATAGAATTAAGCCGGTTGCGCGGTATTCATATTCCGATGCAGATTGATTTTTTTAACAGCTAAATTTTTGTCATTGCGACCCGCCGAGGCGGGGAAGCAATCCCAAAGTACTGGTAGTGCCGGACAATGGGATTGCCGCGTCGCTACGGCTCCTCGCAATGACAGTAAGCCATGGCTCAAGATGACAAAACTGGTTGAATAGAAGAATATTTGGAAATCATTTTGGTGATTTCTTTTTTGTTTAGGAGGTTTTTTTCCGGGCCGGGGGAAGAAATAATAGCGCAACTGTTGGCAATGCCCCAGCTTAGGGCGGTACTTACGTCGTGATTATAGAAACGGGCGGATAAATATCCGGCGGAAAATGCGTCGCCGGCGCCGGTTTTGGAAAGTACTTCAACAGGAAAGCTGGGAAGTTGCCAAACCTCTTCTCTGTTTCCGGCCCAGGCTCCTTCACCGCCATTGGTAATTACGGCTTCTTTAGCGCCTAAATTTAGCAATCCGTTTATTAAGGCGCGGACACTTTTGGTTTTATTTAAAGTAGTTTCCAGTATTTTTTCCGCTTCCTCCAGATTTACAATTAAAATATCCGTGCGAGCCAAAATTTCTTTAACTAGATCCAAATTTTTTAGTTGAATAGAACCCGGGTTGTAGGCCAAGCGCGTAATTTTATGCTTGCTCAAAAAATCCAACAGGTTTTCCTGCAAGGTTTCATAACCTTCGCTTAGACTGGAGTAATAAATCCAGTCTGTTTCCGGAAAATTTGCCGGGAAGTCGTAAGTTCTTTGCTGGTGATAAGATAAAATTGTTCTCTCTTTTTTGAAATTTAGCACCACCGAATAGCGGGTTTTAATTTTTTTATCCAAAGACAATAAATCGGTATTAACCCCGTGCTTTTCCAAAGTATCCTGAATAATTTTCCCGTTGGCATCATCACCCACCGCCGTCATAATGGCGGAAGTCAGCCCAAGCATGGCGGTACCCACAGCCACATTGGCCGCATTGCCGCCCAGCGCCTGGTAGCTGTCGGTTATTGGTATTTTGCTGGCGTAGTTCAGACAAAGCAGACAATTCTCGTGATTATAATCACAGTCTAAAGTGGCATCGTCTATAAAAACATTGGTATCAATAACCGCGTCGCCGATAGTAATAAGATTGTGCATAAATTTATTTGGCTTTGGGATTTTTATATTTTTCTATCATTGATTCGTTGTGCTGGTGTTTGCCGGTTAAGATTTCCAGAAATTCTATACAACTGCCGATGAATAATCCGGCCATGGCCAGAGAAAATATTTTGTTGCCAATCCAAACCGCATAGGACAGAAGACAGGCCGAGGCAATAATAAATACCGCGTCCTGCCTGCGTTCCGCTTCCAAGAAAACGCCGTAGGTAAGCACAATAGCGCCCAGCCCGGCCACGACATTCATGACGATATCTAGCAAAGGCCAGGGAAGGGTGGATAAAATATCCGCGAATGGCATAAAATTTGAATTAAGAATTATTCTTTCCACATGTTAATATACTCTATTGTGGCTAGGGCCGCAATAATTCCCTGGCCGGCGGCAATGCCGATTTGTTTGTAGGCTACGTCGGTGACGTCGCCGGCGGCAAAAATTCCGCGGCGGTTGGTACGGCATTTTTCATCAACCATTATTTCACCGATTTTATTCTTTTTTACTTTATCGGCAAACTGGGAATTTGGTATCTGGCCAATGTGAACCATTACGCCTTCCACCGCTAATTCGTGCTCACCTGTTTTATCTTTATACTTTAGACTTTCAACTTTATCCTTGCCGGCAAAGCTGGTGGTAACGGCCTCGTAAATAATTTCCACGTTAGGCATGGATTTTACTTTTTCTATCAGAATATCTTCCCCTTTGGGAAAACCGCCTTTTTGTTCTGGCGTATTGGCGAATTTACTTAGCACGTAAACCTTTTTGGCAATTCCCGCCATCATTAAGGCCGATTCCAAGGCGGAATTTCCGGAACCGATGGTAACAGTTGTTTTATTTTTAAAAAGAGGGCCGTCGCAAACCGTGCAATAAGTGACGCCTTTTTGATAAAGCTCTTTTTCTCCGGGCACAGACAAATGACGCGGATGAATACCGGTAGCGATGATGACGGTTTTTGTTTCAAACTCTTTGGTTTCACCAACACTATTGACTGCGGTAAGTAAGTAGTGTTTTTTTACCGGAGTAATTTTTTCTACTTTCCAACCTTCTTCAATTTCTACCCCATAAGATTTTACGTGTTCGGTAAATTTTTGCGCCAATTCAAACCCCTGGATACTTAAAATTCCCGGCCAATTGCCGACCTCTCCGGACAACGCCACTTCTCCGCCCGTATCCAGAGCGACGATTTTAAAATTTAATTTTCTACGCGCGCAATAAATAGCCGCGCTGGAACCGGCCGCCGCTCCGCCAATGATAACTAGATCTAACATACTATAATTCCACATTAATTAATTCCTCATGCGCCGCTTCCACATCTTCAGCGCGGGTTATGGCTCCGCCGATGTATAATTTTTCCGCTCCCGCATCTACTACGCTTTTTATAGTATTTTTATTTATTCCGCCGTCCGCCGACACAACTACATTTATTCCAAGTTTTTTAAACTCTTTTATTTTTTCCAAAACTTCCGGCAGAAATGGCGCGCCTTGCTGGCCGGGGTGAACGGTCATAAACAAAATTTCATCAACCAAATTTACGTAGGGCATTATTTTTTCTACGGGAGTTTCCGGATTAAGAGCCAGGCCGGCTTTCCAACCATGTTGTTTGATAATTTTTATACATTCTTCCGGATTAGTATCCGCTTCAATATGAAAAACCACATTGGTTACGCTGTCTATCTCTTTCCACCCGGTTATTTCGGAAATCGGATCTTTAACCATTAAATGCAATTCAAAATACGCTTCGGAATTTACATCTTTTAACTCTTCTCTTTCCGAAAAGGTTTTATTGGGTAAAAAAATTCCGTCCAGCACATCTATTTGCACGGAAGAAAAATGTTTATCAATTTTTGCCAACTGTTCTTTGAAAGTGGCAAAACTATCGGTGAGTATGGCCGGTACGATTAAGGGGATCATAATGTGTGTATCTGTCATGCTGAATTTATTTCAGCATCTACGTAGATCCTGAAACAAGTTCAGGATGACAATGAATTATTTTTCTATTTCCTGAATTTTTTCATTTCTTCTCACAAATCTTTCGTCGCCGGCAAATTTTGTTTCCAGGAATTTTTTTACAATAGCGTTTATAAAATCCTGCGATGCCATTCTTTCCGGCAAACAAAGGATGTTGGCGTTGTTATGTTTGCGTCCCAGTTCGGTGGCGCGAAGGGTGTAGCCCAAAATAGCGTAGGCGCCTTTTATTTTGTTGGCCACAATACACATGCCCAGGCCGGTCCCACAGATTAAAATACCAAAATTATCTTTGTTTTTGGCTACGGCTTTGGCCAGAGGTATGGCAAAATCAGGAAAATCGTCAGTTTCCACAAAAGCATCCGGCCCCATGTCTTCTACCTCTTTGTTCAACTGGATTTTCAGGTATTTGATGATTTCTTTTTTAAGCTGATAACCGGCGTGGTCCGAGGCGATGTAGAGCATAGAGCGTTGATTAGTTGAGTAGCGGATTAGTTGATTGGTGACAAAAATTGAACTAATAAACCAATAAACGAGTTACCAATTAACGCCTTTAATTATATCGGTTTTATCAGGCATTGACAAGCGGGCTATTTTGTGCTAATATTACCCGTTCATTAAAAATTTAACTTTTTAGGTGGGATTCTCATGATTGCGCGGGTAAGTGCCCGGGCGGTTATGGGATCAAACAAGGGAGGTTGGCGATGGCGAAGAACTTGTGTCAGTTTTGCAAGTGGGAGTTAGCCCAGAAGCATAAGCCTGGGTGTCCGAAGAAGGAAGAGGATCTCAAGGCGTGGGCTCGCGGTTACAACGACGCGGTCGCTGGCATGAACCAGGCAGAGCCTGGGAGTGCTTCCTATATCCTCGGTCACAACCGGGGAAAGGAGGATATCGAGGAATGCGATGCCGAGAGTGAGATGTGCCACGCAAACATCGATGACCCGTTCTGGCCGGATTCCAGCTTCTAACTCCGCCAGGCCATCCTCCACAACTAGCCCTCGATTCGTCGGGGGTCCTACCTAAGAAGTTAAAACAGCAAATAAAAAGACCTCGTGGGGGTCTTTTTAGTATGCAAAAATCTTTGACTGTTAAGCGGTTTTTTGTTAATATATTTCTATTGACCAAGCTAAAATTATGTACAATTCCAACGAAGAAGAAAAGAAGATTTTAGAGTATTGGGACGAACACCAATGTTTTGAGAAATCCATTGCCAATCGCTCAGAAAAAAAACCTTATCATTTTTATGACGGGCCTCCTTTTGCTACCGGCTTGCCTCATTATGGGCATATTGTGGCTTCGCTCATGAAAGATGTGGTGCCGCGTTATTTCACCATGCGCGGGTTTAGAGTAGAGCGTAAATGGGGTTGGGATTGCCACGGACTTCCTATAGAAAATATTATAGAAAAAGAACTTAGTTTGGCTACCAAAAAAGATATTGAAGCCTACGGTGTCGGCAAATTTAACGAAGCTTGCAGGGCTACGGTTTTAAAGTACGCGCATGAATGGGAAAAAACCATAAAACGAATGGGGCGCTGGGTGGACATGCAAAATGATTACAAAACCATGGATCCGGGTTATATGGAAAGCGTTTGGTGGGTATTTAAACAGCTTTGGGATAAGGGTCTGATTTACAAAGATTATAAGGCCATGCATCTTTGTCCGCGATGCGAAACTACACTTTCTAATTTTGAGGTGACACAGGGGTATAAAGATATAAAAGATATTTCTGTGACGGCGAAATTTAGAATTAAGAATTATGAATCAAGAATTAAGAATTTGAAGGGCGATGTTTACATTCTTGCTTGGACGACAACGCCTTGGACTTTGCCAGGGAATGTTTTGTTGGCGGTGGGTCATGATATTGAATATTTGTTGGTAAGTATAGAAGGGGAAGAGGGATATTTTATTGTGGCTCGGGAACGCGCCGAAGAAGTTCTCAAAGATAAAAAATATCAGGAAGAGGGAAGATATAAGGGGTCGGAATTAGTTGGTTTGGAGTACGAACCTTTGTTTCCATATTATAAAGATACGCCTAAAGCTTTTCGCGTGGTGGCGGCGGAATTCGTCACTACCACAGACGGTACCGGCATTGTGCATATTGCTCCGGCGTTTGGCGAAGACGACTTTAAGGTTGGAAAGGCCGAAGGTTTGCCACTCGTTCAGCATGTAAGTATGGACGGTAAATTTGCGCCGGCCGTAACGGATTTTGCGGGCATGGATGTAAAACCAAAAGACGATGTGACCAAGGCGGATGTGGAAATAATCAAGTGGTTGGCGCATAACGGTAAATTATTTAGTAAACTAAAAATAGAACACAGCTACCCGCATTGCTGGCGTTGTGATACTCCGCTTTTAAATTACGCCACTACCAGCTGGTTTGTGCGGGTGACGGAATTAAAAAGTCAGCTTTTAAAAAATAATGCCAAAATAAATTGGGTGCCGGAACATATTAAAGAAGGACGGTTTGGCGTGTGGCTGGAAGGGGCGCGCGATTGGGCGATTAGCCGCAGCCGTTTTTGGGGAACTCCGTTGCCGCTTTGGGAAGGTGAAAATGGTGCAATGGTTTGTGTTGGCAGTAAAGACGAATTGGAAAAGTTATGTGGTGAAAAAGTTGCGGATTTACACAAGCATTTTATAGACGGCTTAATTATTACTAAAGACGGAAAAAAATATAAACGCATCCCCGAGGTTTTGGATTGTTGGTTTGAATCCGGCAGTATGCCATACGGCCAAATGCATTACCCATTTGAGAATAAGAAAAAATTTGAAGCCAGTTTTCCGGCCGAGTTTATTGCTGAAGGCCAAGATCAAACGCGCGGTTGGTTTTATACTTTGCATGTTTTGGCTACCGCTTTAACCGTTGGCAAGAAGCCGGCCATTCCTGTAAAAAAGAGTGAGCCCGCTTTTAAAAATGTAATTGTAAACGGCATTGTGCTGGCTGAAGACGGAAAGAAAATGAGCAAGCGTTTAAAAAATTATCCGGAGCCGGAAATAGTTTTGGAAAAATACGGCGCCGATGCCATGCGTTATTATTTGGCTACTTCGCCGGTAATGCAAGCCGAAGCTTTAAATTTTTCCGAAGCCGGTGTGCGCGAAATGTATAACAAACTAATCAATACGGTTTATAATGTTTTGGAATTTTACCTCATGTTCGCAAACGAAAGTCAAAAGTCAAAAGTCAAAAGTCAAAAGTCCGATAATGTATTGGACAAATGGATCTTAGCAAAACTGCAAATTTTAATTAGAGATGTTACCGCCGGCATGGAGGCATATAAAATTGTGGATGCGAGCCGGCCGATTGTGGATTTTGTGACCGAACTTTCGCAGTGGTATGTGCGCCGTTCGCGCGACCGGTTTAAGGGAGATGACGAGAAAGACAAATCGCAAGCGCTTAATACTTTATACTTAATACTTAATACCCTCGCTAAAGTAATGGCGCCGTTTACTCCTTTTATGGCGGAAAAAATTTATTTAATTTTGAAAGGAGAAAAAGAAAGTGTCCATTTGGAGAATTGGCCCGAGGTGGACAAAAAAATGATGAATAATAAATTGTTAGAAGTGATGGAGTTAGCGCGCAAAACTGTGGAAACCGTGTTGGCTTTACGCGCGGAACAAGGCATCAAAGTCCGACAGCCGTTGAATAAATTAACAATTTATTATCAATTAGAAGATGGACTAAAACAAATTATTGCGGATGAGTTGAACGTAAAAAATGTTGAAGCCGTTAAAGGCGACGAAGCCGATAAAAATAAGGTTGTTTTGGATACGGTTTTAACCGACGAACTGAAAAAAGAAGGTTTGCTCCGGGAAGTGGTACGGACAATAAATCAAATTCGCAAAGATCAAAAAATGACTATTGCCGATAGGGTGATAGTAAAATACAGTACTGAAGACGTGTTGTTAAAAGCCGTATTTGTGGACTTTGTCGAAGAAATCAAGAAAGCCGTTTTGGCCGGTTTTGTGGAAGAGGGTGAAGCGCATAATGATGTTGTTATTGACGGCATAAACTCCAAAATCGAGATAACAAGAATTTAATACTCTTTATATGTCAGACAGATATGCAGGGAAGGGTAATTCGCCTGATTTCAGGGCAACAACGCCCGCCATTCCAAATCCAAAAGAAATGGACCGTGAAGTGCTGGCGACCTGGAGCGGTCGTGTTATCAGAGATGCTTTGAAAAAAGTTTGGGAAATTAATAATGATGCGGATAATACAATTAATCTTGAGGAGTTTTCCGGGATATATTCGATGGAAGAAATACAAAAAGACATAGCGGAAATTACGAGGCTGGAAAAATTATTTAGCGCGGACTATTCCCGTGATCCGGAGGGTGAAAAGTTTAAAAAATTGGCGGATATATTTGAGTGTATAATTTTTGAAAAGGCGGAAATGTGCGAGTGGCTTGGAAAAGGTATTATTTCAAAAACTTCCCGTTTTGATGACGTAAAAAATGGAATTGATTTGGTGGCGCGTTATGAGGATCAGGAAAAACCGCTGGGTTTAGGAATTGATGTGACATACACCCAGAATCCGGCTACAAAATTAGCAAAAATAAAAACGCAGATTGATAGCGGCGCGTTGGGACGGATTAAGTACGGACGAAACTCGGAAACCGGAGAACTTGGTTCTGTAGATTTAGTGCCCAGAGTAATTGTGGGCGCGGAACACGGAACAGTTTTGCAGTTAGCGGCCATGTGGGTGGAAGATAAAAAATTTAAAAAAAATTTCGATTCCCATCCTATTCAACTTATAATTTTGAATGAAATTTCCGCGCAATTAAGTGTATTTTCCAAATATGCAAGCAGTTCGGGAAAGAAAGATTTGGCAAAAATTTTTGATGAAAAAAATGAATTGATAGTTTCAATAATCTCTAGCAAAGAAAGGCTTTATTCCGCGCATAAAAATACGGGTTATGAGAAAGACCAGGTTTTTTTAAGCATAAAGGATGCTTTGAAAAAATTCAGCGCTTTATAAATTGAGCCTTAAATTATTTACAGCCGCATAATTGACATAAGGCTTCTTTTGGAGTAAATTATCTTAAATTAAGTAATGTCATCCTGAGCTTGTTTCAGGATCTAAAGCAATTAAAAAATAGATGCTGAAACAAGTTCAGCATGACAAATAATATTCATATGTTAACCCTCAAACAAGTTTACGATTTAGGTCTAAAATTGGGCATGGAAACAGATCCTCGCGGGCAGAAGAGCGTAAAAAAATATTTGGAACGGAGTAAAAAAGAATTTAACGATTTAAAGCCGGAAGACAAGAAATATTTTGATGAGGAAAAATTGGTAAATCCTTATGACGATTGCCGGATTCATTGCGGCGACCAAAAAGCGCCCATCAAAAGAGTTTTGGCCGGAATAGATATTGGGCCGGGAGAAATTTTGTTGGCTACCCAATTAAATGAACGCGGTAAAAAAATTGACGCTGTTATTGGGCATCACCCCATTGGCGGCAGTTTGGCCAGTTTGCACGGAGTGATGGATATGATTGCCGAGATGTATGAAAATTTGGGCGTGCCGGTGCATACGGCCGAAAGACTGATGGAAGAAAGAATCCGGGAAGTTGGCCGCGGTTTGCATCCGGTCAATCATTATCAGATTATAGATACAGCCAAAGCGTTGGGTGTAAATTTATTGAACATGCATACGCCAACAGATAATTTAGTCACCAAATTTTTGGAAGATTTTTTGGCCAAGAAAAAACCGGAAACAGTGGGCGACATTATGAAGGCGCTGATGGAAATTCCGGAATATCAGGAAGCCAAAAGACGGGGAGCGGGTCCTGGTTTATTTGCCGGTAACCCCCGAAACAAAGTGGGAAAACTTTTTGTGGAAATGACCGGCGGTACCAATCCATCCAGCAAAGTTTATGCCGAACTTTCCCGCGCCGGCGTCAGTACTTTGGTGGGCATGCACATGCGTGATGATTCCCGTGAAAAGGCTACCGAGTACCATATGAATGTTCTGATAGCGGGCCACATGTCTTCCGATTCATTGGGTATGAATCTTTATTTGGATGAACTGGAGAAAAAAGGCGTGGAAATAGTGCCGTGCAGCGGCTTAATGCGGGTAAGTAGAACAAAAAAGAAATAGATGGTAAGATAGCAGGGTATGATTTCTCTAATAAAAGGTAAAGTGGCGGCCAACAACGGGGGTAAACTTACGGTTTTAACTGCCGGCGGTGTTGGTTATGAAGTAATGGTTAGCGCGACTTCGGCCAAAAATTGGCAAGTGGGCGCGGAGGTGGAGATTTTAACTTATTTGGCGGTAAGAGAAGGGTCTTTGGATTTGTACGGGTTTGCGAATGGAAGTGAAAAAGAATTATTTGAAAAATTTTTATTGGTCAGCGGAATTGGTCCAAAAACCGCTTTGCATCTTTTATCTTTAGGTAGCGTTCAGGAAATTTCCTCGGCAATTGGGCGGGCGGATTTGGCGTATTTAACCAATGTCAGCGGGATCGGTAAAAAAACAGCCGAAAGAATTTTGGTGGAATTAAAAAATAAAGTTGGCGGCGGGCAGACAGGGCTGGAAGAATTTGAGGGAGCGCTGGGAGATGTGGTGGAAGGTTTGGCGGCTTTGGGTTATTCATTTATTGAAGCCAGAGAAGCGGTAAAAAACCTTGATGTAAAAGGAAAGACCAGCGAGCAGTTATTAAAAGAAGCGTTGCAGAGAATTAAGTAGGCGCAAAAGATATTAATTTTCTTGCGGCCAAATGCCCTCTGCGGGGCACCCCCCCCCTGGGGGTGCGATGGCCACAAAAAAATTAATATCTTTTGCGCCTATTCATAAAATTTAAGTTATGTCTAACGACAATTTGGTTTTTTACGAAAAAACGAATCCGAAAATCAAAGTAAATGTTTTTGGCGTGCCTATTGATTTGGGAAAAGAGGGTAACGGCAATAATGCGGCGCCGGATTATTTGCGGGAACAGGGACTAATGGAAATGTTTGTTGACATTGGATTTTTGGTGGAGGATATGGGTAATCTGGCCTGTGGCCACAAATCGGAATTGGAACTGGGAAATCCTAAAACTAAATTCTTAAAAGAGATTGTGCGAGTTTCGCAGGAGACCGCCAGATTAACTTTTCAGGAAGTTTCGGCGCAAAATAAAGTACTCGCCATCGGGGGCGACCAGTGTGTTTCGTTTGGCACCATTGCCGGCGCATCGGCAGCTTGTGACGGTGATTTGGGAGTTATTTGGATAGACGTGCACGCCGACATTATGACCGATACCAATACTTTGTCCGGGAATGTTCACGGTATGCCAGCCTCGGCCGCGATGGGTATGGGCCATCCGGATTTGGTAAATATTTTTAAGCCGGGAGCAAAAGTGGCCAAAGAAAATTTTTTATTCATCGGACTAAAAGATTTGGATCAGGATGAAATAAATTTAATCCGCTCGGAAAAATTAAACGCCATTACCATAATGGATTTACTGCAAAAAGGTTTTGGGCACATGACTCAAGCGGTGGACGATTTAGCCAAGAGAGTAAAAAATGTTTGGATTTGTTTGGATATGGACGGAATAGATAAAAATGATTCTCCGGCAACTTTAATGGGCACAAATGGATCTCTTAATTACCGGGAAGTTACCAATCTGGCAAAATACATTGGTCGTAAATGCAATGTGGTGGGGATGGATGTGGCGGAAATTGTTCCGGCAATGGATATTGATAATAAAACCGCCAAGCTGGCCATGGAACTTATCTCTTATTTTTTGGGCGCGGATTATAGCTGGTACGCCCAGTATATGAAAAAGGCGGCGGAGAAATTAAAATAAATAAATAAAAAAAATCCCCGATTTAATCGGGGATTTTTTTTATTTCATTTTTTCGCGGAGGAGTTTCTCTGCTACCAGCGGATCGGCGCTGCCTTCGGTGGCTTTCATCACCATGCCTTTTAAGAATTGAAGAATTTGTTCCTTGCCGGCTTTGAATTGTTCTACCTGTTTGGGGTAGTTTTTTATTACTTCTTCCACTACTTCGGAAAGTTTTCCTTCGTCGCTAATCTGGCCGTAGCCTTTTTCCTCCATAATATGAGTGGGGTCCATATCCACGCCGGAATCTATCATTTCTACCAAGATTTTTTGAGCGTTGGTGGAATTCACTTTATTAGTGTAAATCAAGGCAACGAGTTCCGCAAAATTTTCCGGTTTTAATTTTAAAATCCGGATATCAATTTTTCTCTCGGCCATTGCGCCCATTAGTTTGCTGGTAATCCACCCTCCAGCCAGGCGCGCCAGTTGAGCAGAGAGGTGGTCGTCGTGCTTTCCTGCTTCAAAATTATGGATCCATTCATTTAGTTCTGTCATTATATTTTCGACATAACCGGCCCAATACGGGTCGGAAGACAAAATCTCGGCATCGGCATACGAAAAACCATACTCGTTTCGGAAGCGAGCGCGTTTGGCCTGTGGTAATTCCGGCAAATCTAAATTGCCCGCGATTTTTTCCGGATGAAAAGGAGGGATGTCCGGTTCGGGGAAGTAGCGATAATCAGCGGCCGTTTCTTTTTCTCTTTGCATAACGGTACCGCCGGAATTATCATCCCAGCCTCTGGTTTGTTGTGGCCATACTTCGCCATTTTCTATCATTTTGGTTTGTCTTTGAATTTCAAATTCAATGGCTTTTTCTACGGCGCGGAAGGAATTAATATTTTTTACTTCCACCTTGTGATTAAGGGTGGAGCCGGCCATCGGTTTTATTACACCGTTATCATTTATAAACTTACCTTCTTCCTGAACGGAAATATTTACTTCACAGCGCATGTGGCCTTTTTCCATATCGGCGTCGCTGACGTCTAGGTAGCGGAAAATCATTTGCAGTTCTTGGCAATAAGCCTTGGCTTCAGCCGCGCTGGCAATGTCCGGTTCGGAAACAATTTCTACCAGCGGAACACCGGCGCGGTTAAAATCCACTAGGGTTTTTCCGGCGGAAGCATGAGTTAACTTGGCTGTGTCTTCTTCCAAGTGAACTCTGGTAACGCCAATTTTGGCATTGTCGCGCACATTTTTTCTCCCGATTTTGTCTTGGCCAAAATCGAGGATCCGCGACTTTGCCGCCAAAGGCAAAGTCGGGACAGGCAAAAATTCCAGGTCTATAAAACCATGTTCGCCGATGGGCTGGTCAAATTGAGAAATCTGGTAGCCTTTAGGCAGGTCCGGATAAAAATAATGCTTGCGGTCAAATTTGCTGTTAGTATTTATTTTGCAGTTTAAAGCCTTAGCAATTTTTGCCGCCCATTCTATGGCGGTTTTGTTTGGCACGGGCAAAGTGCCCGGGTGAGCCAGGCAAATTTCACAGACATTGGTGTTTGGCTCCGCGCGGTCCGGATCATTTTTGCACGCGCAAAACATCTTGCTTTTGGTTTTAAGCTCTACGTGCACCTCCATGCCGATTATTACGGTAAATTTGGGCATAGATTTATGGTAGTGTTGGAGGAAGTGTTGGTAGTGTTGCAGGGTTTTGTTTAGCGCTTTGATATAAAATTAAAATGGCGCCGGCGGAAAGAGGGGCAGTGATGGCGCTGACCAAAACAGTTAGAGTGCTGGCAGAGGCTGATTGGATAAATAACGGCAACGGCAGAAGTCTGATAGAATAAGCCAGAACGTAAGAGAGCGCGGAATTTAAAAACCCAAAAACAAGGGTTGAAATCGCCAGTCTCCAAACTATCGGCCACCAACGTCCAACCACCAAAGCTTTGCTGGCGCGCATAGCGTTTAATCCTTGTTGGCCTTCAAAAATTACTACATAAGAAGTAAAACTATACCAAATTGCAAAAATTATACCGGGAACAATTAACAGTAAAGTTCCGCCAAATACGCTTAGGGTGACTAAAAATGAGGTGAGAATCATTGGCCAGATGAGAGTGCTGGAGGAAGTAAAAGTTTCTTTCCATTCGGTTGGTTTGGCCAACAGGCAATCCAGCATAGTTTTTGCCAGCGCTATTGTTACCCAAATAGCAAAAACCAGGCTGGCGGCAAAAAGCAGAATCAGAACTATATTGCTGGCCATGGCGGATGAGGGTATGTAAACATCTAAGTATAAGGAAATTGCTCCCAAGGCGGATAAGATGAGGGAAGGCAGAAAAATTAAAACCATGAAAGGCAAAAATTTGCGCCAGTTTTTGGCGTATAAATCCCAGCTGTCTACGATTAGTTCAGTGGCTGTTTTGAGCATACATTTTTTGTTTAATTGTCATGCTGAATTTATTTCAGCATCTTTATCGTATAGATCCTGAAACAAGTTCAGGATGACAAAGTAATAAGTTTTTTTAGAAGATTTACGGCCTCTTGTTTCATTATATCAATTTCGTGGTCGGTATTCAAGTAATGAATGGTAGTGCCACGGGCGGTAAATACTTTTTGGTATTCCGGAGAAAAAAATACCCCAGTGGCTTTTTTTAGAAAATCCAGTTTTTCAAAGATGGCATTGTCGTCCTTATCAAAACGGGAGCTGATTCTGGCGGCGGCTTTTTCGGCGGAAATTTGAGCGAGAATCAAATGATCCGGCCTGTTTTCCAGCGCCAGTTTATTGCCCGCAAATTCGCTGATTTTTTCAAAAGTGAATTCTTTATTTTGAATGTTTTGATAAGCCAAAGTAGTACTGACACCGCGGTCTTGGATGACAACTTTTCCTTCTTGGAGCAAAGGAATAATAATTTTTTTATAGAGAACCAGCCTGTCTAAAGAATAAGCCTCGGCTAGCGCCTGCGCGGGGTAGCCGGCGCCATTTTTAATAAGTTCTTCGCGGATGACTTTGCCCACGCCGGTATAAGTTGGTTCACAGCTAAAAATAAAATCGTAGGATTTTAATTCATGCAATTCCGGGTATTTGCCGGTAGTTTGCCAATAATGTTTTAAATCAAAAATAGCGTTGCCTTCTTTGGCAAGATAATCCTTCCAGGCTTGCACGGCCGTGCTTTTACCACTACCGTCGATGCCGTCTATCATGATGAGCATATCGTACTGTCATGCTGAATTTATTTCAGCATCTTTATCTATATTAAACAGATCCTGAAACAAGTTCAGGATGACACCTTTGTGTATTTTACAAACGAAAAGCCGTCGTGGTCTTCGCGCCAGGATTCTTGCCAGATACTTTTATCTATTTCCGGAAAAAAAACATCGCCGTCCGGTTCTTGGTCAACAATAGTTATATACAAAACATCTACCCGATTTATGGTTTGGCGGTAGATGCTGGCGCCGCCGCAGATAAAAACGTCTTCGTCTTTTAATTTTTCCCAAACTTCATCCAGCGAATAAAAAATACGGACACCTTCCGGAGCGGTAAAATTTTTATCCAGAGTAACAACCACGGTTTGCCGGCCGGGCAATGGTTTGCCTAAGTAGCCGAGAATGGATTCAAAAGTAGCCTGGCCCATGACACAGGTTTTACCTAAAGTAGTTTTTTTAAAATACTGAAAATCCTCGGGAATATTCCAGGGGATTTTATTTTTTATGCCGATACAATTATTTTTGGCCACGGCGGCGATGAGGGAGAAAGGCATATGTTCGTTTTGTCATCCTGAATTTATTTCAGGATCTATCAACTGTTAGATGCTGAAACGAGTTCAGCATGACAGTCTACACGGCAATATCAAATTTAATTGAAGGGAAACTTTGATAATTTAAAACCGCGCTGTCTTCGCATTTCCAGCCTGCCTGTCCGGTAGGCAGGTCAAAGATGGAGGTGAAATTTTTTGTTTCAATTGTTGGTAGAGGATATGTATTCGGGTCTCGGGTTATCTGTTCTTTGGCGCCATCTAAATGGTTTTCATAAATGTGCGTATCTGCTAAAAACCCTACCAGTTTACCTTCTTTGAGTCCGCTTTCTTTGGCCAGCAAGTGGAGAAGCAAAGCGTAGCTGGCAATGTTAAAAGGCAAGCCCAACATGGTGTCTACCGAGCGCTGGTTCCATAATAAATTTAGTTTTCCGTTTATGACCGTGACTTGAAAAGCGTAATGGCAAGGAGGCAAAGCCATATCTCCCAGTTTGGATGGATTCCAGGCACTAACAATCATGCGACGGTCGCCAGGGTCGGATTTAAGTTTGTCTACTACTCTTTGTAATTGGTCTACGCCTTGGCCGGTATAGTCTGTGTCCGAATTTTGGTATTCGGCATTAAAATGACGCCATTGAAATCCGTAAATCGGCCCCAAATCATTTTCTTCGGCCATTCGTTTTTTGGATTCTTCATCGTGTCCGTATGGCGCTTTTTTAGGGCTAGCCCATTCGTCCCAAATATGGTTGTTGTGATCTTGCAGCCATCTTTTATCGGTCAGTCCTTTGATAAAAAATTCTAATTCCGAGGCCACCATTTTAAACGGTGTTTTTTTGGTGGTGAGCAAAGGAAAACCATTGGCCATATCGTGCTCAAACATAGCGCCGGCAATGGCAATGGTATCTACACCGGTACGATTGGCTTTGCGTTCGCCTTTTTCCAAAATAGCGCGGACAATATCCAAATAAGCGCGCATAATTATTTTATCAAATCCTCCTCGGTAAGTTTTATTTCATCTTCTTCGGCAAGCGGCATTCCCCCGGATCCTTCAGGGAATTTTTCTGGCTCAATGTTGGCAAGCTTAGCCCGCAATGTCTCCAGTTGTTTTTCGTCCAGCTGTTTTACGGCGGCTAAAGCTTCTGGGTTTGGCTTGCTCGGTCTGGCCAGTTTTGCTCTTAATTTTTCTTGATCCTCTTTCCTTGATTTCTTAGCTTGCGCTTCTTCCAGAGTATCCGGAGTAAATTGTGGTGTTTCGTGTCCCATATATTTTTAAATTAAAAATTAATAAATATTTTTTCCAACCCACCCCTACCCCGTCCAAGCGGGGAGTTGATTACCCAGTGCTCCCAAATCCGCCACGGCTGGTCTCTTTGGTTTCCTCTACTTCTTTCCAATCAACCTGGTCTACCCGCACAAATACCGCTTGGCCCACGCGTTCGCCGCGAGTAATGGTTACTTCTTGGTCGGTAAAGTTATAAACCTGTAGCATTATTTCGTCTTTTTCCCCATGGTAGTCTTGGTCAATTATACCAATTCCCTGGGGAACCATCAAGCCCTTTTTTTTGGGCGTGCTGGAGCGGGGAGCCACGGCCAACATGTATCCTTTTGGTATTTCCACAATAATATTGGTGGGAACAAGGACAATAGTTTTTGGCTTGATAACCATATCTTCCCGGCTATACAAATCAAAAGCCACCGCGCCGGCGGTTTGATATTCCGGCAGGGGAAGGGAAGTGTCGATGCGTTTTATTTTAACTTGCATGTTTAATTTGGGTTAAAATTTCTTCCATACCGGAATAAAATTCTTCGATGTTTCCATTGTTTACCAAAGTATATTTTGCTTTTGTGCCCAGATCTTTTATCAGCATGTCGGCTTCGGCTTGTTCGTCTTTTAAAAATTGGTCAAAAGTTTTTCCGGCGTCATCGGCATTTTCTTTACGAAGAACCATTCTTTGCCAGCGGATTTTTGGGTCGGCGGTAATATAAATTAAATTAAAGCCGGGGAGTTCCTGCAAATAAGTAATGTCGGTTGGGCGCCGGATGCCTTCCACCGCCACAATATCGTTTTTATCATTTAGAACATCTTGCACTATCACTTTGCTCATAATATCCTGGCCATAGCGGCCACGCAGAAAAGTAGACAGGTCTTGCAGATTTTCCCGATTTTTTTCCACATAGATTCTGTCCAGAATATCGCGTAACATGGTGGAAAAACGGTAAGAATCTACCCCGTATTTTTCTTGGAGATATTTGCAGACGGTGCCCTTGCCACTGGCCAGGTCGCCCACAAATCCGAGGATGATTTTATTTGGCATAGTCGCAAATATATTGACGGCACTTAACTTTTGCCCCATCAAGCATCCGGCGCGAGGCAATGCACGAGTCGGTTTCGTGGTATTTATCGCTTTCAAAAATAACTTCGGTAATGCCGTTTTGGATTAAAGTTTTGGCGCATTCGTTGCAGGGAAAAAGGGTGCAGTAAATTTTTCCCTCTTTGACGGCGTTATTGGAATTATAGACCGCATTTTCTTCGGCGTGGCAAACGTAAGCGTACTTAGTTTCTAAAAATGTTCCTTCTCTTTCCCAAGGCAGTTTGTCGTTATCTATTCCGCGCGGAAATCCGTTGTAGCCAATGCCGACCACGACATTATTTGGATTAACAATAACGGCTCCGGCTTGAGTGGAAGGGTCCTTGGAGCGCTCGGCAATAACGTGCGCCATGCGCATAAAACATTCGTCCCAGGATATATAGCTGCTTCGGGCTGATTGCATATAATAAGGGTTAATTACAACTCCAAGTGTAACAAAAAAGGTTGTTGATTGCAACCTGATTTTTTTGTCATTGCGAGGAGAGAAATGACGAAGCAATCCCACAGTACTGGTAGTGCCAACAATGGGATTGCCGCGTCGCTACGGCTCCTCGCAATGACAAATTGATTAAGCTCTGTGCGCTTTATACTTCTCCGCTTCCAAAATTATCTTTCTGGCGACCGAAAGCGTGTAGGCGGGGCGGGAGCTTAGGGCGGTTTCGTTGCAAAGCATGATGCCGTCGGCGCCGTCTAGGACTATGTTGGTAAGATCCAGAATATCCGAACGGAGCGGGATGTAATTGTAAATGGTTCCTTCCAAAATTTGGGAGGAAATGATGACCGGTTTTTTATATTTTTTTACGGCGGCAGTAGCTTCTTTTTGAAAAATTCCCAAGCGCTCAAAAGGCATATCTAGGCCCAGTTTGCCGCGGTTAAGAAGAACCAAATCGTAAAAATCGTCTTGGCAAATTTTTTCCAGGTTTTCCATGGCTACACGGCTTTCTATGCGGGCGATTATTTTTGGACGCCAGCTAAAATTGGAGAGTTGTTTTATTTTTTCGTTTACGGCCGGGCTGATGAACGGAATGGCCAGATATTCCGGCGTCAGTTCTTCCAATTTGGTTAGCACCTCGCTCAACCGGTTTAAATATTCGTTATTTTCCGTATTTTGGGCAATGTGAATGTTTAGGGCGGAATGCAAAACTCCCTCGTTTAGAACGCGGACTTTTATGGTTTCGTTGTTTATAATTTCCGTTACCTGCAAAGCGATTTTGCCGTGGTCTACAGTGGTAATTTGGTTGATGTAAACTTGGTTGCCAAGTTCGGAAATGTGGATATAGATGTTTTCGTCGGTCATTGGCTGATCGTGAAAAGCGGACTTTAAAATGATTTCTTCGTTTTCCAGAACTTTACGCGGAGCGTGAGGGCCGGCCAGGCGGACCTGGTTGGATGGCAGATTAACAATAATTTTAGCGGAAGAATTTAGCGCGTCAACAACTTTCATGCCGGCTTTAATGCGGTCTATGGTATTTTCGATTGGGCCGTATGAAAAACTATAGCGCAGAGCGTCGGCTCCGGCCAGAATAATTTTTCTTATTTTTTCTTCAGAGAAGTTGTCCAGGCCGACGGATGCGATGATGAACATAAAATTAACTAACAACTAACAATTAACAATTAACAACCCGTAAGCTTAAACAAAATAACCCCTTGCGGGGCGATTTTGTTTTAGGCGTTAATTTTTATGGCTGGACCCATGGCGGAACAGACGGTTAGGGTTTTGATAAACGTGCCTTTGGAAGTGGCCGGTTTGGCTTTCTTTAATGCTTCTAAAAAGGCGGTAATATTTTCTTTTAATTTGGCTTCGCCGAAGCTGATTTTGCCCACAGCCTGGTGAACATTTCCGGAATCGTCATTTTTGAAGGTGACTTTTCCTTTTTTCAGTTCTTCAATCATTTTTTTGATGCTTGGTCCGACAGTTTCTGTTTTTGGGTTAGGCATTAAACCTTTTGGCCCCAAAACTTTGGCAATCGCGGCCAGTTTAGGCATCATATCCGGAGTGGTAACGGCAATTTCAAATTCAATCTTGCCGGTGTCTTTAATTTTTTTAATTTCTTCTTCACCGTAGATAAAGTCGGCGCCGGCTTCTTTGGCTTCCTTTTCTTTATCCGCAGAAACGAAGGCGGCCACAGTTTTGGTTTTTCCGGTTCCGTGAGGCAAAGTGACGGTGGCGCGAACCTGTTGTTCGGTTTTTTTGGTGTCTACACCCAGGTTGGCGTGAACCTCCACAGTAGCGTCAAATTTTACACCGCTGGTTTCCGCTAAAAGTTTTGCCGCTTCGTCCAGAGAATAGACTTTATTTTTGTCTACCTTGGCGCGAATGGCGTCCATTCGTTTTGACATAAGCTTTGTAGTTTAAAAGTTTATAAAGTTTTTAATGTTCGTAAAGTTGGCGGATGGCCATTACTTTATAAACTTGATAAACTTTATGAACTTTATAACTGTTATTGTGGTACAAACTCCCGAGTGGTCGGGATCCCACTTAAGTGTTGAAATTATATTGTAAAATGGTGTTTTTGTCAAGGGTTGACCGTCCGGGTAAACTAAAGTAAAGTAACATTATACTAAACGCAATTTTTTCTATGTTATTAAATATTATTTTGGCCAATGTGGCCGTGAGTTTAATTGGGGTGGTGGGGGCGTACAGCCTTGTCAATTTTTTTGTTAAAAGCCATGCCAAAATAATGGTTCTGGTAAGTTTTGCCGCCGGTTCCATGATAGCGGTGTCTTTTTTTGAGCTGTTGCCTGAAGCTATAGCCGGACAGGGGAATACAATGCTGATGATGGAATTTTTGGTTTTGGGTTTTGTAATTTTTCTTTTGTTGGAGAAAGCCTTTTTTTATTATCACTGCCACGAAGAAAATTGCGACCGGCACGGTTCGGTCAAATTGGTAATTATAGGAGACTCCGTTCATAATTTTTTAGACGGGGTGGCCATTGCCGCCAGTTTTTTGGTAAGCCCGGCATTGGGTTTGGCCACCACACTGGCCATTATAATCCACGAAGTGCCCCAGGAAGTTGGGGATATGGGCGTGCTAGTGCATGCCGGATATTCAAAAGCCAAAGCTATAATCTTCAATTTGCTTTCCGGCGTGTTTGCTATTTTAGGAGGTGTGGCTGGTTTTTATTATTTGCATCGTTTTGAAACTTTTATACCTTATATTCTGGCTCTAACCGCCGGCGGATTTATTTATATCGCGGCCGCCGATCTTCTGCCGGAAATTCACGCCGAAAGCGACACCAGAATAAAAATTTCCATTCACAGCGCCGTTTTCATTCTGGGAATTCTGGTGTTGTGGACGTTAATAAAAACGATTGGAGAGTAAAAATTCTTGACCGTTCATTCTTTATATGCCTATAATTAATTAAGCTGACCAGTGGCTAAAGTAGTTGTTTCAAACCAGTGGGAGGAAACAAATGGAAAAGTTTAGCCTGACAGATCTGCAAATCGGCCTGTTGGAACATGGTGTCATTGATTTTCAAGGCGAAGTGGATGATGAAATGTATCAGTATGTGCGGGATTGTCTATCGTGGCTTTCCGTAAATAACAGCCCGCCAATTTGCATCCGGTTTTCCAGCGGCGGTGGAAGTGTAGATGCTGGGCTGGTAATTTACGACATGCTACGCCTATACCCCGGAAAAACCACCGGTTTGGTAGTGGGATTTGCCCGCTCCATGGCGACGGTGATTTTGCAGGCCTGCAGTCTAAGGTTGTGCACAAAACATTCCGTTTTGTTTGTTCACAGCATCAGATATAGCGGATCGATTGGTTTGGACGAATTTGACGACAGGAAAAAGCTGAAAAAAATTGTTGAGTCAGCAAGAAAGAATCAGGACAAACTTTTCCGTATTATGGAGGGGAAGACCGGCAAGTCAAAGGAAGTAATTATGTCCTGGTGTAAGAAGGGTGATAGAGATATAGAAATTTCCGCTGAGGAAGCGTTGAAATACGGTCTCATCGACGCAATCGTTTGAACAGTTTTACCGCTTGGCGCCACAGCAATGTGGCGTTTTTTTATAATTATTATTTAACTCCGCAAAGTGTTTTTAAAGCCGCCAAGTCATCGGCGGTCAGTTTTGTGTTTGTGCCCTGATTAAGGCGGTACATAATTGCTTTAGAATTTTCCAGGTGATCTAAACCAAGAGCATGGCCAAGTTCGTGGGTTAAAACGCGGACTAATTTATCAATATTATCAAATTGGTAAATGTCTATTTCCTGTCCGTCCGGTCCGCTTTGGTATAAGCCTTCCTCAAATTCTTGGCCGCGCGCGTCGTTGGTCTGATTAAATTGTCCGGCGTCTATATTTAAGGATTCGGCCAGGCGGTTTAAAACCGTAATCATGGCGTTGATGTTGTCTACGGCAATATTAAGTTCATTTTGCAAATTATTTATTTGGATTATTTCCGCGTTAAGCGCTTCTTTTTCAGCGGTTAATTGCGCGTACGCTTCTTGGGTGGCGCCGCCGCGTTTATTCCAATAGGCCACTTTTGTTTCGTAGGTTTTTTTATGGGTTTCAAAAATAGCGAGTTGTGATTGGTAGTAAGTTTTTTGCTGAGCGTAAGCGGATTCCAACGCTTTTAATTTTGCTTTAAGAGCGTCGTAAGAGGCGCGGTCATCATTTATAACCAAACCTAATTTGCGTAATTTTATCGTTGCCTCCTGGCGGTAATCGTAAATCAGATTTATTTTTAAATTCCCATTTGGTTCACTGGTGAACAATTCTTTTCCCAGAGGTTTTTCCCAAATTTGTTCGGCTTTGTTTATGGCGCGCGCAAATTCGTCTTTTGTTATACCAAATCTGGTGTCAAAGGAATTAATTGTATAGCCGATTGGTTGAGCGCAGGGAAAATAAGAGATAATAAACCGGGACCACAAATTTAAAAGCGGAGCGCGGGAAAAATAACCCGCAACGGCCAGGATTATAACGAAGACTAAAATTTTTAGCGCCTTTAACATACCCATAGCATATCATTTTCTCAAAATCTCATCTAGGGTGGAAAAAAACTTTAATATGATATATAATTTAATCATGTATTATTCTTAATCTTATATATATGGATACACCCAGTGGTCAGCCTGTTGGTCAGCCCGGTAATCAGCCAAGCGGACAATCAGGCGGTTTACAGCCGAATGTTCTCGGCGCGCTTGCTTATGTTCTGGGTTTTGTGAGCGGCATCATTGTTTATTTAATTTCCAAAGATAAATTCGCCAGGTTTCATGCCCTACAGTCCATTATGGTTTCGCTGGCCGTATATATCCTTACCTACATTGTTAGTTTTCTGCCCAGTTCGTATATGTTGCGGTCATTCGTTAGTCTGGCATCGCTTATATTAGTTGTGTTCCTTTTGGTAAAAGCGTATCAGGGACAAAAATATAAACTGCCGGTTATTGGCGATATTGCGGAGAAGAACGCGTAATAAAAATAAAAAATAATCCCGATTTAGTCGGGGTTATTTTTTTTATCTTTGGTGATTATTTCCCGCAGCCTTTTTAGGGCCTTAAAAAACATACTTTTTACTGTACCGACCGTAATGCCCAATTTGTTGGCTATATAGTCTTCCTTACGCTCTTTTAATTTGAGCTCTACGATTTGACGCATTCGGGGCGGCAATTGCGGTATCATTTTTCGTACGTATTCGGTGTTTATCCAACCTTCTATTTCATTTATAGTTTTTGTATCACCAGATTTAAGTTCATCCAACTCAAACTCGCGATTAAAATGCTTTTGCTTTTGTTTGCTAAATGATATAGCTTTGTTGGTAACGGCGCGGTATAAATAGGTCTTTAAATCTGCCCTGCTTCCGTCAAAATTTCCGTTTTCAATGTTCCTAAGCACATCAATTCGAACTTTTTGAGCAATATCATCTTGGTCGGCATCTTGGATGCCGGGATTTTTTTGCTTAATAATTTGTTTAATAATGCCCAGAATGTTATCTGAAAGTAATTCTTCTTTTAATTGATCTGCTGTTTTGATCACCGGATTTTTTTGTTCAGGGGTAAATTGTCTCGGGCCTTTTCCTTCAGGGGACATATGATTGATGATGTTACCGGTTATCTTTGCTATGAATTTTATAGCACATGGCAAAAAAGAGCAAATAACGGGTCTTTTGTCCGTAATTGATTTAATGATATAATAAATACGTTAATACTTACAGCGTTACGTTCCAAGGGACGCTACGCGATGTGATTTCGTTAAATCAAAACCATATGGACAAAGTAAAAATTGAAAGTCGTTTAAGTCCGATTACGTTATTTCTGGCCAACATTGCGGTTATCGCGGTGGCGGAAATTACCGGGCAGTTGTTTTTTAAGTTTGGCATAATTCATATTATCGCTATTTTGTTCATTGCTTTATCGGTTGTAAGAATTTTTGTGCGATATTATTCTTACGACCCAATATTGGAAAAATTTTTTCTCACCAGCCTGGCCGCGCTTTTTGTTTTTGCCCTTTCGCACATAGTAGAATATTTTAGCATGAGTATGGGGGCTTTTGTTAATTATTCTGATTCAGTATTGGTTAATACTACCAATTTTTATTTAATCAGCCTGATGCTGATAATAATCGGAGCCGAGGCTTTTTTAAGAATTCGTGATAGCCGTTCATTGACGCAAATAAATGTTTTAATTGGCCTGATTGCCGCCTTTATTATTTTAATTTTTGTTTTTGAGACAAAAAAAGATTTGGTATCGCTGGAGCTGGACAATCCGGCGCCTTATGTGTATATGGCGATGGTAATCTTCTTCGGGCTGGTAGCCTTAAAAAAAATCGGCCGGATTGGAAAGCACGTGGGGATTTCCACCGCCTTCGTTAAATATATTTCAGTCTCCATTATTTTAATAATGTTATCCACGGCGCCTTATATTTTTTATGAATTGTTGGAAGCCAAGTTTGGTTTTCCTCTTTATCAAATAATGTATTTAAGTCACTTTTTCTTTTACGCCTCTCTAAGCCTATTTTTCCTGGCCTTCGGCAAAGTTAAAATTGCCGGCGGAGTTTATGAAGCCGCGAAGAAGATTGTGCCGGGGATTCCGCGGGTTTAATCCGCTCAACCAACCCTACTCATTGACTGTTGACTATTGACAGTCAACAGACGGTATTTGAAAAAACTAAACTCGGGAAGTTTCAAAGGGTTTGATGTTATCAGCGAAGTTTAAAGGTGTAAACTCAAAATAAAAATCGCCGTAGAGGCGATTTTTGTTATTGCTCTCGGGGCTGGGATCGAACCAGCGAAATCCACGTTAACAGCGTGGCGTTGTACCGCTCAACTACCCGAGAAGGTAGGTGTTTAAGTAAAGTTAAGAATATAATAATTTTTGGGTTTTGTCAACCTACTTTCCACCTTTTGTGCAAACAAAAGGTGGAGCCCAAAATTGCCGAGCTGATGAAACGTCCAGATAATTTGGGACTCGTTGTCGTTAATTTTCATAATCGCTTCGCTAAGATGAAAATTTGCCTGCGGCATCACTCCGCCTTGTCTCCAAATTAAACTGTCCGTTTCAAACGCTCGGACGGCGAACGTCCACCGTTGTCCATTGTCCGTCGGTGTCGATGCGAGCATTGGATAAGGTGAAGTTAAATTTAGAGGCGAGTTTGAGTGGTCCTTCGCAGGAAATTTCCAATGTTTGAGACGGTTTTTTGCTCACAAAAAATTGGCGAGTTTTGGAAATTAACGAAAACGAGTCCTAAATTTTCTGAAGCTTTCCACCGCGAGCGCTTCTTGGTTACTTCTTCTAAAGAAGTAACAAAAGACCGGTTTGCCTGTCCAAAAGGCGGAAGAAAGTTGCGTGGAATAAAAACAAATGCTAGAATTACCACATTATTATTAGATCCTGAAACTAGTTCAGGATGACAATGGACGACAATCTTATGAAATACTCCAACCTTTTCGGTAAAACTAGCAAAAGCGTGCAGGCGGATGCGGATAGCGCCAATGCCAAACTGCTCACGCAGGGCGGATTTGTGGCCAAGCAGATGGCCGGTGTTTATAATTACCTGCCGTTAGGGTTGCGCGTGTTAACCAAAATTCAAAATATAATCCGCGAAGAAATGAACGCGGTGGGCGGGAATGAGATTTTGATGCCGGCGATGACGCAGGAAGCAAGCTATAAGCTAACCGGCCGGGATAAAATGGACATTTTGTTTCATTTAAAAGGCAGAGATGAATCTGAACTGGTTCTCAATCCTACCCATGAAGAGGTGGTAACTCCTTTGGTGCAAAAGTATACTTTTTCTTATCGTGATTTGCCGGTGGCGGTTTATCAGTTTCAAAATAAATTTCGCAACGAACCTCGCGCTAAGTCCGGGTTGCTTCGCGGCCGTGAATTTAGTATGAAAGACATGTATTCTTTTCATGTTTCTCAAGAGAGCCTGGATGAGTATTATGAAAAAGTAAAGACGGCATATTTTAAAATTTATGGCAGATTGGGAATTGATGATATTACAGTTTTGACATATGCTTCCGGCGGAGTATTTAGTAAATACTCACACGAATTTCAAACTTTTTCCGAGGTGGGCGAGGATACAATATTTTGGTGTGAAAAATGCAATGTGGCCGTAAACAAAGAAATTATTGTTGATTTAAAAAATGCCTGTCCGGAATGTGGTAATAAAAAATTAGAAGAACGAAAAGCAATTGAAGTTGGTAATATTTTTAAATTGGGAATTAAGTATTCCAAACCATTTGAATTTGTTTTTAAAGATAGCGATGGAAAAGACAAACCCATAGAGATGGGTTGCTATGGCATGGGCCCGTCGCGTATTATGGGCACGCTGGTAGAAGTTTTCCACGATGACAAAGGAATCATCTGGCCAAAATCCGTGGCGCCGTTTGCGGTGCATTTGGTTTCGCTGGGAGATGATGACAATGTAAAACAGGCGGCCGAAAAATTACATAACCAATTAACCGAAAAATGTGTAGAAGTTTTGTGGGATGACCGCGACGCCAGCGCCGGAGCCAAACTGGCCGACGCGGATTTGATTGGGATTCCGACAAGAATGGTTATTTCTAAAAAAACATTGGCTGATGATTCGGTGGAGGTGAAGGAGAGAAATAAAAAAGACGCGGAGATGGTAAAAATATCCGAAATACTGAAATAAATCTAAAAAAGTCCGCCTAGGCGGACTTTTTTATTATATATTCTACAGGTCTTCTTCTTTCTTTCTCAAAATGTTCCAGTGAATTAGGAAGAGAGGAATACCCACGACAATCATAGAGAGATCACGGACAACATCGCGCTGTTTTTGCGCTGTCCGGCTAAGTTCCTGCTGTTTAATATTTTCATCATTTTGTCTTAAGCAATCTTCTTTGGTTGTGGCCGGCACGGATTTTACGTCCGGTGGCATAACTGGTGTTGGTATTTCGCAGGCAGCTTTAGGGTAGCTGTACATATCTTTATCGGCGGCGGTAAACACCCAAGTTTTTAAAGCGATGTTTATAACGTCGGCGGTAGAAAATACCACCATCATTAAAGCGACAAACGATACGAGGTAGAAGTAGATGCTTTTGATAGTTTTGCTTTTTGATGATGGTTGGTTGTCCATACGATATATAATTAGTTAGTTATTTTTTTGTTGTCATCCTGAACGCAGTGAAGGATCTCTGTCTCAATCGCCGAACGGACAGAGATTCTTCGCTTTGCTCAGAATGACAATTGGGAAAGTGTTACAGCAGTCCCATTTTTGTTTTAACATCTTCCATTTTTGCTTGAGCGATTGCGCCTGCTTTTTTATTTCCGTCTTCCAAAATTGCTTTTACTTTATTATCATCCAAGGCGTTAAATTTAGTTTGGAAATCTGACAGGAAAGCGGTGACAACTTCGGTTAAACCTTTTTTGAAATCGGAATATTGTTTGCCTGCATAACTTTTCTCTATTTCCTTCACACTTTTGCCGGAAAGTAGGGAATATATAGTAAGCAGATTGGTGAGAGCGGGTTTGTCGGCGCCGGATTTTATGGTACTGCCGGAATCGGTAACGGCGCGGGATATTTTTTTGGCGGCTACTTCCACGCTATCCAACAAAGCAATATAATTGTTCGGACTGGTGGCGCTTTTGCTCATTTTTTTACCGGCATCATCCAGGCCCATTATGCGCGCGCCTTCTTTTTTTATTAACGGTTCCGGTTCTACAAAAGTTTTTCCATAGGCAGAGTTAAAACGGGCGGCCAAATCTCTGGCTAGTTCAATGTGCTGTTTCTGATCTTCGCCTACGGGCACAACTTCGGTGTCATATAAAAGAATATCCGCGGCCATTAGAACCGGATAAGCAAACAAACCCATATTGATATTTTCTTTGTGTTGTTTGGCTTTGTCTTTAAATTGAGTCATGCGTTCCAGTTCGGCTTGTTTGGCCAAAGTGTTTAAAATCCAGGCCAGTTCGGTATGCTGGGAAACATGCGATTGCACGAAAATGGTAGATTTGGCGGGGTCTATTCCCAACGCCAGATAAGTTTTGGCCACGTTTAAAACATTTTGACGCAAAACAGCCGGTTCTTGCTTTACAGTGATGGCGTGTAAATCTACTACGCAATAAAAACAATCATCAAATTGTTTTTGTAATTCAATCCAGTTTTTTATGGCGCCAAGATAGTTGCCAAGATGTAAATTGTTTGTCGGCTGAACGCCGGAGAAAACTCTTTTCATAATATTGATAGTTTACAGAACAAATCATCTGTTGTAAATAACACGGTCGTCATTTTTGTTGTCATCCTGAATGAAATGAAGGATCTCTGTCTGTCGTTTTTCGAACAAGACAGAGATTCTTCGCTGTGCTCAGAATGACAGTTTGAGAAGTTCGGGATGACAGTGGATGAAAAGGGATGGCAGTTAGTAATGGTATTTTTTCCCTAAACTTATGGTCATGGAGCGGTAGACTTGTTCCCATAAAAAGACGCGCGCCATTTGGTGGGTGAATGTCATGTCGGATAAGGAAAGTTTTAGATTGGCGATTTTTAAAACGGATTCATCCAGGCCAAGCGGTCCGCCGATGATGAATGTTAAATTGTTTATTTGTTGATTAGTTAATTCGTTTATTTTTTTGGCAAAATTTACCGAAGAAAATTGTTTGCCGTGTTCATCTAAAACAATAACATACGAATCGGAAATTTTGGACAGAGCATCTTTAATTTTTGCCGCCTCTTTTTGTTTTACAAACTCCAGCGGATCTTTTTCGGTAAAAGATTCTTCTTTTAATTCCACAATATTAATTTTTGCCCATGCGCCCAGACGCTTTAGGTATTCCGCCTCGGCCGATTGCCAATGTTTCTCTTTTAATTTCCCCAGGCTGATTAAATTTATGTGCAACATATAATTGGACTACGGACCACGGACTACAGACTACGGTCCGATAGTTTGTTGTTTAATAAAAACTTTACCCTCCGATTGTAACATCAGAGGGTAGAAAAGGAAAGAGCTTTGATTTTTTTTAGCTATTGCGGTGCAAAAATTGCTGTGTTAGTATAAATTTAGAATTTCCGCCTTAATTTTGAGGTGTGAAATTGCGAGGCAGACAGAACAAGAGCGACGCGACCGCTCTTTGACAATTTAACCAACAACAAACGCGACAAAAAACAAGAAAGGTTTGTGCGATCATGACGGACACGAAGAAGAATGGCCGTAAGCGACCGGTAGTCAATTCCAATGGCAAGCTTAAGGAGCTCGCAGCCAAGATCCTCGACCTGTATGGACGAGGTGATGGCAAGTACGTAGTTCTGACATTCCCAATTCTGATGAAGGAACTCGGTCTGGATATGGCCAAGGTTCAGTGGGCAATTGCTCCGCTGATTGAGTCGGCGCGAGTTGCATCGTTGACAAGCCGAAACAGTGAAGCTATCTTGCTGGCGCGCAACGTTAGTAAGAACAAGAATCGTTTTCGCTATACGGCGCAAGAGCTGGTGACTTGGCTTGATCCCAAGTACTTTGACAAGGTCGGCGAGTTTTTGACTGGCCTTTTGTCTGGCGATGATCCAGTGTATCTTAACGATGAACTGCTTGAAGAGTATGACAGCGAAGTTGGTTTGCCGGTGGAAATCCTTGATCCTGCAATCAGTTGTTTTGTGCAGGCCGGCTTGGTGAAACTTGGCAAAAAAAAGAGACTCACCGAAGGCAAGAAGGGGCGTTTGGATTTTGATTCGCTCAAGAGCACGTTTATTGCCCAGCGTTTTACGGGTAATATGATTGCGCCTAAGGATCGGACTATTAGTTCGTTGGCTGATGCGGCGCGTGTTTATGAGCGCTACCACGCCAACAATCTGGTCAAGATGATTAAGCTTAACTTGGAGAAATCCGAGTTTAGTTTCAAGGGGATGATGGAAGCGCTCATTGGTAATAAGGACACGGATATTGAATTCATTGAGCGCGAACTCCATTTGCTGGAGCAGATGGCCAAGGAAAAGCGTCCGGATGTGCTCGTTATTTCCGGACTTGTTCAGGGCGGTTTTCAGCATCAGGAAAAGAATCGCCGCCCAACTCTGGCAATCAAGAGCGATAATCAGCAGTTTGCCGTGGCCAAGATGATCTTGGATCGGTGCCTGAAGCTGGGGCTGACCAAGGTGATCTACAACACGGGCGATGATGACCAGAAGTTGTGGGAAATGCACACGGTCACCAGCCTGATGATTATGCATTACTGGCAGAAGGGCGAAGCGCAGTCTGATTCAGACAAGCGTTCGCTTAACTTCGGTCAAGTGGACAAGCTCAAGCAGGATAAGGCATGGGATTTCCACTATTGGTTCCAAGCCCACGTCGTGTTTGAGTATATGTTGCGTTGTGGCCGTCGTCTGTATAGCGCGGAAGAAGTGGCTCAGCGGAATGGTGGACGAATGATGGAGGAGTACTTGATGCTCCTCGACACTTACACCGTGTTGGTGGATCTGCTCAAGAAGCAGAAAGATGTAACGCCGGAAATGCTGAAAGCCGCGGTGCCTGATCAGTTTTACAATCAGGTGCTACAGGTGGAGAATATTCCGTTGCCGGGCAGGGAATTTTTGGACATGGTGGTGACGAACGATTTCAACGCCACTGTTCGTTTGGCTAATGGCAAGACGATTCGGTGGTGGGAGCGTCACGATTTCAATTTGACGCCTACGGCCATGAAGCAAGATCCGGTTGGCAAAGCCCGCAGTATTTTGGGGCAACTGGCCGCGTCTGGGATCATGAAGAAGAAGGTTGTCGTCAATGGTCAGGAAACTGTCGTTGACGAATCGCCGGATGTTTTTGCCATTGAACATCAGGAGCAGTGCTTCAGTGTTCTGGATGGCAAGACTTTGGTGGTCTCGCATGGTAGTTTGCGTGAGCCACATCTTGACGATGATTCAACTGTTAGCCAGGTGCAGAAAGATAAGAGTCGGCGTGTGCTGACTACCAGAGGAGAGCTCTCAAGCTCTTCTTCCCAGACCATTACTATCACTGGTGATGGACGTTATCTGATGGAATTGCACAATAATCGCTTGCTCGACAAGATGGACATCTCGCCGGAACGCGTGGCTGTGGTCTTGTACTCTGATTGGCAGACCGGTTCGGTAACGGCGCGATCGGATTTGCAGGCCATGATGATGGACTACACTTTCCACGAGATTATGCCCAAGGAAAAAACGGTCATCATTTTTGATGGTGATATTATCCAGGGGCGCAATTATCCCGAGATGCCAAACGAAAACGTGCGTATGGGCTTGGTGCGTATGCACGATCAGCAGGAATTTGTTCGGCGGATGATCAAGGCTAGCCTGAAAGCTGCGCCGATTGAAGTTATTCGGAAGAACTTGGAAAGAGTGGGAATTACCCCGGGCAATCACGAGTGGAACTCATTCCACAAGTTGACGGGTGATGCTTACTCCCAGTTCTTGATTACTACCTTGCAGGACTTCATGGAGTATAACAAGATTCCTGCTCCGGTGAAGTACTATGACAAGGTGGAAAATAATCTGGGCGGGCACTGGAATAGCTGGGTGATGATGGAACAAGTTGCCGGCTATGGGGTGTTGGCTCAGCACTATATTTTGGAAAAGGGTGGCAAGGGTGGCAGTGGCGCCAAGACTAATCCGGCGCGACAGCTGTTCTCCGGCACCGGTGATTTCTTTCAGGACATGGACGTGATGCTTACCGCTCACTACCACTCTCCTTCGATTCAAATCATCAACGGCAAGATCATTCTTGTCAACGGCTCTTGGGCGGATGCGTCCGGCTATGAGCTGTTGCTCGGTTATCGGCCAATGATGGGCAACTTGATTGTCCACTTGGGCGGAGGTTTGCCTCCGGTCGTCGAAATTGTTACGCAGAAGACTTTGCATGCGTACAAGCCCAAGGGCTTCTGTTCGGAAGAGAACTTGGCCAAACTTGGCTTTGTGACGGACAAGGGGTTTGAGCCCAGGCATCACGGGTTTGCCCGTAAGACTGGCCAGCCACAGAGCGCTGTGCAGAAGTGGTTGTGGCGCGAGGTTGATGACATCAACTGGACCATGCACACGACCCTCGGTCCGAAAAAGAAGTAATTAGGCAGTTCTTTATTTAAGTTCATCGGTCCCGACTTAGTCGGGATCGTTTTTTTTAGAAAAATTTAACACCATTCTTTTTTCAATTCCAAAAATCTATCTTCCAAAATCGCCTCGCGCGCTTGGCGCATTAAATTCAACATAAAATGTAGGTTGTGAATTGTGGCCAAACGCATGGCGGATATTTCTTGCGCGTTAAAAAGATGGCGGATGTAGGCGCGGGAATAATTTTTACATGTTGAACAAGTACAATTTTTATCAATCGGGCCGGAGTCTTTGGCAAACTTGGCGTTGGTGATATTGATTCTGTGCTTTCTGTCATTGCGAGCTCCTGAAGGGAGCGCGGCAATCCCATTGTTAGCACTACCAGTACTTGGGATTGCTTCGTCGGTTCCCTCCTCGCAATGACAAAATAGCATGCCATGTCTGGCTAGGCGAGTGGGCGCCACGCAATCAAACATATCGGCGCCGTGTTCAATGGCCACCAGCAAATCCGCGGGGGACAATCCTAAGCCCATGGTGTAGTGCGGTTTGTTTTCCGGAATAATCGGGTACACCCAGTCTAAAATTTCTTTGGTGGCTTCCATATTATAACCAACGGATTCTCCGCCAATGGCAATGCCGTCAAAATCCAGCGATGAAATATATTTGGCGCTGGCTTCGCGCAGGTGTTTATAATTTGAACCTTGGATAATACCGAAAAGAAAACGATTATAAGAAATTGGGAAATTAGGAAATTGGGAAATTAATTTCAAGCTTTGCTTATTTCTTAATTTCTGGTGCTCTTCAAGCGATCGTTTTGCCCAGCGGTGTGTTCGTTCCATTGCTTCGGTAACATATTTTTCGGCTACGCTATCCGGCGTGCATTCATCAAAAGCCATAATAATATCCGCGCCCAATTTGTGCTGAATTTGTATGGCGGATTCGGCGGTAAAGCGGTGTGAACTGCCGTCTATGTGCGAACGGAAGGTGACACCGTCTTCGTCTATCGCAACAAGCTGGCCTTGTTGTTTGTTGTTGTCATTCTGAGGTTCAGCCAAAGAATCCCTTTTGTCCGAAAGAGAGGGATCCTTCGTTTCACTCAGGATGACAGGCCGGTGTCCGTCCTTTTTCTGAAGTCCGAGTGAAAAAACCTGAAACCCGCCGCTGTCGGTGAGAATCGGTTTCGGCCAATTCATAAATTTATGCAAGCCGCCAAAATTATTTATCAAATCTTCGCCCGGACGCAAATGCAAATGGTAGGTATTTCCCAAAATAATCGGCGCCGACAAATTGGCCAAGTCAGTTTGGTCCAGAGTTTTTACCGAAGCCTGCGTGCCAACCGGCATAAAAACTGGAGTCTCTATATCGCCGTGGTCCGTATGCATTATACCGGCGCGGGCGTGGGAGTTTTTATCTTTATGTTGTAGTTCAAAAAATGTCATATGCCAGCATCATACTTCGTTTTGCATAAAAAATCAAGGTGTGGTAGCATATTTCCAAATGAGCAAACAACTGGTTCCAAGACAACTCCCCGCGCAGGATCTCCCCTATAAGGTAGGAGAGGAGTGCAGTTACTGGTTGAAGTTTGGCGAGTATGTTCAACAGCAGGCTATCGCAGACAGATTGCTTGTTGAAGGCAAACTTACGACGGCCGGTTTGCAGGCAATAATTTCCGACCGAGAGTGTGCCAAAAAAAGGAATGAAATTATCGGCGTCATTAAGCTTAAGGCGAAGAAAATAAAGCTTAAGACCAGGTTTTCATCCAAAACACAAAAGGCAAAGTCCGGATTTGAGGCCGAAGTAAAGGCGCTCCTTGCTAAAACCGAAATAGGCTTTGTGCATTTTGAGTCAGCCGGCGATAATAGCCGGTTAAAGATAAAAGTTCCCACCGAAAAAGGGGGCACAACTTCTAAAGCGTTCACCGGTTCGGAATCCGATATTCGTCGGGACCTGGGTGAATTCCTGGACGCGATAGAGGAAAATATTCAAAGAAAACCACGCAAATAAGCTCTTATATTCGTAATGAGTGAGTGAAATGGTTAAATTTATTTAATTATTTCCGAGCGAATTAGAATATATGTTTTGCATATATGATTGATTATCAAAACGAGCTAAACAAGGAACAATTAGATGCAGTTTGGCACGGCGATGGGCCGTGCCTTGTTTTAGCCGGAGCCGGCAGCGGCAAAACCAGAGTGATTACTTATCGGGTCGCTTATCTTTTGGAACAGGGGATTGACCCACAAAATATTTTGCTGGTAACTTTTACCAACAAAGCGGCGGATGAGATGAAGAGAAGGGTGACTTCTCTCGTTTTGTCATCCCGAGCGCGTGATTGTCATCCTGAACGCAGTGAAGGATCTCTGTCAGAATCGTTTGGACAACCAGACAGAGATTCTTCGCATGCTCAGAATGACAGCCATGGCGAACTTCCCTGGGCCGGAACTTTTCATCATATTGCTTACAGAATTTTACGGCAGTACGCGCCGTTGTTGGGTTTTAAAAATAATTTTTCTGTTTTAGACAGCGATGACAGCGAGGCGCTAATAAAAATATGCGCTAAAAATTATAAGATAGAAGGCGAAGGAAAGAAGTTCCCGTCCGCCAAAGTTTTGTTGTCCGTAATCAGTTACGCCCGCAATTCGGAAATGTCTGTGGCCGATGTTTTGGAATTAAGAAATCCACAGTGGCAAATGTTTTCCGGACAAATAAAAAGTATCAGCGATGATTATTATCAAAAAAAGAAGGAAGCCAACGCCATGGATTTTGATGATTTGTTGGTGAATTTACTGTTGCTTTTAAACAACGAAAATGTTTTGCAAAAGTTCGCCAATCAGTTTAAATATGTTTTGGTGGACGAGTATCAGGACACCAATAAAATTCAGGCTTCAATTATAAAAAAACTGGCTTCGGTTCATCATAATATTTTGGTGGTGGGAGATGACGCGCAAAGTATTTATTCTTTTCGCGCCGCCGATGTGCAAAATATTTTACAATTTGAAAAAGATTACCCGGGTACAAAAATTTTTAAATTGGAAACCAACTACCGCTCCAGCCACGAAATTTTGCAGGTGGCCAATGATGTTATTGCCAACAATGTTAAACAATATAAAAAAGAATTAAAAACCGTAACCAAAAGCGGACTCAAGCCGTCTCTGCATCCGCAAATGGATCAATCCGGCGAAGCGGAATTTGTGGCCGGTAAAATTGTGGAATTAATAGATAGTGGAACACCGGAAAATGAAATTGCCGTGCTGTTTCGCGCCGCCTACCATTCTCAAATGTTGGAAATGGAACTGGTAAAAGCCGGCATTGCCTATGACTACCGGGGCGGTTTGCGGTTTTTTGAACGCGCGCATGTTAAAGACACTCTGGCTTATTTGCGGATTTTAAATAACTTTGCCGACACGGCCGCGTGGATGCGCGTGCTGATGCACGAAGAAGGAATTGGCCCGGGCGCGGCGGGGAAAATTGTGGAAGCTTTAAAAACCGTTACTAATATAGAAGAGGTAAAAATTATCGGCCAGCAAGTTTTGGGAGAAAAAGCCAAAAACGGCTGGTATAACTTTGTGCGGATTTGGGAAGCGATGCTCTCCGCCACCTGTCATTCTGAACGAAGTGAAGAATCTCTGTCTCAATCGCCGAACGGACAGAGATCCTTCGCTAGCACTCAGGATGACAGAAGTCCGGCCACTCTCATTGATTCTATTATAAATTCGCCCTACAAAGATTATTTGGAAGCGGAATATATAGACAGCAAAGATCGTTTGGAAGATATCGCCCAACTGCAGGTTTTTGCCAAAAAATATAATGAACTGGAACAATTTTTGGCCGAGGCCAGTTTGCAGGAATCTTTTCAGATAAAAAACAATCAACAAAGAACAATTAACAATAGGCCGGAGTCCAAAGTAGTTTTATCCACCATTCATCAGGCCAAAGGTTTGGAATGGTCGGCCGTGTTTATCATCAATTTGGCCAGCGGCGCTTTTCCCGGCGACCGCGCTTTTCGCGAACCAAATGGTTTGGAAGAAGAACGCCGTCTGTTTTATGTGGCCATTACCCGCGCCAAAAAACATCTTCATCTTACATATCCTATGGCCAGCACCGGCTGGGGAGATTCTCTTTCCGGCCCCAGTATTTTTTTAGGAGAAATAAGTTCGGATTTATTGGATGACCATTCTCTACTGTCTATGAATAACGGTTTGGTATTAAACGATGAAGAGGCTGGAGTGACTTATGAACCGGAAGACCCAGGCTTCGCTAAGGCTACGCCGGGCAAGCCGTTACGCATCAAGCCCGGCAGTTTTTTGCGGAGTGTGGAGGATTTGTAGTAGAATATAAACAATCGGTTTATTATCTTAAATATTAAAACATATGAACATGCGCGGAGAAGGTTTTGCCCGAAGCTCTGAAGACGCCTCATTTGTGTCGGGAGAAATTAACCGAGAAAAAAGGCCGCCGGATTTAAAAGTTTTGCGCGGAGGCAAAGAAACAAAAACAGATTTTGTCAAACGAGACGCAAAAGAGCTGGCGGAATTATTGTCCGCGTTTGTAAAGATAGATGGAGAAAAATCTTCGGTGATGGAAGCCGAGACTTTGTATAAACAGCTTCGGGAAAGAGCTAAGTCAAAAGAATACGCCGATAAAGACGCGCTGAAAAAAAATGACAGCATAGTTTTGGACACGGATCAGTCGGTGATAATAAAATTCAATGATTTGGGAGAAGAAAAAATCGCCAAATTCAGTTTGCTTGTGTCTACGGAGGAAAGAACGGAGAATGGCGAGGAAAATAAAAATTATGGTCATTATGATTTACTTCCACAATATGGCGACAAAAATGCGGCCAGAGTAGCCGGAATAAGGGATTAAAACATTATCCCTTGACTTTTTTTAAGCATTCCTATATAATCGTTCTAGAACGTCAATAATACTCGTGGCTGAGCAACATACCGTTCAGTCTTTTTTTTACACAGATTACAAACGTCTTATAATCAGTTTAAATCATTATTTTATAATCAGTTTAAATCAGTGTATTATGCCTACAATAAATCAACTTATCCGCAAAGGCAGAACCAAACAGGTACGCAAAAGCAAAGTGCCTGCTTTGCAATTTACAGTAGACAATTTGCACAGACGCAAAACTGTTTTTGCCAAAGGTTCCGCTTTCAAGAGAGGCGTATGTACCAAGGTATATACCACCACTCCAAAAAAACCAAACTCCGCTTTGCGCAAAGTTGCCAAGGTGCGTCTTTCCAATGGCATGGAAGTAATCGCTTATATTCCCGGAGAAGGACATAATTTGCAGGAACACTCCATCGTATTACTGCGCGGCGGACGTGTAAAAGACTTGCCCGGCGTACGCTATCATATAGTACGCGGTGTTTATGATGCCCAAGGTGTAGAAGGCAGACGCAAGGGACGCAGTCTTTACGGCGCCAAACGACCGAAGGCGGCGAAGAAGGCTTAACAAATGTCATCCTGAATTTATTTCAGGATCTATTGTATCGACAAGATATTGTATCGACAAGATGCTGAAACAAGTTCAGCATGACAATAAAAATCTTAAATCACAAATCTTAAATTATAAGTGTATGCGCGGTGGAAATAAAGATTACCAAAGAACAATATCTCCGGATCCTAAATACGGCAGTATTGCGCTGGCTAAATTTATCAATCACATCATGATGGGCGGAAAGAAAACAGTCGCGCAGTCCATTGTTTACGGCGCCTTTGATAAAATTGTTGAGGCTAAAAAAGATCCGATGAAAACTTTTGAAGACGCTGTAAAAACAGTTGCCCCTCAAGTAGAAGTCCGCTCCCGCCGGGTAGGTGGAGCCAACTATCAGGTGCCTATGCCTGTTAGCGCCACCCGTCAGAACGCTTTAACCTTCCGCTGGATTGTAGAAGCGGCCCGCAACAAAAAAGGACAGCCAATGGCCGAAAAATTGGCCACAGTATTAATGGACAGCGCCCAAGGTGTTGGCGATGCTATTAAAAAACGCGACGACGTACACAGAATGGCTGAAGCTAACAAGGCGTTTGCTCACTTTGCTCGCTTCGCTAAATAATAAACAAAAAACAATTAACAACTAACAAATTGTTAATTGATAATTGCTAATTGTTAATTTTCAAATATGCCTCGTGACTTCTCCCTAGATAAAACCAGAAACATCGGCATCATGGCTCACATAGACGCCGGCAAAACCACCACCACCGAACGTGTTTTATTTTACACCGGCAAAAAACACAAAATCGGCGAGGTGCATGAAGGCGCGGCCGAAATGGACTGGATGGAACAGGAAAAAGAACGCGGTATCACCATTACTTCCGCCGCCACCACTTGTTTCTGGAAAGGTTTCCGCATCAACATTATAGATACCCCCGGCCACGTGGACTTTACCGTAGAGGTAGAGCGTTCTTTGCGTGTGTTAGACGGAGCGGTCGCATTATTCGACAGTTCCCAGGGTGTGGAACCTCAATCCGAAACTGTTTGGCATCAGGCTGATAAATATAATGTTTCCCGCATTGCTTTTGTAAATAAAATGGACAAATTGGGAGCGGACTTTTTTATGAGTCTGGCTTCTATTCAGGAAAGATTATCCAAAGATGCTGTGGCTGTTCAATTGCCAATTGGCGCGGACAGCACCTTTTCCGGTTTGGTAGATTTAATAGAAGAAAAAGCCTATAAATTTGAAGGCCAGCACGGAGAAAATATTGTGGAAATTCCTATTCCGGAAGATATGAAAGAAATGGTAAAAGAATACCGCGCTAAAATGGTGGAAAAAGTTTCCGAAGCCACCGACGAACTTATGGAAAAGTTTTTAAACGGCACCGCTCTTACCAATGCGGAAATTAAAACGGCCATCAGAATTTTAACCTTAAAAAGCAAACTTTATCCGGTGCTTTGCGGTTCCGCGCTATCCAATATCGGCGTGCAGTTCATGTTGGATGCCGTCACCGAATACCTGCCTTCTCCTTTAGATATTCCGCCATTAAAAGGTATAGATCCGGACACCGAAGCCGAAAAAACATTCAAAGCCGATGATAACGAACCGTTTTCCGCTTTGGCTTTTAAAATTGCCACCGACCCGTTTGTGGGTAAATTAATTTTCTTCCGCGTTTATTCCGGACACGTTTCCGCCGGTAGTTATCTTTATAACACCAACAACGGCACTAAAGAACGTTTGGGAAGAATTGTGCGCATGCACGCCAACCACCGCGAAGATGTATCCGATGTTTACGCCGGAGAAATTGCTGCGGCCATTGGACTCAAATCCACCTTCACCGGAGACACACTTTGTGAAGAAGACAATCAGATTATTTTAGAAAGAATTGTTTTCCCCGAACCGGTTATTTCTATCGCTATTGAACCAAAAACAAAAGCCGACCAGGAAAGAATTGGTATGGCTTTACAAAAAATGACTGAAGAAGACCCAACCTTCCGCGTGCATACAGACGAAGAAACCTTGCAGACAATTATTGCCGGCATGGGCGAACTGCACTTAGATATTATCGTAGACCGCATGCGCCGTGAATTTAAAGTGGAAGCCAATGTGGGTAAACCGCAAGTTGCTTACAAAGAAACTATTAAAACTTCGGCCGAAGCGGAAGGCAAATATATCAAGCAGTCCGGCGGCCGTGGCCAATACGGTCATTGCTGGTTGCGCGTAGAACCTTTAGAACCGGGCAAGGGCTACGAATTTGAAGACGAAACCAAAGGCGGTTCAATTCCTAAAGAATTTATTCCGGCTGTGGAAAAAGGCGTGAAGGGTTCCTTAACCAGAGGTATTCAGGCCGGTTATCCGGTGGTAGATTTGAAAGTTACGGTTTACGATGGTTCATACCACGAAGTAGACTCTTCCGAACAGGCCTTTAAAATGGCCGGTTCCATGGCTTTCCAAGCCGCCTGCAAACGCGCCACCCCAATTATTATGGAACCGATAATGAAAGTAGAAACCGTTACTCCGGAAAGTTTTATGGGAGATGTAATCGGCGACTTAAACTCCAAACGCGGACAAATTCAGGAAATGTTTGATCGCGGAACCATGAAAGTGGTGAAGGCCATTGTGCCGCTAGCCAGCATGTTTGGTTACGCCACCACCCTGCGCAGTATCAGTCAGGGCCGCGCCAGCTACAGCATGGAATTCGGCCATTACGCCGAAGTACCGCGCAACGTTGCCGAGACTATTATTGCGGGAACACAGAAGTAAAAAAATTAAAATCAAAAAAGAGCTCCATTACGCAGCTCTTTTTTGATTGATTTTGGATTACGAAAGAGAGATAACTACTTTTGTGTCTAGCGCCTTAGCTATTTTTTCCAGAAAAGCCATGGAGGGATTATAATTTCCAGATTCAAGTCGGGCTATGGAGGATTGTTTAGTTCCTATCTTATATGCCAAAGCTGCTTGAGTGAAGCCTTTGGCCAGACGTTTTTCGATAATTGTTTGCGCTAATGCAAATTCAGCGTCAAGCTTTTGGTATTCTTGACGGGTTGTTCTGTCTTTGAGAAGCCGTCCTTTTATTTTTGTATAGGATTTCATAGTATGAGTACTATAACGTATATGTTATACCTTGTCAAGTGTTGATAATTTTTGTTGAGCAATAAACAAATCCTTTCTAGGTATCTTTTGAGATTTTTTAATAAATCCATGCATGATTATAGTCTTGTCGTTATGAAAAGTATAAATTAAACGAATTTCTTGCCGACCACGTATTCGTAGCTCAAATAATTTATGACCCACCTTTTTGCTATGAGGCATTCCTAATTGATGCCCAAAACATTCTAATAAATCAATCGTACGCAAGACTTTGGCGATAGTTGGTTTTTCAAGTTTTGTTAAAAATATTTCAAGCTTTTCATCAAAAAATATAATTTCCATAGGATCTTTTTACTGAATTATGACACAACAACTAAATACTTGGACAATAATTAAGCGGTTAATAGATGAGGTCATTAAGGTTTTTAAATTATACCATGCAGGTTGACAAAAATCCAAAAATGAATTAAGATGCGACGAGTTCGGTACCGTACTTTGATGAGGAGGAGGAGATGGAGCAAGCAGGTAGTCAGCCGTCCAAGGTCGAGGAGTTGTTCTATTTCTTGAAGCAGTTGGCGGGGACGAACACGTTACTGGGCATGGAAGAAGTTTTGCCGCATTTTGACAAAACGGTATCAAATTTGATTAACTTCCACATTCAACTCAAGGAGCTGGAAGAAAAAGGAGCCATTGAGAGGGTGTATGATGTTACCGGTCGTAGGCGGATTAGCCGTATAAAGTTTTTGCAGGAGGAAATTTCTTTGCCCGGAGGCAAGGGCGGAGTCAAGAAATCCGCAGAAACCAAGAAGGAAACACCGGCTTCACGCGCCGTGATTTTCATTGATGAGAATCAGCTGATTTTCACAAAGCTGGAAGGCCGCGAATTCGACCTCGAACTGATTTTGGAAAAGGTCAGGCAAGAGGTTGGCGTGGAAATTGAGAGGGTTTTCATCTATGTTTCGGAAGCTACGGAAAAGAAGTGTCTGCCGTTGGTGCAGAGTTTGTTCCGGATGGATAGTTCGATTGTGAGACTGGTGAAGACCGGTTCTCAATCAAACGTGGTGGACAGACGCATCAAGGAAGACATGGAATTTTGGTCGTGTGTTGATTTTATTTCCACCATTGTTCTTGGCACTGCCGATGGCGGTCCGGATTTCCTGGAGGCCATCGCCAAGGTAAAAAAGTTCGGCAAGAAGTTTGTTCTGTTAAAGGCCGGTGGCAGTTTCAACCCCGTTCTCCGTCAGCTGGCCGATGCCTTCGTGGATGGTTCGACCATAACTCCAAATCGAAAGGCCTTTGATCAGATCATCGCCTTGGCGAAGGATGGAGACTTTTGGTCAATTGAACCAAATTCGCGGTTTGTCTTTATGGTTACAACCGGATTGAAGAAGTTTTTCAATCCCGGAAAAGAGGCTCATTTCATGGAAATAATTCAGTATGTTCAGGAGGTCGTCAAAACCAAGGAAGAGTTTGACAATTACTCGGAGCAGGACTTGCGCGAGGCCGTGCTGGCGCTGATTCACGAGGGTCGTCTGCTTCATTGGCGGGACGATGCCAGCAAAAGAATCTACACCTTCACCGACCGGAGCAATGTTTTTCTGGATACTTTGGCAGAGCACTCCCCACCGTCACTTTCCGCCTAGATCTAAATGTTACTTAGCCTAGCCTGCCCCGCCCTTCGTGAAGAGCGGGGCTTTTTTTAATCACCTGCCTGCCGGCAGGCAGGTGAATAAGATGAGATACATCGTAGACACTTTTACCCCGCCAAAAGGATGCCGT
>CAZXML010000006.1:0-60354 GCA_964641245.1 uncultured Gammaproteobacteria bacterium | reverse complement strand
ACGGCATCCTTTTGGCGGGGTAAAAGTGTCTACGATGTATGTCATCTTATTCAGGGCTACGGGCGGGGATAAAATGTGGATAGATTAGCCCTTATACACCACTACACAACTGCCCTCTTTTATATCTATATTGGCAATGATGTTTTGCAGGTCTTTCTGATTAAGAATTTCTAATACCGCTTCCCTCATTTTCCCGGTTCCACCGCCGTAAATAATTCGCACCATTTCTTTACCCAATCCGTAATTTTCTATCACAAATGATTTCACATCATTCTCAATTTCATGAGGATATTTTTCATGCAAATCAAACTGCGGCATTTCCGCGCCCAGTTCGGCGGCGAATATTTTTGCTTCGTGTTTCTCCATTTTAGGTGTGTCGTATTTATATTTATTATGTGCCGCGGGAGAGACTCGAACTCTCAATCCCTTGCGGGAACCAGCTCCTAAGGCTGGCGTGGATACCAATTTCACCACCGCGGCATATTTGGGGACGAGCAAAAAGCGCGCCCCGTATTTTTATATCTACTTTTAATGAACTACATCAGAGCTACTACCAACTTCTCCAAAATCGAACGGCACATTGCTCGTTGTGGCAAGTTCACGCCTACCCGCCAACGAGTCACGGTGGGCGCGTCAACCCCTAACAGATCGGCAATCTTCTCATAACTCGCGGTAAGCATAAGCAAGCTCACGCCTTGATCAAAGAGAAAAGTGAAAAGAATGCCGTCCCTCGTATCGGCTTTTCGAACTGCTTCAATAAACGTACTGGGGGTCGCCGGTTCGGTCATGTCTTCCTCCTTTGTGCCTCTAATTCAACCACGAAAAGAAAAAAAAATCAACCCCGATTGAGTCGGAGTTGATTTTATTAGATAATTTTACCTTCCTCTGCCACCTCCGCGTTGAGGCGGGCGGGAAGTGCGTTCAAAGGCCGGTTGGTCTACGTAGCCTTCCGGTTTGGGAGTTAATTGTTTCATGCTTAAACTTATGCGGTTCATGCTGTCTATTTCTTTTACAACCACTTTTACTTTGTCGCCCAAATGCATGACATCGCTTGGTTTGTTGGTTCGGGTCCAGGCAATTTCGCTTACGTGAACTAAGCCGTCTTGGCCAGGTAAAACTTGCACAAAAGCGCCGAAGTCTTCCAAGCGGACAACTGTGCCTTCAAAAGTTTCTCCGGCCACCACTTCGCGGGTCAAATCTTTTACCCACTGCACGGCTTTTTCCATACCGGCGGCGTCCGTTGAAGTGACGAACACACGTCCGTCATCTTCAATGTCTATAGCCACTCCGGTTTCGGCGATAATTTTGTTAATCATTTTTCCGCCCGGACCAATAACATCGCGGATTTTATCCGGATTGATATTGATGGTGACAATGCGCGGAGCATATTGCGATAAGTCGGCGCGGGGTTCGGCAATTGTTTTGCTCATGAAGTCCAAAATTTTTATTCTGGCTTCTTTGGATTGAGCAAATGTTTGTTTCACAATTTCCCAGCTTAAACCTTCGGTTTTGGTATCCATTTGAATAGCGGTAATACCATCGCGGGTTCCGGCAATTTTGAAATCCATTCCGCCCGGTCCGTCTTCCACATCCTGCAAATCGGTAATAACTTTCCAATTGCCTTTATCATCGCTGGCAAGTCCCATGGCAATTCCGGCCACCGGTTTTTTTAACGGTACGCCCGCATCCATTAAAGATAAGGAAGAACCGCAAACCGAAGCCATAGAACTGGAGCCGTTAGAACCCAAAACTTCGGATACAACACGCATGGTGTAAGGAAATTCAGTTTCCGGCGGAAGCATGGGCTCCAAAGCGCGCTCGGCTAAAGCGCCGTGGCCGATAGCTCTGTTTCCCGGACCGCGTAATGGGCCGGTTTCTCCGTAAGTAGCCGGAGTATCACTATAATGATGCATGTAGCGTTTGGTGCCTTCTTGTTCCATGGTGTCTAATGTCTGCACATCCCCGGGAGCTCCCAAAGTAACAACGGATAATACTTGAGTATCACCGCGCATAAACATAGCCGTGCCATGAGTGCGGGGCAACAAACTGACTTCCGCGGATAATTGGCGAACTTCGTGAATGGAACGGCCGTCTAAACGCTGATCTTTTTTAATAATGCGTTCGGTAATATATTTTTCCACATAAACTTTAACGCGTCCCAAAATAATTTTTGTGATTTTTTCATCAACTTCTTTGACTTTCAACATTTCGGCAATGGCGTCGCTGAATTTGTTGATTAATTCCACTCGTTCTCTGCGATCAATTTTTGGCACATCAAAAATCCAATCATCCACGTGGCTGGAAACCAATTCAATGGCGGATTTCTCCGCTTCTTGAAGAGCAGCTTCTTTTTCGTCGCCGGTTCCGGACAAATCATATTTAGTTTGTCCGACTTCTTTTTGAATTTTATTGATAAAGTCTATCATCGGAGCCATTTGTGAAGCGCCAAACTGCATAGCGGCGATTACATCTTCTTCCGTTGTTTCGTTACAACCGGCTTCCACCATAATTACTTTTTCCGGAGTGCCGGCCACCACAATGTCTGTGGTGCTGATGGCTCTTTCGGAAATAGTGGTGTTAATTTTCCACTGGCCGTCTATTTGGCCAACGCGAACGCCGGCAATCGGCCCCTTCCAAGGAATTGGAGAAATGGTGAGTGCGATTGAAGCGGCAATCATAGCCGGAATTTGCGAATCAACCTCACCGTCAAAAGACAGAGCGGTTAAAATAACCTGCACATCTCTGCGTAAGTTCTCATCAAAAAGCGGACGGATAGCGCGGTCTACCAAACGGCCGGATAAAGTGGCCTCTTCGGTAGGGCGGCCTTCACGCTTTATAAAGCGGCTGCCTTTTATTTTTCCGGCGGCGTATAACTTTTCCTCAAAATTTACCATTAAAGGCAAAAAGTCTATGCCCTCGCGGGAATTTTTGCTGATGGTGGCGGTGGCCAAAATGACCGTGTCGCCATAACGGACTGTACAAGAAGAATTAGCTTGTAATGCAAGCTTGCCTACTTCCACAGACAGGGTTCTTCCGCCCCATTCCATGGACCAATTTTTTACTGACATACTATATGTTTCCCAAAGGTATCCCCCTTGGGACTTTCTTGCCCGGCCGAAGCTTTAGCGAAGGCGGGCTGAAGATGATTTGAGAGCTACAGACCAATTACGGTCTATTTGTCCTCAAACCAACTTCTTTTAATTAATTACTGATTTGTTTTTTTGTCATCCTGAATGCAATGAAGGATCTCTGTCTCAATCGCCGAACGGACAGAGATTCTTCGCTTTGCTCAGAATGACAATGATTGTTTGTTATACTTTCTTCGGTGGATACCCTGGTCTCTTGGCGGTGTATCTTTTGTCTGCTATCAAAAACTTGGCTTTGTCCTGGCTTAAATCTATAAAATCATCGGACGCGTCTATTAACTTTCCGGAGGTCGTTCCGCCAAAAGCCATAACTTCTACCTGCTTGCCCTGGCTTCTTAAGTAATCTACCAAAGGAATATAGTCGCCATCGCCGCTTACCAAAATTATAGCATCTAAACTGGGAGAAAAACGGATGGCGTCTACGGCCAAACCAACATCCCAGTCGGCTTTTTTTTCTCCGCCCAAGAATATTTGCAATGGTTTGTCTTTGGTTTCTATGCCTACATTATATAAGGCGTCAAAAAACGGCTGTTCTTCTTTGCCTTCGGTGCTGACCACATAAGCGATAGCGCGGATAAGTTTTCGGCCGGCGGTGGCTTCTTTGACGATGTTGCCAAAATTTACTTTGGCGCCAAATAAATTTTTGGCGCTGTAGTACATATTTTGCACATCAATAAACACCCCTACTCTTTGGTCGGGGTGTTTAAGTGTGTTTCTTTTTTTATTGATTTGCGGAATCATGTTTTTGTCCGATTAATTCTATTTCTTCAGCCAATTCTTCTTCTATTTCTGCGGTGGAACCGTCCGGTTTAGTGATGAGTTTAGCTGGTTTAATTTTTAATTTTTTGACTAATTGTTCGTAACTTTCCGGATCTTCTTTCTTTAAATAACGCATTAAGTTCCGGCGGCTGCTTACCTTGCGCAGTAAACCGCGGCGGGATGAGTGATCTTTGTGATGGCTTTTTAAGTGCTCGGCCAGTTCGTCTATTTCCGCTGCCAGGATGGCAATCTGGACCTCGTTTGAACCGGTGTCGCCGGCGTGTGTCTGGAACTTTTTGATAATCGCCTGCTTTTTCTTTTTCTCTAACATACGAAATATGTTTAACGAGCTGACCCAGGAGTATGTTTCCAGGCAGTCCGCTCCGCCTAGGCGGATGTGTTTAATAACAAGATAACTATAGCCCAAAACCCCAAAAATGTCAAGTTGGCGTGTCATTGCGAGGAGCCGTAGCGACGTGGCAATCCCATTGTTAGTACCAACCAGTACTTTGGGATTGCTTCGTCGGTCGCCAAGACCTCCTCGCAATGACAAATTAATTAATCAACTTGCTGAAAATAAAGGCGGAAGCGCCATAAGAAATTGTGACTAAAATGAACCCGATCAGCGCTCCAAACATAGCTCCTTTTGCCTTGGAGATAAATTCTTCATTGCCGCGGGCAGTCATCCAGCGCAGGCCGGCATAAAACATAATAGCCAAAAAAACCAAACCGGCAACGGATAGTACAACGCTGATGACAGTGCTAATGGTGGAATAAATATTAGTCTCTCCATAACCCGCCGTTGGGCCGCTTTTATCTAAGCCAAATTGAGCCAATGCCGGACGAGCAGGACCAAGAATTATTAGAGTAAAAACCAGAAATATAAAAATTCTTCTATACATACAAATTATGATAAACTACCCCATATGATACCACACCTTGATTAATCTGTAAAAATAGTATATGATAGCGAACGAGTCAAAAGTCTCGGGTCTCCATCGTTTAATGGATAGTCCCGATTTTGCTTCGAGCAAAATCGAGGATCCGCGACTTTGCCGCCAAAGGCAAAGTCGGGAGACACTACTCTTCCATATGTACCACGTATACATCATCAAGTTAAGCGATGGTTCATACTACATTGGAAGCACGAGCGACCTGGTTAGCCGGAAAGCCGACCATGACCGAGGCAGGGTTTTCTCGACGAAAAGTAAATTGCCGTGTATGTTAGTATATACAGAGCCATATCAAAATCGCTCCGATGCACAAAGTAGAGAATACCAAATTAAAAAATGGAAAAGCAGAAAGGCAATTGAACGATTGATTAATTCAAAAAATAGCAATGTTCCCATCGTTTAATGGATAGGACACTAGCCTTCTAAGCTGGATGTGTAGGTTCGATTCCTACTGGGAACACAGGACGTCGTCGATATGGTGCCTATGGTATAACGGTTATTACGTGAGATTGTGGATCTCGCAACATGGGTTCGACTCCCATTAGGCACCCCAAATATGTCCAACATTTATCACCGCCATGAGGCGGGATCCCGCTTTGGCGGGAAAAAACTTCTTATTGTTTCGTGCTCCACCGGCTCCGGACATTTCCGCGCGGCCGAGGCATTGCGTTTAGCTTCTCAAAAACTATACCCCGATGTTCAGGTGCTTCATATAGATTTGGCGGATTATCTTTCCGGGTTTGCCCGCGCTTTTTCGGTTTCATCCTACAACACATTCATCAACCACATCCCCAGAACTTATAAATTTATCTACCACTTAACCGACAAACCTTTCACACAGAAAATATTGATAGGTCTTAGACCGTTTTTTAAATTAGGCGCGAGGAAATTTTTAAAAAAAATAGAGGAATTCCGGCCGGATTATATAGTTTCCACCCAGTTTTCTCCTCAACTCTTATTCCCTAAAAATTTTTCTATACCTCTGGACACGGTAATTACCGATTATCACGCTCATCAAATCTGGCTGGCCCCTTGTGTACGCAATTTTTTTGTCGCCAGCGAAGAAACAAAAATTGAACTGGAAAAAAAAGGCATAAAAAGCATCGCCAGCGGTTTGCCTCTTCACGCCAGTTTTTTTGCCGTCAAAAATACTGCTGAATTAAAAAGGAAACTGAATATAAATAATGACTGGCCAACAATTTTAATCATGCCCATCTCCAGCGGTAAAATCAGCGCCAAAGACGCGGTACCGGCAATTTTTTCTCAAAATAAGAATGTGAATGTGGTGGCTATTTCAGGCAATACTAATCAAGAACTTTTTAAGGATTTGGAAGATATAAAGGATGCCGGACAAAGGAATTTTACTATTTTAAAAAATGCCGATAATATAGACGAATGGATGCGGATTGCGGATGTAATAGTTGGCAAGGCGGGCGGACTAACCGTTTCCGAGGTTATGTTTTTGCAAAAGCCTATTATAATTATAAATCCTATCCCAGGACAGGAAGATTACAACGCGACGTATCTGGAAAAAAATCATTACGGCTTAAGAGCGAATTCAAGCGATGATCTGGCCAAAAAAATCCAAACCCTACTTTCAAATCCAACTCTCATTCAAAAAAAATCTCACCCAAATGCTGGCGAGATTATATTGAAAAATATTTTTACGCCAAAAATATAAACCTTCTACTTGTAATAATTATAATCATTGGCATTAGGGCCATAATTAGTAATATTAGAAGTACTTCCATAACCAAAGGGGTTGCCATTGCTGGCGGTAGCGCCCAAAAGTGACCGGAAAATAAAATACGAAATAGTGTAAGCGGATAAAATTATAGCCAAGCCAATCACCCCATTGGATAATAATTTTTTTGCTTTGCTTGTTTTTTCTTCTTCTCCGCCAGCCGTCATCCACAAAAAGCCGGCATAAACAGTCAGCGCAACAAAAACTATACCAATAAGCTGCAAGAGCGACCGGATGATTATGGCCACAATAATGCGCGGATCCATTGGCCCGGAGCCGGCAATATTTGCTCCGCCTGCTCCAGCAGCCGCATTTAACTGTTCCAGGGCTTCTTCAGAAGGGGTCGCGGCGAGCGCGAATGAAGAATGCAAAATAAATAATAAAGAAACGAGACAGAATATAAAAAAGGTTATTTTTTTCATAAAAAAATTTAATTCACTTTTTGTTTCTCCTCCCCCTTTTAGGGGGAGGGCAGGGTGGGGGTATTGTCGTTCACCGCATACCCCTCTCTCTGTCTCTCCCCTAAAAGGGGAGAGATGCCCACTAGGCTGTGAGGGCGAAGGCATTAAGCATTACAAAATAGGTAATACTATAAGCGGCGATTATGATAATCAGCCCGATTACGGCTGTTTTTAAAATTCCCAATGACTTTGTGACTTGTTCTTCGTTTCCCGCCGCCGTCATCCATAACACGCCCGCGTAAACGGTTAACGCTAAAAATATAGTTCCTAAAAATCCCAAGATTATTTTTATAATTTTGCCAATGGTTTCCGAAAGGCTAGAGCCGGTAACCGGACCATAACCGCTCTTTTGGGCAATGTCTTGAGAAAGATCTGTTTGCGCGTAAACATTTGCCGCCGGAACGAGCAACAGATTAAACGCTAACAGAGAAATGAGAAAATATTTTTTCATATAATTTTAACATGGCTCGGCGCCCCATGTCTCTTGAGCGCCTTGGCAATCTGATTCTAGGCGCGAAGTAAACTGATCGGTTGAAGCGGTATAACAACAACCGAGTTGATTTGAGTTAGGAGTATTTTGGCTTGATGTGCCGGTCGCTCCCGTCAACTTACTGGTTACAAAGAAAGTAATGGCGTAAGCGGACATAATAATAATCAAACCAATAACTGAAGCTTTAATTATGCCCACGGCCTTGGTAACTTGTTCTTCGTTTCCTTGGGCTGTCATCCATAAAATTCCGGCGTAAATAGTGAGGATTAAAAATATGGTGCCAACCAGAGCCAATACGGCTTTTATTACTGTGGCGACGGTGTCTCCCAAATCGGCCGAGAGTCCGGTTTTGCTGGTGTTTGCGGATTGATCCAAAATCGTGCCAGCACATTGTAGACCGGATTTGCCTGGTGGGCATGGCGCCTGGGCCGAGACAAAAAACGGTGTTGACAATGCTAACATTATTATGGTTGTAAAAAGTATTTTACGCATACTCAGTTTATAAATTATTCAACAACTGTTTAAAATTAAATATATTAAACGGGTTGGTTGGAGTTTGAGCTGAACTGCCACCTTACACGCCTAGAGCGGTAAACACAAACCTGGAAATCGCATAGGCGGCCAAAACTATCAGCAAACCTACAGCCGCGTGCTCTAATATGCCTTTAGCTTTGTCGGTTTTTTCTGACGAACCAAAAGCGGTCATCCATAAAAAACCGGCGTATAAAATTAAAAGAAAAAATATGGCGCCTAAAAATGATAGGGCCACGCCGACGATGTTGCCGATTAAATTCGGTATATCCGTTTGCGTATCTTTAACCTGTATTAATTTCGTTCCCCCGGCAGCTTCATCTAAACCAAATTCATCTGCAAATGCAAAAGACGGAACTACTAACCCCACTACCGCTAAAAATAGAAATATTTTTTTGAGTGTTGTCATATTTTATTTTGGTTTTGTCATCCTGAATGAAATGAAGGATCCCTCTCATTGTTTAAGAGATTCTTCGCTCTGCTCAGAATGACAGACTAATGGACACCTACCAACCCGCCCCTACCCCGCCCAAGCGGGGAATTACAGGTGCCGAGCTTTCCTGGGCAGGGGGTTGCGCGCGCGAACCCCCTGCAAGGAAAAATAATTATGGTGAGGTAGTAGCTGTAACTAAACTATTAATTACATATGTCGCCAACGCGTAGGCGGACAAGATAATTGCTAAACCAATAACACCGGAAAATATCCATTTCTTGGCTTCACCAACTTGTTCATCGTTACCACCGGCGGTCATCCATTTAAAACCACCGATTAAAACGATTACTACGGCCACAATACCAAGTAAGCCCATGGCTGTTTTGATAATAGAAGCTATAGTAACGCGGATATCTTTAGTGCCCAAACCTGTTGCCGCGCCATATTGAATACCTAAATCTTCTGCGGTAATTGGCGCTGTTTGCGCCATTACTACGACCGGGGCTAATATAGACAAGGTTGCCATAACAGCAAACATTTGTTTCAGTTTCATCATATTTTCACCCCCTTTCGAATTGAAATTTGCATATTTCGTTATTTGTAATTATTTAGTATTATATCACACCTGTTTATACCTTTCCAGTTAGATAATTTGTAAAGGTTGATAACAACATATAGCTGGCAAAGACCAAAAGCACACCAATTATAGCCCAAACCATAGTTTGCGTGCCCATTTTTACTTTTTCCGGATTGCCGGCTGAGGTGAGCCACTGGAACCCGCCATACACCAACATTAATAAGGTTAGGGCGCCGATTATGCCAAGGGCTGTTGTGATGACTTTGGATATGATTTGAGTGGCTTCGGTTTTATTTCCTTCTAATGGATTATCTAACTTAACCATGTTTGGATCCGCCGGCGCGGGAACTGCTAAAGCACGGCCAGACATGCTAAAAATAAATGCAAGGCTTAAAATAATTATAAAAATTGTCTTTTTCATGAAGGACATAAATTACAATTTCAAAGAATCAAATATAAAACTTACTAACATGTAACTGGCCAACATAACCACTACACCTAGAGTAGTCCAAACCATTATGCTTTTTGCTTTGGTTACTTTTTCAGCATTTCCGGAAGCCGTCATCCACAAAAATCCGGCAAAAATATACAAAACTAAAGATATGGAACCAATAAATGCCAACAGCATGTTTATGAACCGGCTGATAACATCCACCGGACCGGAAAATTTTGCCTTGTTTAATGATTTGGCATAACGTTTTAATTCTGCAAGTGATCCTTTAGGCTTGTCCTCGCTCCCCAATTCTCCCTGTAATTGGCATCTACCTTTATCCCATTGGACTGTATTAGCTATCAACTTGGTAGTACCACCGGCGCAAAGAGTGCGCGCTTGATCAAAAGCGTTGGAGTCATTTGTGCTGGTAAAATCCAAGCACTTACCCTGACTAAGCTGACTTGATCCACTTGATTCATCATCGATAACTTCAATAACTATGCAATAATAATAGATAAGTTGGGTGGAACCATCTTCTGCCGGACAGGCTCCTTCTGTTACCTCTGGAATTGTTTCCGAACTTTCTGATGGCACTGCCTGATCTACACCACATTTCCTTGGTATTGGGGTGAGGCCTGCTAATTTATCTTCTGCCTCGGCCTGACTACCCGCTTGCAAAGAATGGCAATAACAATTAGTTAACGTGTCTTCACTGTAATAGTAATAATCAACAGGGGCGCAACTTTGTACTGCGGGGTCACAAGCTGCTTTTGCTCTATTTACCGGCAATATAAAAAATAAAATGAATAAAGCTAAAATTGTAAATCCGCGACTGACTAAGTTTTTTTTCAAATTTTTCATAAACTACTACATTGTTAATTTATAGCCGCCTTTCAGCCCCACAGCATCCCCCAAAAATCCTACCAACATATAGGCGCCAAAAACAATTACCAGCCCAATAATTGCCGCTACCATAATATCTTTTCCTTTTTTTACCTGCTCGGTGGCGCCTCGGGATAAAATTAAGGTAAAACCGCCATAAATAAAAAATAACAAAGCCAAAGCGCCGACAATGCTGAACAAATAATTGGCGAGGTGTATGAGCAATACTACAAAGATGCTAATGTTTCGGCATTCGCCTTCTTTGGCCTTTCCCGCTTCTCCGCCAGTGGGATTTTCTAGCGCGCATTGCGGAATAAACTTACTATCTATTAGTTCGCTACTACCGGTTTGCGCCAAAACCTGACCGGCATTAAAAAAAGTTATGGCTAGAATTGCAAAAATAAATATAATTTTGGAAGTTTTTGTCATATTTTTTTATTGTCATCCTGAATGTAATGAAGGATCTCTGTCTCAATCGCCGAACAGACAGAGATTCTTCGCTATGCTCAGAATGACAAATGGTGCGCGGTCAGAATGATCGCCTATAAACTCTGATTAAACTTCGCGGCGGCGCGATTTAAGACTTCTTGTCGGTATTGTAATTCCGCGCCTATCTGTACCGGTGGCAACAACCATTCGTGTGTCATATCGCCTAGGGCTTTTACGGCGGTTTCGTAATCTTTACCTTTGTACCAACTGTCGGAAATTAAAACTTGCGATACAAATGGATAAAGTTCGGTGTTGTCTAGTTGCCCGGCTATATAGGTACGCAGAGCGGACGGGCGGCCGGATTGGTCTAGATAATCTTTGGTGGTTTTGGAATGGGTTAAGAAGTTGAGCAGACCCCAGGCTTCATTTTTATTTTTTGATTTGTCTAAAACAGTCTGCACCCAATAATTAGCGGCATTAACCGGAGTTTCCGGATTGAGTTGCAACATTGGTAAAATAGCCACGTTTAATTGCGGGGCGCGGGCTTTGATAACCGGATAATGATAGCTGTAGCCGAAGAAAAAACCCAGCGAACCGTTTACAAACTGATCTAAAGCATTACCCATTTCTTCGTTCCAAGTATAGGTGTCGCGGGCGGAATTGGCAAAATCGGTATAAAAATTCATAACCGACATAGCGGGGTTGGCCAGATTGGGTACACCACTTTGGAAAGTAGCCGCGCCGTTTTTATTTACAAAAGGGACGTTGCTTTGTTTGAATAAAATATAGAGCAAATCCTCAAATCCGGGAATGTTGTTTCCGGTTCCCATGGCAGTGCCGGATTGTAAAATTTTTCCGGTTTTTTTATCAAACTTGGTAAGCTTTTTTACCGCCGCCTGAAATTCTTCCCAGTTTTTTGGCGGTTCAGCTACACCCGCTTTATCCAGCAAGTCTTTGTTATAAAACAAAGCCATGTTTTCTAAAGACAAGGGCAAACCGTAAATTTTGCCATCTATAATTACGTCATTCTTAACCGCCTGAACATATTCTTTATCTACCTGAAGAGCGGTCGGCAGAGTTTGCGCCACCGTATTAACAATAGTTTCCGTGCCCAAAGTGGTTTTTTTTACAACCACGGTGGTGTCGGAAAAACCCGATGGCATGGCGGCCAATTTGGGCTGATAAAAACGCATCCAGCGATTGCGGACGGAAATAATATCCGGTCCATGGTCTTCGGACAGAGCCTCTAGAAGACGCGGATACAACTCCCCGGCGGTGAGTTGCTTTAAATTGATGGTTAAATAAGGACGTTCGGCTTTGTATTTAGCTATCTGCGCCTGCAAAGCATCTACATCGTCAAAAACTGTCCAAAATTCCAATGTAATTGGTTTGGTAGCCGCGACCTGTTGCTGGGAAAGACCCTGGCAACCAAAGCCGGCCAGAGGTAAGGCTAGAATGAAACTGAAAATTAATAATAACTTTTTAGACATAGAAACCATGACAAGCTATGGTTGATATCTTTTTCGCTCATTTCCATTATACCACACTCCGCAAATACTTTCTAAATTCATCTGCCAATTTTTTATCGCGCAGGGCAAAATCTACATTGGCTTTGAGGTATCCGAGTTTGGAGCCGGTATCATAATATATGCCGTCTATTTTTTTGGCATAAATTGGGTGGTTTTTTAAGAGTTTGAAAATGGCGTCTACCAACCATAATTCTCCGTCTTTGCCTAATTTGGTATTTTCCAAAGCTTCAAAAATATCCGGGGTAAAAATAAATCCGCCCAAACTGGCCAAACGGGAAGGCGCTTTTTTTGGCCCGGGTTTTTCTATAATATTTCTTACATTATATATACCCTCTTCCACCTCCAGCGCGTCTATAATACCGTGCTTTTCCGTTCCTTTATCATCTACTTCGTAAGCAGTAAGAACTGGTTCGCCAAATTTTTCATAGACTTCCATTAGTTGTTTTAGTTGCGGTTTTTGCGGCGCGTAAAAAAACTCGTCCCCCCACATTACGGCAAACGGCTCGTCGCCAACCACATCTTTGGCGCACAGCACCGGCGTACCATTGCCATACGGCCCTTTCTGGCGAATAAAAATAAAATTGGCCATGTCGGCTATTTTCTTTACCTCTTCCGCCAGATCTTCTTTTCCCTGTTTTTTTAACAAATTAACCAATTCGTAATTAGGACTAAAATGATCCTCCACCGCCCGCTTGCTGGGACCGGTAACCATAATAATATCGGTAATTCCCGATCTTACCGCGTCTTCTACCACATACTGGATTATAGGCTTATCCACAATAGGCAGCATTTCTTTTGGCTGGGCTTTGGTGGCTGGCAAAAAACGAGTACCAAGGCCGGCGACGGGGATGACGAGCTTGCGGATTTTGGACATAGCGATATAAATTATGAATTTCTAGTTGTCATTGCGAGGAGCCGTAGCGACGCGGTCCCGACTGCAGTCGAGGATCCTCGATTCACTATCGGGACAATCCCATTGTTGGCACTAACGGACTGTGGGATTGCTTCGCTTTGCTCGCAATGACAATTACCATTGTCCATTATATCAAAAATCTACCAGTCGGCAAGGGCTAATTCACCTCTTCCCAACTAATCAAATTATATTGTGAACTAATTGGAAATCCGGGCGGCGGACCGTAGGTTAAATTTACGTCGTAGGTCGCAAATGTATCTCTATACCCGGACACTAAATTTCCGCCCAGGTTTATCCAACTCCATGTCCATATACCATTTGAAGCTATGGATCCATATATTGTAATACTGGTTTTTCTGTCATCTCCGCCGCCGCCTGAATAATCATATCTTTTGGCCGCTCCATTTTGGGCGATTAAAGCCGCGTCAACTTCCAGAACATCCGGAGAGTTTTTAACGACCAAAATATTTTGTTCGGCGATTAACCCTAAAACATCAGTCCCGTCTTTTGCAACATAAGTTATGTTGCCGCCAATTGTAATTGATTTACCGTTTGATACGCCAATGGTCGCTTTTCCTTTAACTACCCCGCTAACCCAAACCATATCGTCTACATAAATAAAACCGTTCGCCGGAATTGAATAAGTAGTGGTCGGCCCGTATGTTGACGCATCTGTACAGCGCACAACCCAATTTTTCTCGCCAATGTCCTTGGTATCATAACAATCCGTGGTAATAACTTTCTGGGCGGCAAAATTGCCATCACCCGTAAAAGTTATCGCCCACCCCTGTTCACCTGAAGAAGATAAATAAACGCCGTCCGACTCTGCGGCTGTTTTCATTTGCGCCAGACTCGCGGTGATTTCTGTAAAATCTTTTGCGGGAACAGGGAAACTCCATAACTCCGTTGGTCCGCCATCACCCCAAATGCCCGGCTTGGATGTATTATTACATCCGCCGCCATGTATTGGCTGGCAGTAATAAGTCAAAACGGCGCTGGCCACCGAAGCGTCATTAGTCCCGTCAAAACGAATGCCCCCATTGGCGTGAAAACGGCCGTGCACTTCTTCTTCATTGCCGATCCAGGCGTCGCTATTTGTTAAGAAGGCGTAGTCGGTAACAGACGGAAAAGCAACTCTGATTTTTATCACCCGCCGGCTACCCGGCTGGATATTCAACCATCCGGTTGATTCTATTGTGACTACGGATGATCCGACCGGCGGAGGCGTGATCGTTAAAGAATATTGTCCAATGGCGTTACCGTCTTTGTCGTAATAATCATGGATATACGGACCGGGCGTGCTGGTTCCGTTGCCGTCGTAATAGTCGCTTTTGTCGTGAGCTAAATGCCAACGATAATAATTCGCGCCGGCGTCGGCAATCTCAAAGGCCATTTCTCTGTTATGTTTTTTTAAGGACGCCCTGTTTTCAGAAATAGCATATCCGGCCACTCCCACAATAATAATAGAAAGACAAATAGTGCCAAAAACCATCACGAACAGCAGGATATTGCCGCGCCTGTCGCGAGAAAATAGTTTTTTTAATTTTTTAAGTTTTTCTATTTGCATAGTATTATTATGTATCAAGTATTATGTATTAAGTATTAAGCAGACAAACGCGGCCGTTCACCCCATAATACTTGATACTTAATACTTCACTGCGCTCAACTCAATTATCTTTCAAATTTCTTATCATTACTTTTAATTCTATATAAAAAGGCACCGGCGAAAGGTTTGGGTTTTCTTCCAACCTTAAACTCATTTTGACAACCCGTATTTTGGTGACATCAATTGCGCCTGTCAAAGGACTTTCCGAACCGGTAAAATTGTTGTCGTAATATGTAAATACATTGGTTATGCCGTTGTTGGCAACATCATTGGCAATGGTAACAATGCTCTCGGTGCTGGAATTATAAGTAAGCGGATTGCCTGTTGGTTTTATTACCCCTTTTTTTAAAGTTGTGCTGGCAACAAAATACCTTACTCTTTCCACAAACGAATCGGCGTCTATGTTGCTGTAAAAAACCATCTGCGTGCCAGTGGCCGACTCTATGGCATAGGCGCCGATACTGGATGCGGTCGCTTCTCTTAGCTCGTTGCTGAAATCCTGTGTCGCCTTTCTGCCTTCATTTTGGGTGGAAAGCTGTTCCCAAACGATTGCGTTTCCTCTCCAGGTAAATAAAAACATATCTATTACCGCGCCAAAAAGCAGTATAAAAATTCCTATTCCCACTACCAGCTCCAAGAGCGAAATACCCTTATTGTCTAAACGGCTAAACATATTTATTGGCTTGGAGAAAGGTTGATTAGAATTTGTGAAGTGCTGGTAATTGTGTCGGCCGTGCTTTTGGTGGAATAACCTGTCCGGCTGACATCTATAGTATAATCTCCGGAAGGCAAACCGTTAAAATAGCTTTGCCCCGGAGGCGTACAGCTGTTGGTATAGGTAAAAGAAACCTCTGAAAGTGTGGGGGTGTATGAATCGTCGGCGGTGTTTAAAAATACTTTATACCGCAGGTAGCGGTCGCCGTTGTGTACGCTGTTTATATTAGTGCTGGTAGCTGTGTAATATGTGGTGGATGTGCCGTTGGGCCCAAGAAAAACCCACTGGTTGGGATTTTCTGAATTGGCCGTTGCGATTTGAAAAGATATCGGATTAACCCCGGTTCGTGACGGCTGAGAAAGCGGCGAAAAAATAATATTGTTGTAATTTGCGGCCGCGCCAAAATCTATGGAGGATGATTCCAGCCATCCGCTGTTTAAATAGTCGCCACCGGCTTTTTTTAATTTTATGTCGCCGGCCGAACTAACATTAACATTGCCGTTATCGCTAAAATATTTGGCGGTGTCCGTATAATTTACCTGGCCGCTTCCTCCGGACCAGTCCGTTTGCCGAAGATAACCGACTCCGGTGGATATTGTCTGGTCATAACCCGCTCCATTGTAAACTCTTACGGCGGCGTCGGATAACGGCAGGCCGGTACCGGCATCTTTTACCTGAACCAGCAAAGAAATTCCGCTGATCGCCCGCATTATTAAGAATGCATTTTGAGTCAGCCCGGGAGTCAAATCTACGGGCAACATGGGAATTGAACCGGCAATATCATAGGTTGTGCCCAACACGGATATAAGATATTTATCAAATTCCATGTTAGAAAAATTATAATTTCCACTGCCATTGGTGGTGATGCTTTGTGAAAATTTATAAGAAGTCGGGCTGGTGCCGATAATTTTTTCGCCGTGAACTAAAAGAGGGACGCTGGCCACCGTGGCGCAACCGGCATTGACGGTATTTAGATTTAAAGCGCCCGCCACATCGATTTGGAAACTTATTTCGGTAATTGACTGACTGACAACATTTGACGGCGGCTTAACCGGACTGGGAACTTGGGCGGTGGATGAAACCGTATAGTCGCTGGAGTATCCGGCCTTTGAAACTCGGATGTGATAACTTTGAGTTCCGGTTGGCGCGCCAATAATCTGAACCATGCCCGAATTGTCGGTTGTATCTGTAATAATAGTATGCGGATTGGTGGCGGTATTTGTGACAGATACGGTAGCGCCCGCAATATTCAGGCCGTTATAATCAAAAACATGAATGAATAACGCCCCGTTTTGACTGGCGCCCTCTAAGTTTTTTGGGGCAACTCTGGTGCTAAGAATGACAGAATTTAGTTGGCGGCAATTTTGACAAATTGCGGATATTTCCACTAATTTATAATCAGCCGGAGAAGTATCGGCCGGAGTACTGGTGATGGTGCCGTCAAACGGGTCGTCTATATTTCTAACCGTGGTAATTAATACAAATGTAACGCCGTTGCGGACAGTGGTGGTGGTGTACGGAAGAACACCGCTGGGAACGCCGTTAATTATTCCCACATTATCAAAAGGCAGGTTGCGAACCACTTCCAGGCGCTCGCTGATAAGCGCGGTTTCCAAAATTCGCAACCGAGATGAGTACACAATTTTAAAAACAAGAGTTGTTGTTCCATATATTCCAATAGCAAATAACAAAAACAGTCCGGACGCAACCAGAACTTCCATAAGCAAAAAGCCTTTTGTGTTTTTGACAAGCATGGAGATATTATACCACACTTGCCGTGCCGAAGCTTTAGCGAAGGCTGGTCTTGTAATTTACCGCGGATTGTGATAATATTTTTACAGTTTTCGTTCTTCGTCTAAATGGTAGACAAAGAATACTGCTGTTGTTATATCTCTTCCGTTATGATATAATACTGGCACTATGAATAGAAAAAGAAAATGGACAATGGAGCAATTAAAAAAAGCGGCTAAAGAATGTTTCAGTTATCGACAGGTATTAACAAGATTAGGATTGCGAGAAGCTGGGGGTAATTATGAGCAGGTAAAAAAATATCTTATAGAATATAAATTGGATATTGCGCACTTCAAAGGCCGTGGTTGGAATGCGGGGCTACGCGGAGTTGGTGTAGCGCGCATACCCTTGGAAAAAATTCTTGCCAAAGGTACTTACTTCCAAAGTTTTAAATTAAAAAAACGGCTATTCACGGCTAATTTAAAACCAAAGCATTGTGAAGAATGTGGTTGGGCGGTACAAACACCTGACGGTTATTTACCACTTGAACTTGACCATATAAACGGAGACCGACACGATAATAGGTTAGAAAATTTACGGGTTTTATGTCCAAATTGCCATAGTCTAAAACCAACACATCGAGGAAGAAGAAAAAAACAATAATATGCCCAGGTGGTGTAACTGGTCAGCCACACAGGACTTAAAATCCTGCGACTTCGGTCATGCGGGTTCGACTCCCGCCCTGGGCACAAACAAATCATCCCGATATAATCGGGATGATTTTTAATTACTCATATATTGACAATTCGCGCCTTTTAATCTAGGATGAAATACACACCCAACAACGGAGGCAGACGATGCGCAGAATGATGATGACATTCATTGTAATTGGTTTGACATTTGGCTGTGCCACGACCTACCGGTCGGGCAGAGAAACCAATTACGAACCATCCTATGTAGTGTCGGTAACCTTCGCTAAGGAAGATGTTCCATCTGACTCCGCGGACCACAGCTTCATTTTGGAAGCAAAAGTGGTGGATGGCGGTACAATCTATACGCAATGCGACCGGGGGAATTCTGACAGCGAATTCGTAGTATGCGTTTTCTACACCGGTTACCCGGAGATGTCATTCAACATCAGGCAGGTCTGGCAAAACGTTGTTATCCGAAATTCGGATGACCAGATGCACGTTGGCAAAAACGTGCCCAGCAACAACGAATACCTATGCGCCACCAACGTGAAGGTGGCCATCTCCGCCAACGAACTCCGTCTCCACAATGACGGAACCCTGGACGCGGAGTATGAGTTCTTTCTCCCCAGCGACAACCACGAACCGGCCTGCCAGTTTCACATCACCAACCGCACCATGATGGATGCGATGGCGGTGAAGGCCGACAAGTAAACAATCAACCAAAACGGAAGGAAGGAAAACCATGCGGCAATACAGCGGAGTTTTAGACTACTATTTTGAGACTGGTACCGAAGGAGTGATGTGGTCTCTTATGGAAGACGGAAAACAAGGGTATGATGCCTTGGTTTTACTTCAACCCGGCGACAGACTCACAATCTATAACGCCGACGGAAGTGTCCTTTTCAACGATGTAATTAAGATTGATGACGAGACTGGTTACATGCCATATCCTGGAAATCCACAATACGGACAACAAGCCGCATTGGGTTATTGGATTCATTGGATTCAAGAAGGTTGGCAACCTGATAATTGGGCCGCTCTGTTTTTCCGTGGTGAACATTTCCCAGACCGGCCGGACAGACTGCGAGCCGAACTCGTCAGGCAATAGAACTTTAGCTACTACCCGAGGAACGAGAAATCGTTCCTTTTATTATACTTTTATCTCCTCCTCCCCCGCTTTAAAATTCACCCACCGCGCGGCGGCAAATAAAAAATCACTAAGACGGTTTAAATAAATATAAAGTTCGGGACGTAGATTGGACTTTGGACTTTTGACATTTGACATTTGACTTTTGCCAAACGCTACCAGTTCCCGCTCTAACCGCCGGCAAATAGTCCGCGCCAGATGAAGATGCGCGCCGGCCTGGCTACCACCCGGAAGAATAAAATTTTTAAGTTCCGAAAGTTCCGACCAAAATTCATCAATCATTTTTTCCATTTCTATAACTCTGCTTTCGTTTATTTTTTCTACGCGTTCCGACAGAGGTGTTTGCAGAGAAGCGAACTCGGCCCCGATTTTAAATAAATCGCGCTGGATGTTTTGGAGAAATTGAACCAAAGATCCTGAAACAAGTTCAGGATGACAGTTGAGTGAAGCCACAACCACACCCAGCGCGGCGTTTAATTCGTCGGTTTCGCCAATGAGTTGCATTTCTATGCAATTCTTATCAACCCTAACACCGCCCAACAGACCCGTCTCTCCTTTGTCACCGGTTTTTGTATATATTTTCATAGTGTTATCCGGATTTACGGATAATCCAGATTTACAGATGATACTCCAAACTAACGGTTCAATATCCGTAAATCTGGATTATCTGGATATCTGGATAAATCTCTAACTACACCCCGTCGTGCTACCGCAATTTAAACACTTGTAGCAACTGCCGCTTCGGATTGTAATGTGTCCGCAAGTTCCACATGACGGCGCATCGCCCATCATTCCGGATAATTGTTTATTAATCGAATTACCTTCGGCCTCATGCGCAGAGCCGGCTTTAGGCATATTTGGCAACGTTGCCTGAACAATTTGACCATTTTTACCAACTTCATCATTTAGAGACATCGCGTGTTGCCCACCCAGTTTTGCGGCCAGCTGTTCCATTTGTTCGGCTTTATTTTTTTGAATTCCGTTTGGTTTTACCTGCACAAAATCGGTGCGGCCCAGATATTCCATGCCCAATACGCGAAATAAAAAGTCTATTATAGAAGTGCAGAATTTAACATTGGGGTGGTCGGTAATACCGCTGGGTTCAAAGCGCGTAAACGTAAACTTTTCTACATATTCTTCCAACGGAACTCCGTATTGCAGGCCGGTAGAAATAGAAATAGCGAATAAATTTAACATGCTTCGGAAAGCGGCGCCTTCTTTGTGCATGTCAATAAATATTTCTCCTAATTTACCATCCGGATATTCACCGGTCCGTAAGAATATAGTCTGACCGGAAACTTTTGTTTTGATGGTTACACCACTGCGTTTATACGGCAATTTGTGTTGTTCATTGTGCGTATAAATTCTGGTTCCGGAAATGGAACCGTCGGCATTATGCTTTACCACAACTTCAATTTCTTTATTTCCCAATTTCTCAATTTCATCACTTTTTAATTTCCCAATTTCTTCATTTCCTAATTTCTTAATTTCTTGTTTTTCTATTTCATTCTCATCTTTTTTATCCCCTTTCTTTTTGTCCGATTTGGCGGATAAGGGTTGAGACAACTTACAACCGTCGCGATACAAAGCCATGGCCTTGAGCCCTAATTTCCAGGAAGCAACATAAGCTGTCTTCACATCGTCTAGCGTTGCTTCGTTTGGCATGTTGATGGTTTTGGAAATAGCGCCGGATAAAAATGGTTGCACCGCGGCCATCATGCGGATGTGTCCTAAATAATGGATGTAGCGCAAACCTTTTTTGCCGTTTTTATTGGCCGTATCAAACACGGCGTAATGTTCTTTGCGCAAATGCGGCGCGCCTTCGATGGTCATGGCTCCGCAAACATATTCATTGGCTGCCAAAATTTGCTCGGCATTAAATCCTAAAACAGATAATACATTAAAGTTGTTGTCATTATACTGCTCGCTAGTGAAACCCAAACGCTTTAAACAATCCTCACCCAATGTCCAGACATTAAAAGCAAAGGCCAATTCAAAAATTTTGGATAATGATTTCTCCACCTTGGCCAATTCTTCATCGGTAAAACCTTTCTCTTTTAGAGTTTGATGATTGATGTGTGGAGCGTTTTTTAATGTAGCATGACCGCGTAAATAATTTATAATGTCGTTTATTTGTATTTCCGTATAACCCATAACACGTAATGCGACAGGTACGGATTCGTTTACAATTTTGAAGTAACCGCCACCGGCCAATTTTTTAAACTTTACCAAAGCGAAATCCGGTTCCACACCGGTGGTGGCGCAGTCCATTAACAAACCAATGGTACCGGTAGGAGCGAGCAAAGTTGTTTGCGCGTTACGATAACCGTATTGCTCTCCCATTTCCAGAGCTTTATTCCAACTTTCACGGGCGGCGACCAACAAATAGGCAGGCACAAATTCCGGATTTATTCCCATTGGTTTTACCGACAGATTTTCGTATTCATCTTCACGGACATTAAAAGCGGCCCGGCGGTGATTGCGTATTACCCGCAACATATCTTCGCGGTTCTTATTATATTCGGCAAATGGGCCCATAAATTTGGCCATTTCAGCCGAAGCAACATAAGACTCGGCGGTCATTAAAGCGGTAATGGTGCCGGCAAAACCCATGGCCTCCGGAGAATCATAGGGAATACCGGCAGTCATGAGTACACTGCCAATATTTGCATAGCCCAAACCCAAGGTGCGGAAAAGATAACTGTTCTGGGCTATTTCCGGACCGGGAAATTGCGCCATTAAAATACTGATTTCCAAAACTACGGTCCACATTCTGGTGGTGTACTTAAAATCATCCACATCAAAACTTAAAGTATCAACATCATAATAATGACCCAAATTTATGGAGGCCAAATTGCAAGCGGTGTCATCTAAAAACATGTATTCACTACAGGGGTTGGAAGCGTTGATGCGTCCGGATGATAAACAAGTGTGCCATTCATTTATGTTAGTATCAAATTGAACTCCTGGATCGGCGCAAGCCCAAGCGGCGCTGGCAATCTTGTCCCAAAGCTGGCGGGCGGGCAGGGTTTTTATGATGTCTCCATTTTTGCGTCCGATTAAATTCCAGTCTTTATTGTTTTCTACGGTTTCCAAAAAATCATGGGTAACGCGTACGGAATTGTTGGAGTTTTGTCCGGAAACAGTTTGATAGGCTTCGCCTTCGTAGGCCGAATCATAACCGGCGGCGATAAGAGCGGCTACCTTTTTTTCCTCTTTTACTTTCCATTCAATAAATTCTTCTATGTCCGGATGATCTATGTTTAAAACAACCATTTTCGCGGCGCGGCGGGTGGTGCCTCCGGATTTTATAGCGCCGGCAGCGCGGTCGCCTATTTTTAAGAAGCTCATTAAGCCGGAAGAAGTGCCGCCTCCGGAAAGTTTTTCTCCGGTACCGCGCAAAGTGGAAAAGTTAGTGCCGGTACCACTGCCGTATTTAAATAATCTGGCTTCGCGTATCCACAAATCCATAATACCACCATCGTTTACCAAATCATCTTTAATTGATTGAATAAAACAAGCGTGGGGCTGGTTTCTGGAATAAGCATCCGGTGAGCGCGTGACGGCTCCATTATTATCTGGATCCGGATAATAATGGCCTTGCGCCGGACCGTTAATTCCATAAGCCCAATACAAACCGGTGGTAAACCATTGCGGTGAGTTTGGCGCAACGCGTTGGGAAATTAACATGAATACCAGTTCATCGTAAAAAACTTGCGCATCCTGGGCGCTAGCAAAATATCCGTATTTTTCTCCCCAGTAACGCCACGTGCCAGCCAAACGGTGAGCCACCTGCTTTACACTATGCTCCGGCCCTAAAACGGGACTGCCGTCTTGATTCAACTCCGGGGTGCCGTCGGCATTATATTGAGGCACGCCGGCCTTGCGGAAGTATTTTTGCGCTAAAATATCGGTGGCCACTTGAGTCCAGGTTTTTGGCACCTCTACTTCCTTCATTTCAAAGACAATTTGGCCGCTCGGTTCGCGGATTAAAGAAGGACGCAGTTCGTATGAAAACATATCAAACGGGCTAACGCCATCTTTGGTAAAAAGCCGGGCAAAACGAAGCCCTTCCGTGGAGTACTTAAAATCATTATCTACGACGAATGTTTTAGTGGCTAAGGCGTTTTGCATATGGAAATTTAGTTAATTGCGGCTTAAACCCCGTTCCTACATATTGTAGCACAAATTATTTTTGACCACAACATATAGTAAAAAGATTAGGGTAAAGACATTATAGCATTTTTGAAACAATGCTCCAAATGTTTCTTTTTTGCTTTAAACAAAAGGAAAAAAGACGTGCTTGATTAGTTATCCACAGCGCTAAGCGCTGTAATTTTTTCCATCAAAATAATTTTCTAAATTAGAAGGACTGCCTTTGCGCAAGACAGTCCATAAGTTTACTCCTTGGTTATTTTTAAGAGGATAGTATACCCGTATCACGGAAGCCTAGAGCGGGTAACGCTCATTGAGAATCAGCAAGGCCTTTATGGCAATCTCGGCTGCTTCTTCTTCACCGCAAACCTCAAACTCGTTGGTAATGCGGTTGCCATAGATCGCGTCCACCGCGCCGGCCCAAATGTTCTTGCCGATAGCGGTACACCATACGAAGATCGTCGCTTCTTCCATCGAGTAAAAAAGGACGCCAAGCTGGATCAATTCCTCGTGTCGAGCAAGCATTCGGGGCGAGAGGTAGCCGTTAATGTCCGGCCGACCTTGACCCGCGACGAAGTCACTCGTGGTGGCGCCGATGCCAACGTGATGTGGCAGATTGAGCTGTTCTGCCGCTTCGACTAGCGCGCGGACGACGCGATAATCCGACACCGTCGGGTATTCAATGGGCGCCCAGTCTTTTGAGGCGCCTTCATAACGGACAGCCGCAGTACAGATCGCTGAATCGCCTGGCCTCGGCTCTTTCCACAAAGTGGAACAGGAACCTACCCGGATGAGCCTCTTCGCGCCGGAATAGAATGCCTCGGGCAAAACAATGCCAGTAGAGGCGTCTCCCATCCCGGTAGTGACCACCGACATCGGTACTCCTTCCACACTTCCGGTGAAAGACATGAGACCACGATGGTGACCGACGAGAGTCCCGTTCTTGAACAAGTTTGCGGCAATCATCTCGGCCCGTTCGGGAGAACCGACGAGTAGACAGTGCGGAGCAATGTCACCCGGCAAAGTTTCCAGATGATAAGTGCGGCCATCTTCTTTGATCGGCTTGTTCGCGTCCATTGTGTTTCTCCTTCTTGTTGAGGTTTGTACCTAGACAAAATCTTATACTACTTAAATAAAAAATGCAAATAAATAAAATACGGATAGCCTTTTCGGGCGTATCCGTTTATATTCCACAGAGGGAATTTATCCGTTCTTAATAAGTTCTTCTATTTCTGCTCGGCGAGGCATGGCCGGAGCCGTGCCGTGTCTGGTAACGGAAATGGCCGCGCCGGCTTGGGCGAATCTGATGGCCGTTGCCAGCGGTTGATTTTCAGCCAGAGCCGCGGCCAAGACTCCGCAGAAGGCATCACCAGCGCCAGCCGTGTCGATTGCCTTGACCTTGAATGCCGGAAGTATTTCTTCGGAAACCGATGGACAGTAAACGCCCTTGCCGCCAAGCGTGATGATAACCGTTCTTACCTTCTCGGCCAGCTTCGCGGCCGCTTTCTTGTGAAATTCGTATTCCGCCAAAGGCACGCCGGTGATAAAGGAAGCCTCTGTTTCGTTGGGAACGATAATATCCACGCAGGAAAGAACACTGCTGTCGAATTCCTTGGCCGGAGCCGGATTCAAAATGGTGAGGGCGCCGTATTTATTTTTTGCCAGAGTTATTGCCAGAACAACGGCGGCCAGGTTGCATTCGAATTGCGTTAAGAAGATCTTGGCCTGCAAAAATTCGCTTGCCTTTTGAATCACTTCTTCGCTTATTTCATCACAGGCTCCCGGAGCCACCATTATTTGGTTTTGGCCGCTCTTTGTTTCCACGCCGATGGAGGCCACGCCGGTATGAGAGTCCTTCGCGCGATAGATGAACCCATCGTTCATGCCAATTTCTTTGTAGAATTTTAGAGCAACATCCGCAAAAATATCTTCGCCAAGCGCGGTAATCAAACTGACATCGGCGCCGGCTAATTTGGCCGCGACGGCTTGGTTAGATCCTTTGCCGCCCGGACCCATAATGAACTTGCCGAAAACAGTTTCTCCGGGCACCGGCAAACGGTCGCCCCGAAAAGCCAAGTCAACGATAAAACTACCAAACACAGTTACATTTCCCATATTTGTTTCCTTCCTTTCTTGTTCAAGATTAACAAATATAGAAGATACTGACAAGTACTTGCGTTGGTAATACACATCTGCTACACTTTAAAATAAGAAAGAGAGGGAAGCGTCATGAAACCGAATCCGATTGCGTATCTCGCCGGCCCGTTGGGTTTTTCCGAAGTTGGCAGTCATTTCCACAAGACGGTACTCATCCCCCTGGTAATTGCGGCGGGGTTTGACATCCGTGATCCGTGGGAGCTGACTCCATTTGAGCTGATCAAGGTCGCTCTTGACCTCCCGTATGGCCCGGAAAAAAAGCAGGCCTGGGAGAAGCTCAACCCCATCATCGGGCGCAACAACGAAAATGCCATCAGGGAGTCAGACATTATTATCGCCGTACTGGATGGCATTGACGTGGACAGTGGCACGGCCGCGGAGATCGCGTGCGGCGCGATGTTGGGGAAGCCGACTATCGGCTATCGAGGCGACTTCCGTCTGGCCTCGGACAATGACGGCAGTGTCGTCAATCTGCAAGTCGAGCACTTCATCTACGCGTACGGCGGTGAGATGGTGCGGAGCTTGGACGCTCTCAAGGTGGCTCTCATCAAGTACAGAGCCAAGTTCCAAACATAATCTCTGTCACACTTCTGCGAGTGAAGCAAACAGGCCTGGTGGCTACTACATAGCGCCAGGCACTTTTTTTATACCAAATAAACTTGCCAAATTCCAATTAGCGGGATATATTGGGTTTAGGAAAAAACAAAGGAGAACCCAATGGGCAAATGGAACTTCAAGGCGGCGCAACTTAATTCAAGCGGTGGTATGAATTTGGTTGACCTCTCCCCGGCGCAAAAAGCGCGGGTCAAAAAGTATGCCGAGGCTTTAGAGGTGGCCGAGAAATCGGTTGTTTCACATCCTCAGTTCTCCAATTATATGGTAAGGACAGGTGTTGGTTCGGTCCAAAACAAGATGTTGCCGGCTGGTAACATTGAATATGGCCTCTGCCAAGCACTGCACGGAGAAGAAACGGCTGTGGCGACCTTCCGTTCTCATTATGGAAGAACAAACGTCGAAGAAGCTATTCTGGGAATTATTGACGGAAACCCTGAAAACATTTCGGGGCCGTGCGGCAATTGCCGGGATATCATGCTCGAAGATTTGGGCGCGGATTTCGAGATTGTCTCGGGCGCGGCCGATGGCGGTGTCGCGGTTGTTGCCAAGATGAGCCAGTACCTCTTTTCCGGGTTTAGAAGTTTGGATATTGGCAGTATCTCCCCAGACATACAGAAAAAAATCAAAGTAGTAATTAGGGATGGCGCGTTACTGGTAAATGATGCCTACTCTTCAGAATACATCCACCCCGAACGCCGCTACCACGCGCTTATTGCTACGCAAATCAATTATTTCATTGGCGCGCGCGATATCATGTGCGACTATCATCCAATCTACGCGCTCCGCGACGCCATCCGACAAGCCAGAAGGGCAAATGACCCATCTGTGCAATCGGTGATTATCGTTTGCGAAAATTTTGGCGGAGGCGCGCCGCAAGTGACGTACAAGGATCGCCAGCATTTGCTGGAACTGAACCTGCAGGCAGAGTTGCTTGCCGGTCGAGAAAATGATCCGCCTGTCTGGCTCGTGACATACGATGCTCAAAAACGAGTAACCGGCGCGTGGAAAACCAGCGTAAAAGAATGGATTCCTTTCGCCTTTAATCCACGTAGTTTTGGACAGGAGTTTATTGAAAATCTGGCCAACTATTTTCGGGGGCTCAGACGACAATAATTCTTCACGGCTTCAGGGCGACAGCAATGTCGCCTTTTTTAAATTTCTAATTTCCAATCATTTACAATTGGACTTTGCTATCCGTTTATCATATAATTAACCCATATATGCAAGATTCAAACCAAACCTCATACGGGGGTACTCCCGCAGGGAGTGAAGAACAATCCAACCTAACCGCGCCAGAAGTAAATGAAGAAGAAGTTGTCTTTGACAATAGTTTGCGTCCGCAAAAACTGGCGGATTTTATCGGGCAGGCGCAAATAAAACAAAATTTGGGAATTTCCATGGAAGCCGCCACCAAGCGCGGCGAAATGCTGGAACATATTTTGCTTTACGGAAACCCCGGTTTAGGCAAAACCACTCTGGCCAACATTATTGCGCGCGAAATGAACAGCAACATCAAAGTCACCTCCGGCCCGGCTTTAGAAAAAGTGGGCGACTTGGCCGCTATTTTATCCAACCTGCAAGACGGCGAGGTTCTTTTTATAGATGAAATTCACCGTTTAAATAAAACCATAGAAGAAGTTTTGTACCCGGCGCTGGAAGATTATTCTTTAGACATTATTATTGGCAAAGGCCCGGCCGCGCGCACTATCCGCATGCCTTTATCCAAATTTACCCTTATCGGCGCCACCACCAAAATCGGTTTAATTTCCGCTCCCCTGCGCGACCGTTTTGGCCACACTTTTCATTTGGATTTTTATGAACACGGCGATATTGAAACCATACTGCTTCGCAATGCCAAAATTTTAAATATGGATATAGAAACGGATGCCGGCGCGCTAATTGCCGAACGTTCCCGCCGTACTCCGCGCATTGCCAACCGTTTATTAAAACGCGTGCGGGATTTTGCGCAAGTCCGCCATAACGATAAAAAAATAAATAAACAAATTGCCGGCGAAGCCTTAAGCATGCTGGCCATAGATGAACTGGGTCTGGACGAAATTGACCGCCGTCTGCTAGATACTTTAATAAATAAATTTGCCGGCGGACCGGCCGGGCTTAACACCTTGGCCGCCGCCATCAGCGAAGAAATGGACACAATCGAAACTATCTACGAACCATTTTTATTACAAATGGGATTTTTGGAACGCACTCCCCGCGGACGCAAAGCCACTCCGGCGGCATACAAACATTTAGGATATAAAGAACCAACAATCAATCAATTGTCATTCTGAGTGAAACGAAGAATCTCTGTCTTAATTACCAAACAGACAGGGATCCTTCACCTTGTTCAGGATGACAAATTAAAATTAAAAAATTATGCTTTCCGTTCCCCTCTACAGTCTGCTCGTTATTTACGCTTTATTTTTAATTGTATTTATTGTTTTCTTCGCCGTGAATTTTTTTCATATTTTATTAACCGGGACCAATTCCTTTTCCAGTTTTTTGGTTACAATATTTGTTATTACCGTTTCCGCCCTAATTATTTTTGTCACCTGGGATTTATTACAAGGAACAGATTGGACACAGCCGGTTATAATTTGGGGCGGAAGTTGGTCCGGCAATCAGAATAATATTTTTTAACTTTTCACACTATGAATCCAAGCAAACTTTTCCAGCAAAAAGGTTACGAAAAAATAATGTACGTTGTCCGCCGACACTGGATAACATTTTTACCGGTAATTTTATTTTTTGTGGTTCTGCTGGCCATACCGGTTGGTTTGTACTGGCTCATTTTAAATACACTTAGCGTACTTTTACAAAATCCTATTTATTACGTGGCCGCAGTTCTGCTGGCCGGTATTTATTATTTATCCGTTATTTTATTTTTTTATACTTATTTTGTCACTTTTCATTTGGATTTATGGGTTATAACCAACGACCGCCTGCTGGACGTGGAACAAAAAACACTGTTCGCGCGAACAGTGTCTGAAGTTGATTTATATCAAATTCAAGACGCTTCTTCCGAAGTACACGGAATTTTCCCCTCAATTTTTAATTACGGCAACTTAAACCTACAAACCGCCGGCCCTGTCCCAAAATTTATTTTTAGAAACGTGTCTAACCCAAACAAATTACGCGAAGAAATTCTAAACCTGGCGGCAGAAGACAAAAAATACCACGAGAAACACTAATATATCTTCTCTATCGTCGTACTAGTGTAATAGTACTGAAGGATTTGATCATAAGTCCAGCCGTCTTTTTGCGCGCGTTTGATGGCATCATTGTTGCTCATTCCCATACCGTGGCCATACATTTTTTTGCCTTTGTCATATTTAGCAATAACACTTTTTAACCACGGCCTATCTTTTGTTTTCCAGTTCTTGGTGTTGCCGTTGGAGTGACTGAAATATGGAGTGGGTACCGGGTTGCCTTTGTAGGTTACCATTTGGCCGGCAGTATCATTGGCCGCGGCGGTTACGTTCGGCATAAACAGTTCCGAATTATAGCCAAGATAAATTTGATCCACCGTAGTGGCGTAAACATCAAACATTCTTTTTTCTGTGGGCGGATTTTTGCTGATATGCGAATAGGCATAAGACCGCACGGCCACCATTAGGGCTTTGATATATTCTATAGGAGCGGAATCGTGGGTTTCGGCCACGCCGGCTGTGTAATAATCCAACGGCAATTCATTTATAATATAAGACTGTTTGCTTTTTGGTGAATAACGAAATTCCAGCGTTCCGCGATACACATTAAAATTAATTTTTTTTCGTCCGGCGACCGGCCGCTGATAACTGACTAAAGTAAAAAAAATGCTTGGCTCTTGAGGAATCAAACGAAAATAATCAAATAAGCTAAATTCCATGCCAGCGCCCTTAATGCTATACTGGCCATTTTTGTAACTCAAAGTTGTAGTTTGGCCCGCCGCAATCACCCCTCTTAATTTCTCCCCACTCCAAACTTCATAAGAAAAATCTGAAACAAATTTAACCGCCTCATTAGTTTTATACAAACCAACGCGGATAATTGGCTCGGCAATCAGTTCGCGAGTTTGCACGGTAGAGGTGCTGGACTCGTCTGTTGTTACAGAGTTGATGATAGTTTGGGCAAAAGTTGGACTAAAAATTAAAAAAAATACGCCCGAAGCAATTAACAAAGCAGTTTTTGTCAGATATTGATTTTGACGCATATTGGCATAATGTTAACACAATACCAGAAATATTGTCCAGCCGGCAGGCAGGTCTTCTGGTTGCTATCCACTTCGACAATTGTTATACTTACTTTGCTTAATCTGCCTTACTTTGCTTTATTCTGCTTTACTTGCCTTATTCTGCCTTAATTTATGTCCCTCACCAAATCAATCGCCAAAAACACCTCCATCCAAATCGTCGGCAAAGTCATCAGCACTATGCTTGGGCTTGTCGCAGTTGGTATCATGACCCGCGCTTTAGGCGTGGAAAAGTTCGGCTGGTACGTTACTGCCACCGGCTTTTTACAATTTGTTGGCATTTTCAGCGACTTTGGCTTCACCATCATCACGGCCAAAATGCTCTCCGAACCGGAATTTGATAAATCCAGCCTTTTAAATAATTTATTTACCTGGAGATTTATCACTGCTTTATTCTTTCAACTTTTGGCGCCGTTGGTTATTTTGTTATTCCCCTACCCCGCGCCGATTAAGTGGGCCGTGGCCATAATGTCTTTATCCTTTTTTGCCATTTCATTAAACAATATTTTTATCGGCTACTGCCAGTCGCAATTAAAAATGATTATTCAAACAACCGGCGAAGTGCTGGGTAGAATCATTTTGGTGTTAGGTTTGTTTTTGATCTCGGCGAAAAATTATGGCTTCCTGCCAACCATGGGTGTTATCACTTTAGCTTCGGTCATCTATACTTTCTATCTCTGGCAAAAAAGTCCAAAAGTAAAATTTGCAATTGATCGGACAATCTCCAAAGCCATTTTTTATAAAATGTGGCCTACAGCGACCACGGTTATCTTTAATGTTTTTTATTTGCAGGGCGACCGGGTTATTTTGCCTTTGTATGTTTCTCAAACGGACGTCGCTCTCTACGGCGCGGCCTATCGCATACTGGATATTATTACCCAAAGCGCCGGAATGATTATGGGCATTATGATGCCGCTGGTAGCATTTGCCTGGTCGCGGAATTTAACCGAAGAATTTAAAAAAAGATACCAAACCAGTTTGGATTTAGTAGCCCTAATTTTAGCGCCGATGATGGCCGGGATTTTGGTTTTAGCCAATCCAATTATGGTTTTAGTAGGCGGAGCGGAATTCGCCGGTTCCGGCCGAATTTTGCAGTTTTTATCCGTGGCCATATTGGGCATTACCTTCGGTAACATCTTCGGTTATATTGCTCTGGCCATAGACCGCCAACGACAAGCTGTGTGGATTTACATTTCTGATGCGGTTCTAACCACCATCGCCTATTTTATTTTTATTCCCAGGTACGGCATCTACGGCGCCGCCGGCGTTTCCATATTCTCCGAGCTTTATGCCGGCCTGGCGCTAATGCTTTTAGCCAATCATTATGCCAATTTTACTCCCCGCTTTAAATCGCTGGGGAAAATAGTACTGGCCAGTACTATAATGGGCGTGATTGTGTACGAACTGCAACCGGCTAATATCATAATCTCGGTTCTTACCGGCGTACTGGTATATGGCGCATTGGTTATGATTTTTAAAATAATTTCCAAAGAAACGCTAAAAGAGGTTTTGAAGCAGGGTTAGGTTGTGGTATAATTATTTTGTCATTCTGAATGCAATGAATAATCTCTGTCCGTCGTCGATCAGTTGAGACAGAGATCCTTCGCTATGCTCAGGATGACAATTAGACACTCACAATGCCAACGCTTAATACATAATACTTAATACATAATACTTCTGCTATGAACTTCTCCAAATTTAAAAACCTCACCTTTTTTACCTTTCTCATCCTCATCACCATCATCTTTTTCTTCCTCATCAAACCGTTTTTTTATCCTATTTTCTGGTCTGCCATAATTGCCGGTATTTTTTATCCGGTATTTAAAAAAATCAAATCCAAAATCAAACATGCCAACATCAGCTCCTTAATCACAATACTTCTGGTTTTGATTGTAATTATTATTCCGGTGGCCATATTAAGCGGTTTAATCCTAAAAGAGTCACTGTCCCTTTATACTTCTTTGTCAAATAACCGGAACGCTATTGTCGGCGCAGTAAAAGGCGTAATTGGCTGGGTACAAAACAACCCCATCACCGATAAATTTAATATCGATGAACAGCAGGTCACAACCAAACTTATCGAAATCGCCAAAACTATCGCGGACTTTAGTTTAACCGCCGCCAAAAATTTAACCCAGAACTCACTCACTTTCCTCATCATGTTCGTTATCATGATTTACGCGCTTTTCTTCTTCCTTAAAGACGGAGAAAAAATACTGAAAAAACTGTCACACATTTCACCGTTAGGAGATGAGCATGAAGAAATAATGTATAAAAAATTTACCTCTACTGTGCGCGCTGTTCTAAAAGGCACACTCATTGTGGGGGCGATTCAGGGTTTTTTGGGCGGAGTTTTGTTTTATATTACGGGCGTTGAGGGCGCTTTAATATTGGGAATAATAATGATGCTTTTTTCTATCGTGCCGGGATTTGGTTCTTATGTAGTTTGGCTTCCCGCCGCGGTGGTAATGTTTATTTTAGGCAATATCTGGCAAGGCACTATGATAGTAATTGTGGGCATGCTGGTAATTTCCACCGTAGACAATTTTCTCCGGCCAATCCTGGTCGGCAAAGACACCCAAATGCACCCCCTGCTTATTTTATTTTCCACCTTGGGCGGTTTATTAATTTTCGGCGTTTCCGGTTTTATCATCGGCCCGATTATCACCGCTCTGCTTTTGTCTTTGTGGGAAATGTACGAACAATATTATCGGGAGGAATTGAGTAACGATTAAAAAAATATAAGAAAATCCTTCCGACTCAATCGGAAGGATTTTTTATTTGTCATCCCGAGCGAGGTCTTAGCCGACGAGGGATCTATACCTATTAATATAATATTGTGATTATAATTTTTTATTTTTCATACAAAGTGAGAGAAGTTAAAACTTGTTTTAATTTCCGAGCGTGTGTGAAAAATACCTTAGTATAATCGGAATAGATCCCTCGTCGCTACGGCTCGCTCGGGATGACATTCGCGGTGTCGAAATGACAATTAACGAGACTCGCGGTAAACTGTCACCTACAACAAAATATTCACCACCAGCCAAACATTTAAGCCGGCGATTATCAAAGCCACCACCCATGACACAACGGTCAGAATTTTACCGTTAGCAAAACTGCCCATCACTTTTTTACTGCCGGTAAACATTATTAACGGGAAAACGGCAAACGAAAGTTGAATGCTTAAAATTACCTGGCTTAATATCAATAAATTAGTCAGCCCTTTGGAGCCGTAGATAATTATCACCAGCACCGCCGGCACAATAGCCGTCAATCTGGTTATAATTCTTCTTACCCAAGGTTTAACCCTTAAGTTTAGAAAACCCTCCATAATTACCTGTCCGGCTAAAGTGCCGGTCAGGGTGGAGTTTTGCCCGGAAGCCAGCAAAGCGACTGCGAACAAAATGCTGGCCACACCGGTTCCAAGTAGTGGCGCAAAAAGTTTATACGCCTCATCAATTTCGGCCACGCCGGTATGACCGCTGAAGTGAAAGGTGGCGGCGGAGACAATTAGGATGGCGGAATTAACAAAGAGGGCCAGAAATAAAGCCACGGTGGAATCGATGGTCGCAAATTTTACCGCTTCGCGTTTGCCTTCTTCGGTTTCTTCGTAATTTCTGGTCTGAACAATAGCCGAATGCAAATACAAATTATGAGGCATAACCGTAGCGCCCAAGATACCAATGCCTATGTACAACATCTCCGGATTCAGGAACAAATTTGTTCCGGGTAGAAAACCCTGCAAAAGAGGGATGGCGTCCGGACCGGATAAGAACAGTTCTGTAATAAAAGACAGGGTAATAGTTGCAATCAAAGTCACAACCACCGCTTCTATATAACGAAAGCCTCTGCGTTGTAATAGCAGAATAACAAAAACATCCGCGACGGTAATTATTACACCGGCCAAAACGGGAATACCAAATAACAATTTTAAAGCAATCGCCGAACCGATGACTTCGGCCAAATCACAGGCTACAATCATAACTTCAGCCATTAACCAGAAAAATATTGCCGTTTTTCGTGAATATTTATCACGGCAGATCTGCGCCAAATCCCGGCCGGTCACAATTCCCAGTTTCAGGGCCAAATGTTGCAGAATCATAGCAAAACAATTGGACAACAAAATAACAAACAGCAGATCATAACCGAATTTAGATCCGCCGGCCAAATCGGTAGCCCAATTTCCCGGGTCCATATAGCCTACCGCTACCATAAAACCGGGTCCGGCAAAGACCATTAATTTCCTAAAGAATGAATAATGTTTGGGCACAGGAATAGACTTGTGCACTTCCGGCAAACTGCCTTGCGCCACTTCTTCTCCCAAGCCTTTTTTCCAACCCAAGGCTTCAAATAGATTTGTGTGTGTCATAAAAAATTAATAAGGCAAAGCAAAAATACACTAAGCGTTTGCCTAGATTGATAAATACTGATGAAGATTGATGAAGGTCAATTACGATCCTTCAATTGGTTGCGGGGCCCGGACTTGAACCGGGAACCTCCGGGTTATGAGCCCAGCGAGCTGCCATTGCTCTACCCCGCTATATGCGGACTACTGACGACAGACTACTGACCACACCTGACAAAAGTCGGTAGTCGGTAGTCCGTAGTCTGTAGTCCATTTTAGAGCGGGTGAACGGAATCGAACCGTCATTTCATCCTTGGCAAGGACGTATAATAACCGTTATATGACACCCGCATAATTTTAATCCCGACAAATGACTGATGTCTTTTGTTGGAATTAATCGGTCACTTTGGGCGACCGTGATATTATTTTAAAATAACACCTCTGTTTCTAGGGAGAAAGGATCTTCTTTAGCCTCAAGAAATCTTCCGCCTTCTTATTGATGGACTCCAGCGCTTCGGCAATGCGCACCTGAACGTCTGCTTGACCAGCCGCTGTTGATTTCAGCCCCGCTACTTCATCACGAAGACCGGCAATCACAACGATAAACTCATCGATTTTCTTAACTGCCTCTGCACGAATTGCCGCCATCTCTACCCGAGAGGCCTCGAGGTTAGAGTTCAACTTGTCGAGTTTCTTATTCAAACCAACCGCGCATGCGCCACAGGAACCAACTAAAAACAACGCAACAATCAGTCCGCCCAGATTTTTCCTCATGACCGCTTCTCCTCTTATGAGATTAATGAACAAAAACAATTTTACCTCTTAAACCGGAATTTGTCAATTATTTATTAAATTTACAGCGCCACGCTTCAATGGACGGTGCGTGGCGTGATTTCGTTAAATCAAAAAAATTAAGGCGTCCCGCGGTTGCGGAGCGCCTAGGATTGTGATTTTGTATCAGTCCTTTATCAGTGGTGGAAATCGCTCAACCATGTCTATTAGCTTCTCATTACTATAATAACGTTTCTCGATAAATCGCCAGTCGTGGCCCGCATATGTCGGACACCAGGGATTAACAGAACGCACCCATCGAAAACGATCATGGTGGGTGCATGTCGGCTCGGAAGGATCAACACGGGTGTAGTGGAGAATCTGACCATTGCCAATCCGGAAGTCCGGCTTATTTGCAATCCAGCGTTCATGGAAGTCGACTGGGGTAATTCTCTCCAAAATAACGCGGAAAGCCTGCGACACATCACCGTGCGCGACCACGATTACTCGTTTTTGATTTACTTCTTGTCTGTCCAGAGTGCTAACGAATGGCCGCAAACGATTACATACATCGGAAATAGATTCGCCGTTCTCGTGTGGCGTATAAAAACCGTGGAATCGATTACGTAGTATGGATTCTTCGTACCGTTTCTGCCAGTCCGCATTAGGGATAACACCCCACAGACCATTGTCACGTTCGTGCAACTGAGAGTCCTGTTCCCATGCCGCATCCGGTAAATTAAGTAAGGCCGCCGTCTCGCATGCCCGAATGTGCGTAGAAACAAAGTACTGGTCAAAATGCGCCAGTTTTTTTTCCTTGAGCCATTCCTTAAGCCAAACCCCGGAAGCCGGACACTGATCCTTACCCTTATCCGTTAATCTAAATTGGGAATTGTGACGTTTCAGGAATTCGGGGTCAAATTCTGCATCTTGATTTTGTATGAATTTCCCAAGCGCGCTGTTGCCTTCGGACTTCCCGTGGCGGACAATGAATAGATCGAGAGGGAGCATGGTTTACCTCCGGGTTAGGGTTGTGAAGGAACCGCCATAAACCAGACTTTCGGTCGGTTCATGACTTGAGCGGGTAAGGGGAATCGAACCCCTGTATTCAGTTTGGAAAACTGATATAATAACCATTATATGATACCCGCAGTGAGTGAAATAGACAGAATAGATATTTTTGATTGCTTGCAAGCGAAAAATATCTATTCTGGATATTTCCGAGCGAGGGTATTATATACCTTAAGTATATGATACCCGCAGTGAGTGAAATAAACAGATCCACAATGAGCGTATTTTACTCAATTTTACAAAAAAGTCAATAGAATGTAGAATTAAACTGTAAACATAATTAATGTCATCCTGAACTTGTTTCAGGATCTACGGAAGATGCTGAAACAAGTTCAGGATGACAATAAAATAAAATATATGCATAAACAACTCCTGTCTTTGGCCGCAGTTCTAGGCACTCTAGCGCTTCTGGGCGCCGGTTGTGTCGGCAAAGAAACGGCTCAAACCGGCAACCAAACACCATCTATTTTAGTATCGGCGCAAGATTTAAAAGCCGATAACCAGGTGGTAATCGACAAAGCTAACATCGACGACAATGGCTGGGTGGTAATCCACGAAAAACAAAATGGCTTGCCGGGAGGAGTAATTGGGTACACCGCATTACTAAAAGGCAGTTCTTCAAAAATAAAAGTAACAATAGACAAAACCAATCTTTCCCCGTCTTTAATCGCCATGCTCCATTATGACCGCGGACAAAATGGCGTATTTGAATTCCCCGGCAATGACGGCCCAGTAATCAGAGACCAGCAGGTAATTATGGGTGAGTTCAATATATCTAATTTCGCGGAAGTTACCAAAGACACAATTCAAGCTCCCATCGGCGCGCGCAAAGAATTTATTATCACCGCCAAACAATGGTCATTCTCTCCGGCGGTTATTAAAGTTAAAAAAGGAGATAAGGTTGTGCTAAAATTAAAAACAATTGACGTGGCGCACAGCTATTCTATTCCGGATTTTAATATTAATGCCGATATTAAACCCGGAGAAACAACGGTCGTTGAATTTACAGCCGATAAGACCGGTACTTTCACTACTTCCTGCAAGGTCTACTGCGGGGTCGGGCATGTGGGCATGACCGGAACATTACTTGTTGAATAAAAAAAGAATAAAAAAAACCGACCATCTGATGTGGTCGGTTTTTTAATTACTTCAAATACATCACATATGCCTTGCCATCCGTAAAAAACTGATCCCCCGTAAAATTCATTCCCAGGACCGGATCCACAAATTGTATTTTTTTATAATCACCCACTGCCAACGCCTTGTTCAAATCATCAAAAAGATAATCCCTTTCACTGTCTATATCCGGTTTTATTTTATGGGTTAAGCCCCACCATTTTACTCCCATATCAAAACTGGTAATGCCGACATAAATATTTTTACCTTCGGGAGTAGTAAAGTCGGTTCGCCAAAATCTGGCATGATGACGATAGCGGGCGCTATTCACTTCGGTTGGTTCTTCAAACCCAAAATCGTTAGTATATGTCTGCCAAAAATACGGGGTCATTGGCGCGGTGGGGTAAGGTTGATTAAGGACCTGAAACTTAAATGCAGCCACCAAAAAATGAACATTGGGCTTTTCGGCTAAAAACCAACCGGCTTTTTGAAATGATGTTATAAGCTGTTCATCGTTATCGGCCACTACTATAAAACTGATTGGCTCCTGGGGATTGCCAAAAAGAGTCTCGGTAAATTTAGGTAATTTGTAATCGGTAAAAATTTCTCCCAATTTAGCATCAGCCACAGTATGGATATTTTCTACTTCTCCGGCCGGATTAAATAATGGTTTGTAGCTTAAACCGTACCCAACATACGCGGCCACCAATAAACCGGCCAAAGCAACCGTAATAATTTTTAAATGCTTCGGTAGAATTTCTTTATACAACCCTAATTTAGCCAGGCATGTTTTGGTAAAACATAATATAGCCGAGTCATTCTCCGGTGAAGATAAAAATGTTTTTTTGGATTCCACCAAACCAATGCCGACAGTTAACCAAAAAAGCCCTACCATATAACCGGCCCAAACATCGCTTAAATAGTGCACCCCTAAATATAAACGGCTAAATCCGATAAAAATAATTATCAAAAGACCAAAAAACAAAACGTCTATTTTATTTTTCCATCTGGCCAGATGCTTCCAAAAAAAGTAAATTAAAAAACCATACAAGGTTACGGCCAGAATGGCATGGCCGCTGGGGAACGACCATGACTTCTCCATGTAGACCGCCACTTCTAAAGGCCTGGGCCTTTGCCAAATATATTTGCCCACGGCGCCGGTTACAAAACCTCCGCCGATACTGATCAAAAATGGCGCAATATAATTTTTTTTATTCCACAACCAGAATAAAATTAAAGCCGCCAACATCATTACCGCCACTAAACGCCAATTTCCCAGCAATGTTATCCATAAGAATATTTTTGCAAGTAAAGGATTACGAAAAGCCGCCAACAGATTGGCCAAGCTTGAATCCGCGCTTAAAACATTGCCAATAATAAAAATATCAACCGCCGTTCCCACAAAGGAACTAACGGCGTAAAAAACCACTAATGACAGAATTGACAGCATCAACCCGCTAAATTTTGACCGGTCCAGTCTTTGCTTTAAGAACTTTGCCCACACCGGATGCCGGCCAATAAAATTACTGATACTTGAATTACCTTTTACACCCCCGCCGATGGAAACAATCAGGGAAAGAAAAAATTTAGCCGCTTTTTTTCCCTTTTTTAGAAAAATCCATTTTAAGATATTAAAAACAACCAAAAAACCGATCAGCCATAAAACTGTCGCGCCAAACTTGCTTGACCATAAAAAATTCAGGTACTGCATATACCTAAAATTATATCAGAGTTTAGGCTCGGGCGGAATACTCGCCTGTTTCGGTATTGACCAGAACCTCTTCGCCTTCTTTAATGAATATTGGCGCCTGTACTTTTAGGCCATTATCCAGAGTGATTTCTTTGGTAACGTTGCCGGTGGCGCTATCTCCGCGAACTGCCGGAGGAGCTTCTACTACTTTGTATTTTATTTTTGTGGGCAATTGCACGCTAACAGGGCGGTCTTCGTATAATCCAACCACCACATCAATCCCTTCTTTTAAATATTTGGCGTCACTACCGATAAATTCCCCGTCCATTTCTATCTGTTCGTAGGTTTGCATGTTCATAAAAGCATACTTCTCACCTGTCTTATACAAAAACTGCATAGTGCGGAAATCTACCTGCACAATATCCACGGTTTCGCTGGTTTTATACGTTACTTCCACCACTTTGTCGTTGCTTAAGCTTTTCATACGGGTACGCACAAAAGCCGCGCCCTTACCCGGATTTACATGTTGAAATTCTACTACCACAAACAAGTCATTTCCCTGACGGATAACTACTCCTTTTTTTACATCGGATGTTGATGAGGACATAGACAAAGTATTAGGTATTATGTATTAAGTATTATGTATTTGATAACCAATAAAAGCTTTATCGGTCGGGCTTAATACTTAATACTTGATACGTAATACAAATAAATTAGAAAAATTACTAATTTTCAATCTGGTCCTTTACCGCTCCAAAGATTACCTCATTTATATCCTTCGCTTCGGTAAATAATACTACCATACGATCTACTCCCAAGGCAATACCCCCTGCCGTTGGGATTCCGGACTGTAAAGCGGCGATAAAATCCTTGTCTACTGGCCAAGTTTCCTTGCCGAGTTTCTTTCGTAGCTCCATGTCTTTTTGCAATTGTTTTTCCTGCACTTTGGCATCGGTTAATTCGCCAAAAGCATTGGCCAACTCCAAACCTCCAATATACAACTCAAATCTTTCCGCATATCTGTTATCGTGTTCGCATAAGCGGGACAGAGAGGTCATGCAGGCAGGGTAATCATAAACAAAAATCGGAGTTTCGTTTCCCAAATTAGGCTCAATTTCATTTAAGAAAATTTTATAAAAAATATCTTCGTATTCGTAATTATCATCTATCACGTATTTTTTATCAATGGCCAATTGTTTTAACCTATCAATTTCTAAATAATCGTCAAGATTAACACCAATATATTTTTGCCAAACCTCTTTCATGCTTAAGCGGTCCCACTTGCAATCAATTAAAATTTCGACCTGCCTATTTCTTAATTTCTTTATTTCTAAATTTCGACTAATATATTTAAACAAGTTCTCGGTATCATCCATAATATCCTGATATTTTCCGGGCGCCCGATACCATTCCAGCATAGTGAACTCGGTATTATGATTACCGCCAAAACTTTCGTAATCACGGAAGCATTTGCCGATCTCAAAAATCTTTTCGTAACCAACCGCCAGTAATTTTTTTAAAGCAAACTCCGGCGAGGTGCGTAAATAAAAATTTTCAGCATGACTGTTCGGATCGTGGATGGTAACGAACAACGGATTAAGATATGGCTCCTGGCTGGCCAACTTTACCGCAACCGGCGTATCTGTTTCCATAAAATCCATAGACCAAAAAAAATCGCGGATTAATTTAATAATTTTAATTCGCGTATCATAGATATTTTTCAACCGCGGATTATTTTTTAAATCAGACCAATTAGACATATACTTCAAAAGCCCCTCGCGGGGCTTTTTATTTAAGCTGTGTAAGGCATCAGTGATGCTTGTCTGGCTCTCTTTACCGCTCCGGCAACTTGGCGCTGGTGTTTAGCGCACAAACCACTGCGTCGGCGCGGGGCTATTTTCATGTAGGAAGAAACAAATTTTCTTAAAGTAGTGATGTCTTTATAATCAACTACTAATTTGTTATTCACACAGTAATAACAAGCCTTATCTTTTTGTTCTTTTTCTTTTGCTGCATTATTCATCATAAATAATTTTTTTTAATTTAAAATGGTATATCTTCTACTTTTACTTCTTCCTCAATGACTTCTTGAGGCGCTTCCGTCATAGCGGTCGGTTCATAAGATGTGGAAGGAGTTCCGGTAGCTCCGGCCGGTCGTGAGTCCAACATTATCATGTTCTCGCCCACAATTTCCGTCCGGTATCTTTTTACTCCGTCCTGACCGGTCCATTCGCGGGTTTGCAAACGGCCTTCCAGATATATTTTTCCACCCTTGTGTAAATACTGGTGAACAATTTCGGCCAACTTTCCCCAAAGCACCACATTATGAAACTCGGTTTGTTTTTGTTTCTGGCCTTTGGCATCTATCCAAACCCTGCCGGTCGCTACGCCAATAGTGGCCACAGCCTTGCCGGTAGGAGTATTCTTAAGTTCCGGATCTCGGGTTAAACGGCCGATGATCATGACTTTATTTAGGTCCATATTCGAAATGAATGAATAAAATGGATTGGCGGCAGTTGCAACAAGTTTACTTGATTGCAACCTGATGACAAAACATTTTTGAGTGAATGAGAATATATGTGGCGAAACCCCTATACAATTTTGTTATGTCATCCTGAACTTGTTTCAGGATCTTTGTAAATTCGCCAGATGCTGAATCAAGTTCAGCATGACAATTATTATACTCCCGGTATAATGTTGTTATCCAAAATTTCATTCAGTTTTTCATCAATTGCCTTCAAATCAACTTTGGTAGTCGGCGCGGACACTGCCGGCATCTCAACTCTGACTTTTTCAGCTGGTTCTTCTTTTTCCACCATAGTAGTAACTCCGACTTCGTTGGTGCTGTATGTAATTTTTTTGGCGGCTACAACGTTGGTGTTAAAGTGAGAAATCATACTGCGTAAAACATCCGCTCTCATTCTTAACTTTTCGGAAATTATTTTTACTGCGCCCGGTTCGGCATTAAAAACTAAAGTATAGTAATAACCATACCTAATTTGCTTGATAGGATAAGACAATCTAACCTTGCCAAGATTGTTTAATTCTACATCCTGACTGTTAGCGCCAACAGATTCCTTTATTTCTTGTACCAGTTTCCCGACTTCCTTTTCATCTAAAGTACCGGGCAAAACCAACAGCAATTCGTATTTCTTCATAGTGTAATTTTTTGTCATCCCGACTTAGTCGGGATATGGAATGCTGACCAAATCCAGCATGACAAACCACTTAATTAATTAGTTTAGATACTATTCCAAAGGCTGGCTTATCATAGCAATAAGTTGTAAAAAAGTCAATAAGCGTGGCCGTGAGGGCATATTTTACGAATTATCCACAGAGAATTGAGGTTTATGGAAAAAGGGTTGACAAAACCCTGAATTCTGTGGTATAATTTGTTTGTAAGCATTTGTGAGGGCTTTGGCTCTCCAGCGGTCAACACATAAACCGCAGACAAATGTTTATATAGTAAAGACCGTCAACCATCTGGTATGGCGGTTTTTTTAATCTTGTTCCAAATTTCCAGAATAAAAAATTTTTTTCATCCCACCATTACCATTATTCTCTTTTCTCCAAGATGGATATATACTCCAAAAAAATGGCAACCCACCTTCTACTTCCTTTACCACGACCTTAAAACGAACGCCTATGGAAACAATAACGGCGATAAATACATAGTACCGCACTATTTTTGGTCTTTTTTCCCAGCGTGAATTTATCTTCTGCCTTATCATCATCGGCCGTTCATCATACTCTTGTAATGTGTGTGAAAATTTGATTATTTCTACTATTTTAGGCAAAAGCCGCAACCTAATATACTGCTCCAGTCTAGAACGGCCACAATTCCATGATTTAGATAAAATATGTTCAAAACCATATTTATTAAACTGCACATCTTTTTTAAGATATGGGCAATGCACCGGCGCTAATACATCATAATATACTTTAGCTTCGTTTTTAACTTTTTGAAATTTTTCCTCGGCAATTTCCATACATCTATTTTGTAAATTTTAATTTCTATAACATGGTTACTACTTTTCGTATTAATTTTACATTCCCAACATCTGTAACACCCACTTCTTCAAACCCAAGTGATTTATAAAAATCGGTTAAAAACCTAGATTCTGGGTCGTGTGTAATGGATAAATATGTATATTTTTCTGAAAATTTGTCTGACAAAACTAATTCGACCAGTTGTCGCCCAACTCCTTGCTTTCGAAATTCATCTGCAACATAAAGCTCGGAAATAAAAATTGAATTGGGAAAATTCGGCTGTTTCCCATCAAATAATTCGCATAATATATAGCCGACAACCTCATTTCCATTTTTTGCCACCCACACTAAATCATTTTTTAATGCTTCACTTGCCGCTTCTTTAATGCTCTCGGGTGTTTTAGTATTATCGCCCTCATTTAACAAAAGACTTAGCTTAATAACAGCACCAATATCAGTTTTATTAACTCCGGCACAGACAATCTTACCACTCATATTTTTACTTCTAATTAATCTCTCCACATTTTTTACTCCTTAATTTTACTCTCTCCTTATCAATATTTCAAGCTTTGCATATAATATGGTATAATTATTAATGGAAACTTCAGATTAAATATCAATCTTGGTCTTTTTTTATGCTTTTACCAAAAACCCTCAAAATTATCCTCAAAAAGTACAATCTTGGCGATGCCGCTATCTGGAAGGTAACGCAGGCGAAGGCTGATAAAATGAACAAGCCGTTTGAAGAAATGCTGATAAGCGATGGGGTTGTCAATGAAACCGAATTGTACGAAAAAGCGGCTGATTACCTGCAGGTGCCTTATATTACCTTAAAGGGAAAGGAAATTAAAAAGGAAGTCTTAAACTTAATACCCGGGCCGGTAGCGGGAGCGCACCAGGTAGTGGCTTTTGATAAAGAAAAGAATGAACTAATGTTAGCCATGGCTGACCCAACCGATATCCAAACTATAGAATTTTTACACCGTAAAACCGGTTTGGAACCAAAAGTTTATATTACCTCCCCGGGCGACCTCAAAGAAGCCTTACACCGCTACCACGCCGAACTGGAGGACGATTTGCGTGTTGTTCAGGACACTAGCAAGGGTGGAGAGGTAGTTGGCGGCGATTTAAAAAAGGCAGCCGAAGAAATACCAACCATAAACATAGTCAACAGTATTTTAGAGCATGCAGTCTACGAGGGCGCCTCCGATATTCACGTAGAACCGAACGAAAAGGAACTGGTGGTTCGCTATCGTATAGACGGTATCTTAAAAGCGGTCATGACATTGCCAAAAAACGTACAAAGTGGCCTAATTGCCAGGGTAAAAATCCTTTCCAACCTAAAAATAGACGAACACATGGCCCCGCAGGATGGCCGTTTCAAGATTCAAATTCAAGACGAAAAAATGGCTTTTCGTGTTTCTATTATTCCCGTTTATGATGGTGAAAAAATCGTAATGCGCTTATTACATGAGGGCGCAAAACCGCTGACCTTAGACCAGCTTGGATTTTTGGATGGCCCCAGAAAACTGGTGGAAGAAGCCATTAAAAAACCCAACGGCATGATACTCGTTACCGGCCCAACCGGCAGTGGTAAAACCACAACATTATACTCTATTTTGGGAATTTTGAACCAACCAGATGTTAATATTTCCACTATTGAAGACCCGATTGAATACCGTATCCAGGGCGTAAATCAAAGCCAGATTAACACAAAAGTTGGCTTTACCTTTGCCACCGGTTTACGCGCTTTCTTACGCCAAGACCCAAACATTATCATGGTGGGAGAAATCCGCGACCAGGAAACAGCCGAAATTGCCATTCATGCGGCCATGACCGGCCACTTGGTACTCTCTACCTTGCACACAAATGATGCGCCCACCACCGTGCCCCGCTTAATAGATATGGGAGTTCCGCCATTTTTAGTGGCCTATACCACCAATATCGTTATGGCCCAGCGTTTAGTCCGCAAAATCTGTACTTTTTGCAAAAAGGCTTTCAATTTAGACAAAGGATCTGCAGACGAACTGGGAAAAGTCTTTGATGTTAAAAAAATATCCGCCCTTTTTAAAAACAACATCCCCAAAGATTACAAAGACGAGGGCGGTGAAGTTGAAAAAATTACTTTTTATAAAGGCGAAGGTTGCAACCGTTGCGGACAAACCGGCTACAAAGGCCGTATCGGCATCTACGAAATTCTGGAAATTGACGAAGAATTAACCAGAATGATTAACGCGCATGCCACGGCCGATGATATAAAAAACTACGCCCGCCTTCATAATATGATTACCATGTTAGAAGATGGTCTGGTAAAAGCCAAAACCGGAATTACCACTATTGCCGAAGTTTTACGGGTCACGAAAGAGTAAATAAAATAGGATGATACAAATGGCCTGATGGCCCACGAATAATACGAATAATATTTGCATCATTCGTGGCGCTCAAGCGCATTCGTGTTATCCAAATTAAATATATGCCTAAACAACCGCGCATACCTTCCGCTTTTGAACAAAAAATAAACGCCTGGATATCGGATCATTTGGTCCGGGTGCCAATCATGCAAAAAATTCTTTTTGTCAGCCATTTAAAAACCATGGTAAAGGCCGGGCTTTCTTTAATAGATGCTTTACGGATTTTAAGCGCGGAAATTGAAAACAAAAAATTAAGAACAGTCATCGGCCAAATTACCATTGGAGTAGAAGAAGGCTTGCAGTTAAGCGAGGTGCTGGCTAAATATCCTAAAATTTTCCCTTCCATTTATGTTAGCATGATTGGCGCCGGCGAAACTGCCGGAAAAATGGAAACAGCGCTGGACCAGGTTTCGGTGCAAATGAAAAAAAATCACGAACTTTCTTCGCGCATTAAAGGCGCCATGATGTATCCGGCGGTCATCGTTACCGCCATGATCGGTATCAGCATAGAAGTGGTGGTATTTATTTTGCCAAAACTTCTTATTATGTTTAAGGATTTTGGCGCAGAACTGCCTTTACCCACCAGAATATTAATTTTTATAACAGACTCCACCACTAAATACGGCTTATGGATGCTTGGTTTTATAATCATATTTATAGTAACCGCATTTTGGCTTATAAAAAAACCGGATGTTAAACGAGTTGTTCATGCCACCAACCTGGCCCTGCCGATTATCGGCGGCATTATTAAAAAAATTAACTTGGCGCGGTTCACCCTCACGCTTTCTTCTCTTTTAGAAAGCACCATTCCTATTATCGACGCTACCAGAATTTCATCCGAGGTGTTGGGCAATGTAATTTATAAAGAAAGTTTATTAATAGTTTCCGAATCATTAAAAAAAGGCGAAACTCTTTCGGATATCTTGCGCCAGTTTCCCAAAATTTTTCCGCCCATGGTTACGGAAATGATAATGGTGGGAGAAAGATCTGGGAAAACCGAAGACATGTTGCGCGAGCTGGCGGAATTTTATGGAAACGAGGTAGATACTACCATGAGAAATTTCACCACCATTATTGAACCGATAATTATTCTGGTGCTTGGTTTGGCCGTAGCCGGCATTGCTGTCGCGGTCATCATGCCTATGTATTCCTTGTCACAAACTATCTAATTATGTTACTACGAAACCCATTTGCCGGAGCGTTCGGCTTGGATATCGGGGATTTATCCATAAAATTGGTTCAACTCTCGCCTTCCGCTTTCTTTGAAAGGCCCTATTATAATATTAAAGAACTGCGTTCAACCTCTCTGCCACCCGGTCTTATTGTTAACGGGGATATTCAACAGCCGGAACTGGTGCGTAAGAAATTATTGGTTTTATTAGGCAAAGATGGAGGCGGTTTTAAACCAATCCGTTCTTCCTGGGTTGTTGCCAACCTGCCGGAACCAAAGACTTTTTTAAAGTTAATAGATGTGGAAAGCAGTGATAACGTACTGACATCGGTAGACATCACCTACCAGGCAAAAAAACATCTGCCTTTTGAGTTGGAAGACACATATTTAGATTGGCAAGTTGTAACGCCAACTGCCACTTCCAAAAAAAGACAAGTTTTAATTGCCGCCGTTCCCAAGGTTGTTACCGATGCTTATACTTATTTGATAGAAAGCGTAGGCCTAAACCCCATAGTTTTAGAAACGGAATCATCCGCTATTTCTCGGTCTATGATTACCGCGGATAAGGATTACGCCGGGCAAGCGCGCGCAATTTTGGATTTAGGCGGTACCCGCTCTACCTTAATTATCTTTGATAACAACAGCATTCAGTTCACCACCACATTAGGATTTTCAGGAGAACTGGTGACTGCGGCTATTGCGCAAGGATTAAAAATTGAACATGGCGCGGCTGAAGAATTAAAAATTAAAAACGGTCTTAAATACGATGCTCATAACCCCAAATACCTCACATCCGTGTCCGGCATTCCCGAAAGTTTAATAGCCGAACTTAAAACCGCGCTGCTATTTTATAAAGAGCATTTTAATAATACCAACACTGTCAGCCGCATTACCATCTGCGGCGGCATGGCCAATTGGGAAAATATAGATAATTTTATTTCCAGGCAATTGAAAATTACCGCTCACGCCGGCCATCCGTGGAAAAACCTGCTGAATAAAAAACTATACGAATATGATAAAAATAAAAGCCTGCCGCTGGCCTGTGTGATCGGCTTAGCGCTCCGCGCCGTTCAAAATCCGTTACAAAACAAAAACCACGAAAAATAAATAATATATAAACTGTCATTCTGAGTGAAGCGAAGAATCTCTGTCCGTTCAGCGATTGAGACAGAGATCCTTCATTACATTCAGAGCCTGCATTGAACGCAGTGAACATGATGACAAACAAAAGTATGATGGACATCAATTTCAATCTATTGCCGGCGGCAAAAAAGAGCCGCCTGGACTACATAATCAATTTTTTACTGATAAAAGATATTTTGGAGTTGGTTATTATTATCGGCTCCGTGTTAGCGGCCACCCTTATTTGGAGCTGGCTTTTTTTGGAAAACGATTTTGCCAATTTGGCGGCCAGCGCGGCGGCAATTAACCGCGAGTATTATACTTACAATCAGGATGTTAAGGTTATTAATAATTTAGTGCGCAACATAAATTTAGCGAACCAAAACTTTGCGCCCGTTACGCCAAAAATAAAAGAACTAATTGCCACTTTGCCGAATGATATAAAACTTAGTTCCGTACAGGTAGACCGCCACGCGCAAACATTGTCAATTTCCGGAACTGCCCTTACCAGATCCGCCTTAATCCATTATCAGGATGTGCTAAACGGAATTTCCTGGATTACCCAGGTAGAAACGCCGGCTTCACAGCTATTTCAAAAAGAGAATGTTAATTTTGAATTTAAGGCGAAATTAGTCAGCCTTTCATTAAAAAAAGAAGCCCCTAAATCCAGCCAAAAACCGGTCGTAGATGATAATTAAATGCCATTATGACTCTCGATTTAACAAAAAAAACAATTATTCTAACGGGCGCATTAACACTGCTGTCTCTTATAATTATTCTGGGCGTGTTCGTGCCAACCTTAACATATATTAAAAAAACTTCAGATGAAAGTTATAAGCTGCGGTTATTCATGGAGCAAAAATATGAACAATCTTTGCGTTTACGGGTTACCAGAAAAAAATTAGAAGAAATAAAAAATTCCTCCGCCGATTTTAATTCTTTTCTGTTTAAACCGGGGGATGAGCTTAAATTAATTACATATTTGGAGGATTTAGCAGCCAAACATCATATTACGCAGACAATTTTAAATTCCAACCTGGATAAGCTGGGTGGGAGCAAAACCGCCAGCATTTCCATGAACCTAGCCGGCAGTTATGAGAATATCCTGATGCACATCGCCGAACTAGAAACATCCAATTATTTTATTTACATAAACTCACTGCGAACCACGCCGGTCTTTACCAAAAATGGAGAAGCAACACCAACCACCAACCTTAGTCTTACTATAGAATTATATGTTAACCAATAAAATGATCATCTCTTATAAGGGGAGATACGGCCTTTGGCGTCTGATCAATATTATTATCCTTGGATTACTCATATCCGGCGCCATGTTTACATATTACTTTATTTATGAGAATATCTATAGTACAATCGCCAATGCGAATGCTATAGTGGCCCTGCGGTCAAATATGAGTATTTATGACCTGGATTTACCGGCTTATGAAAAAGCGCGGGCAATAATCAGCCGCAAAAAGCAGCTGGAAGAGTTCCCTCCGAACGTCAGGAATATATTTTATTACGGCGCAACCACATCAGTTTATGCCAACACAAGCACCAGGCCCTAGACATTGGTTTGTACTGGGCAGAGAATCTTTAATCGCCGCGGCTGAAATAGACGCGGTTTTAAGTGTAAAAAATTACGACTACTCTTTGCCAATTTTAAAAACCGATGTTAAATTTGATGCCAAAAATTTAATCGGCCGGTTGGGCGGCACTATAAAAATTGCGGAGGAAATTGCCGATAATGTTAGCACGGATGAAATGAAGGAAAAAATAATTCTGGAACTTAAAAAGGTGGAAGGAAAAATAAATTTTGGCCTTAGTTTTTACAATACCGAAATAACCTTAAAAGAAATAAAAGATCTCGGCTTAGAAATAAAGAAAAAGCTAAAAAATGAAGGTCTCTCCATAAGATACGTGGAAAACAAAGAACCGGCCTTATCGTCTGTTGCCGTGGCAATGAACGGATTAACGACGCGGGGGCGGGAGTTTTTAATAGAAAAAAAAGACAATTTATTTTCCATCGCCAAAACAGACGCGGTTCAGCCTTTTGAACAATTTAGCGCCCGCGATTTTGGCCGTCCGGGGCGCGACGATTTAAGCGGCATGTTACCGCCCAAGCTGGCGATGATATTAATTAACCTGTCCCAAACCCAGCTAAACTCTATTCTACTGGATCCTTTTTGCGGTTCCGGCACAATCATTAGCGAAGCTCTGCTCTTAAACTATAAAAATTTAATCGGTAGCGATATCTCTGAAAAGGCGGTGGCGGATACAAAATTAAATATTGAATGGGTGGCAAATAAATTCAACCGGGAATTGCCGGAGATAAAAATATTCAAAAGTGAAATAGCGGAACTTTCCGGGAAATTACCGTCCGGCTCCGTAGATGCCGTTGTTACCGAGCCATATCTCGGCAAACCATTGCGTGGTCAGGAGTCAAAGCAGGATTTGCTTGTTCAGGCAAAAGAATTAAAAGAGCTTTATCTGCAGGCATTCCAACAATTTCACCGGGTACTAAAAACTAAAGGCAAAGTTGTTTTTATAATTCCCCGATTTAAATATGCCGGTGATTGGATTGAGGTTGATTGTAAAAATGAAATTGAAAAAATAGGGTTTAAAGCCCTACCATTTTTTGAAGGTCAATTACGCCTTGTCTATGCCCGCCCCAACCAGCGGGTAGCCAGAGAAATCTGGCGGTATGAAAAAAGGTAAACGCCAATTGTCATCCTGAATTTATTTCAGGATCTACCGTAAGATGCTGAAACAAGTTCAGCATGACAACTAGGTGGCTATGTGAAAATACACAACGTCCCCATCTTGTACCACATAGTCTTTTCCTTCTAATCTCATCTTTCCTGTTTCTTTTATTTTGCTCCAGCCTCCGGCCAACACAAAATCCTGCCAATTTACCACGTCGGCTTTTACAAAACCTTTAACAAAATCTGTGTGAATGACGCCGGCCGCTTCCGGGGCTTTGGCGCCATATTGCACTGTCCAGGCGCGGGTTTCCGGTTCACCCGAGGTAAGAAAAGTTATCAAATTTAATAATTTATAGCTGGCAGTGATTAATCTATCCAAACCTGTTTCTTCCAAACCCAACTCTTTCAAATAATTTTTTGCTTCCTCTTCACTTAAGTCGGCCAGTTCCGCTTCCAGTTTGGCCGATATTTCTATTTGCGGAGTTGTACCGTTAATTTGGGTAGCGTGACCACCTTCATCAACATTAACCACATACAACATTGGCTTCATGGTTAGTAACTGAAGTTCTTTCATCCATAAAATTTCATCCTCATTATACTCCAAATCGCGGGCTGGTTTGCCGGCCTGCAAATGCGCTTCCACTCTGGTAAATAATTCAATTTGTTTTTCAAAATCTTTTGCCGCCACTCCCTTCGCGCTGCGCTTCACGGTATCCAACTTCTTTTTGGCCACCTGCAAATCCGCCAAAACCAATTCCAAATTTATAATATCGGCATCTTCCTGCGGATTAACCCTATTAATCACATGGACTACATTGCTATCGCTAAACGAACGGACAACCTGAACGATCGCATCAACTTCACGAATATGTGATAAAAATTTATTTCCCAAGCCTTCACCTTCTGATGCTCCTTTTACCAATCCGGCAATATCTACAAATTCTATAACTGTCGGAATAATTTTTTTTGATTTGGAAACATCGGACAACTTTTGCAGTCTTGCATCCGGCACCTCAACCACACCAACGTTAGGGTCGATGGTACAAAATGGGTAATTTTGCGCGTCTGCCTGTTTACTGCGGGTTAGCGCGTTAAATAAAGTTGATTTTCCTACGTTAGGCAAACCAACTATGCCGACGGATAGAGACATATATATTTTTTGTGGACCTTAAGGGATTTGAACCCTTGACCTCTTCCATGCCATGGAAGCGCTCTAGCCAGCTGAGCTAAAGGCCCGTTTCTTTAATGAGTATAAATTAAATATCACCAACTGTCAACCAGACCTTCGCTAAGGCTTCGGCGTGGCAAGCTTATTAATTCTTCTTTAATTTAACATCAACCGTAATAACTTCGGCATCTTTCCCTGCTAAATCAATAATATCCGTTTTCTCTGGATGATACTCCTTGTGTTCATACGTTACATAATACTTGCCATCACCAGCCATAAAATAATATTTACCGCTACTATCCGTAATTTGCGTATCTACAAGCTTATTAAATTGGGAATTAAATAATCTGGCCACCACTCTGCCCACCGGCGCTTTGTTGGTGTCATCATAAACAATACCCCAATTTTTTGGTTTGGGCGGCACTGCCAACCTGCGGAAGATAAGGAATAACACAATATGTAAAACCAGCAAAGCGACAATGTACCATTTGGGGGATATATATAAGGAAGCGGCGGTAACAATAATACCAATCCAAGAAAGCACCACCTGCAATTTTCGGCCAAACTTTTCCAAAACCAAACGTAAGGGTTTTTTCTGCGCGCCCACCGGATCAAGCGGCACATTAGCTGTAATGCTAGCCGGCTTAAGAACTTCAATTGGTTCATTATGATAAATATCAACTTTCTGGCCGTCGCTTTTATATCCTTCCAAAAATTTGGACGGGAAAATAAAACTGTTTTTTTGCACTTCCAGCCTATATTTCCCCTGATCCACCATAAATAAGAACCGGCCTTTTGTGTCCGTAACTTTTGATTGTATTACTCTGTTTGTTTCCAGGCTGATTAAACGTACAGTTGCTAAATCGATTGGTAATTTATTTAAAGAGTTATACACCAAACCCCATTTTTCTCTTTTTCTCCAGCCCAGAAGCATAAGCGGCTGCAGAAACAACAGCCGCAAAAGTGGCAGAAAATCCAACCATGAAATTAATGTTATCGCGCCAATGGACACCACCGTAATTGTAGCCGGCGCCACAATCTGTTGGTTTGCTTGTTGCACTTCCGGATTAGTAACGGCATCCTGCACTTTCTGAACAACTATATTGGATAAGATTTTAGTTTGCGAGCCTAAGGCTTTAATAATATTTGCCGGAGTGTCTGTTAAATCCAGCTTGATTGGCCGCGTGATTAAAACAAATTTTGCGTTAACTACGTGATTACTAATATTGCTTAGGGTAAAGGAACGGTTATAGTAACCTTCCTTATATATGGTAATTTTGAAATCGCCATTAAGCACCATCCAGCCAAAACTTCCGTTGGCATCGGATAATATTGGATTTAACTGGCCATAATTTCCCATCTGCGCCGCTGATCCGTCGGTTTCCAAAAGAGTGATTTCAGCGTCCGGAATAGCTTTGCCGTCTTCATCAACCACTTGGCCCCACGGTAAACTGTTTAATTTAAAACCCACGGAATCCAGCTGACCGGAACCATAATCAATTTCCAAATACGCCTGTGACTCACCTACGCCAAAAAAAGAAAGATCTGCATAATATTTTCTGTCTGTTGTATTAAAAACAAACTGGTGTTGATCCGTCCCGCCTACCCTTAAAATCATTGTCCGTGGCGCGCTTGCCAAAATATTTTCCGGAACTACCAATGAAAAATTAGCCCCGGATAATCCCGTTATTATATTTTCCAACGGCTCTAGCTTGATTTGGCGATTACCGGCTAAAAATATCAGGTCATTAAAATATATTTGGGCAAATGGCGGAATAGTTGGTTCGGGCGGATTATATTCATCGGTATCTTCCGCGCTACTACATCCGGGGTCGGCCGGATAATCAATTATTCCATCACCATCATCATCCAGCCCGTTATTACAAACGGCGACAGTCGAAAGGGACAGACAGCCAACATAGCCGGAACAAGCGCTGTCGGCGCAATCAATTTGTCCGTTTAAATCATCATCATTTCCATTATTACAAATCTCCGGAACCGGCGCGGGTGGTGTGGAAGTGGGAGGGGGAACAATAATACACGCCGGAAAACTTACGCAGGCAATATCCGCGCAATCTACACTGCCATTGCCGTTATCATCCAATCCATTATCACAAATTTCAAAAGGTCCGGGAATGGGGCTCGGTAAAATTTTTCCATTTCTAAAAATACCCGGACTATAATTTCCGGATGTATCAAAAGAAAAAATTGTATAAAAATAATCTGTGTTTACTGCTACACTAAAATCTGTAAAATTTTCTCCGGCGCCTGTATAAACCACTGTGCCATCAACGGGGCTTACCGATGGTGTCCCGACTTTTCTGAGAACTTTTACTAAGTTAAAGTCTATGGTTCCAGCTAAACTAGGATTGGTCCATGACAAAACAATAGAATTGGTAGTGGTTGTTAAAAGAAAGCCGGAAACATCCGGAGGCGCCACACTGTCAGCTTGAGTGGTAAAAGTCGCATCTGGCGTATTGCCGCTGTTACCGGAACTGTCGGTGGAAATAATTTGAAAATGATAAGTTGTGTTGGGTGTTAAATTAAATAAAAGAACGCTATGCGTTAATTTTCCCTCTACATCAAAATAATTACTGCCATAGGAGTTTGTTAAACCGTAATTTATCTGGCTATCCGCTAATTCATTTGTATCCCATGTTATTGTGGCGGCGGTTATGCCCGCAGTCACTTGAATGTTGCTTATAAGCGGGGGGGCGGTATCGGCCGGAGGCGGTGAAGTAGAAAAAGTTCCGGTATATTCAGTGGTATGCGAACCGGTATCAATAGCCAAAATTTTAAAATAATACAAAGTGCCGGTGGCCAGACCGAGCAAATCAACCTTATAGCTTCCGGTTACTAATCCGGAATTACCATAACTAATCGTTGGCCCATAAACAAAACTTGAAGCGACAACGCCAAGATCATCAGTGGCAGACCAACTTACAGTCGCCGTGGTAAAAGAAACAAAGGAATCCAGAGCAAAAATTACTGGTGGCACATCAGATCCTCCCGGGCCCCCGCCGGTACCGCCGCCGCCAGTACTGCCAGGAACCGGTACGGTCAAATTAACAGTTACTCCCTGATTTGCATTGGCCGCATGGATAGAATCAATTTGATGAAAAAATAAATAAAAAAAACTGCTACAAATAACAACGACAAGCAAAATTGTTTTTTTTAGTTGTGAAGTCATATAATACCGAAATCTCTACCGCGTGACGAGCGTGCTGGAACTAATATCAATCGTAGAAGAAACTCCCGTATCAATAACCGTCGTGGAAGTAACATCACTTATTGATGAAGAAGTATTGGCTGACAAGACCGCATCAGGAATCATAGTAACAACATCGGTTGGCGCGCTGCCATTATTGGCCTGGCCTGAATTTGTGGTGGCAGAAGTCAAATCCGGCGGCAAAATTTTAGCGATGACTGTCCAGTCAAACGAAGCGTTGCTCTGTCCATTTTCATTTTCTTTCACCACAAAGCTGTCAAAATTCCTTTCGGACACATACACTCCCTTGGTTTCACCGGACATGGTAATTTGAATTCTTAATGGAACTGTTTTGTCAATAATAGCCTGGTCCAAATCGCCTAAAATGACTTTTATAGTTCCGTTTTCCAATGTACTGGTGCCGGAAATTACAATCTCCTGTTTGCCGGAGCTTTGCAGACTATAGGTTTCTTTATCGCCATTAGCCGTGGCAATTTTTTGGATTAAATTACCGGATTCGTCAATTCTCCATTTATTATCTCTACCCATTATACCGGCTACATTAATTAAGGAATTATTTTGTAAATCAAGAATACCGCCGGTATAAGACAGTTGTCCGCTAGTGTCCTGAATATTTAAATTGCTGGCTTCGCTGGCGGAAGACAAATTTATTCCTTGCGCCACAGCCATTTGTTTAATATTATCTTCTAAATTATTTATCGCCTGATCGCGGTTATATATCCAACCGGTTCTGATAAGAGTCAAAATTTTTCCTGTAGTGGTATTCCCCGCTTGGGCGGGGTAGGGGTGGGTTGGCGACATCCCGCCGTCAAATGACTCCAAGGCCACACCAATCACAGCCACCATTTTATTGTTGTTGTCTTTAGCCGGATCATACTTCATAGCAAAACCGGTCGTGGAAGCGGTAATCAATAAATCGCCTCTTTGAATATTTCCATTTTCATTGGAAACTTTTACCGGTACGCGGCCAACCATGGCCATTACGGCAGTGTATTCGGTTTTGCCGTTGCCGACGATAATAGTAGGATTGGTGGAGATGATACCGGCGACGGATTGTTCGTAGGCCGAGCCACTGCGACGATAAGTGTCGGGCGCGTTTTTATCTACCACCATCACATCGCCAGGTTCCACCGTATCATCCACAGCCACATCTACCCGCTCGGCCAAATCTCCAGGGTTGGTGGAAGTGCCCAAAACAGCGCTGGCGCCATAATAATTTCCGAATGCATGCACATCGCCGCTGGCCGCCACCGAGAAAACCGGATTGTTGTTTGCCCGCAGAGAAATAATATAATTATCAGCCGAAGCGCCGGTAAAATTAGGCGCGTTTAAAATAAAGGCGCGGGCTCCGGAAAAACTGGCTACGTTTGATTCAAATAAAGTGGAGGTGGCGAAGGAGAGTTTATTCACTACATTCGTACCACTCAAAGAAATATTGCCTGTGACAACAAGGTTATATGGATTGGTAGAAGTGCCGACTGCAATAGTGTTGTTAGTAGTATTAATATTCAAAACCGAAGACATTACTTCTGTTGAAGAAGCATAAACCGCCAGTCTGGCATTTATGTCTTGAAGCGCGCCGGTAAGGAGAACCGATACTCGAGAATAATCCACTGTTTGGGGGATTAAAGTTTTGCCGTCTTTGTATAGAATTGAGTTCGGATAATTTTTTTGAACCCAATCAAATCTTTCATTGGTATAGTCAGAAGTATAAACAACCAACATTGGATCTATTAAAGCCACTTCTTCCGCAATAAAACCCTCGCTTGTTTGGCCATCAGATTTATAATCAAAACTAACAGCTCTTAATTGTCTGACCTCTTCCATCAATTTCTCCGAAGATAAGCTCTTAATATTTTCTTTAAACCAAGCAGATGAAATTGTACATGTGGTTGCCTGGTGGCTTAAAGTACCGGTTACAGTATCCCAACAAAGTAGATCGGAATTTCGGGCCAAGGCTGGAATGGTAGGAAGAGAAACAGATCCGACAGCTACAAAATTAAAGCCAGGAGTGGAAGATCCTATACCAACATTGCCATTAGCTAAAATTCTAAATAAACTGGAAAGAGAAGATGAAGCTACATTAAAAATAGGACTGCTGGAGGCGAACCCTTGAATAGAAAATTGAGCAACGGGGGTGGTAGTGCCGAAACTAGCGTAGCCGTTTGCGTTTATATTTATTCTTTGGTTTCCGGCACCATCCGCAATGATAATGTTATTGGAAAGTGCGGAGGCAAGCCCTGTAACATTGGCTCCGATAATGGTGTTGTTGACACCTGTAATAATTCCTCCTCCGGTGTTATAGCCAATGGCAGTATTGGCTCCTGTCTCATTAAGGATATTGAGGTTGAGGAGCGTGTACATGCCCAAGGCGGTGTTATAGAATCCGGTGGTGTTGCTGTAGAGCGCATACGCACCCGAGGCGGTGTTTTGGTCTCCGGTGGTGTTGTTGTAAAGCGCAGCCTCACCCATAGCGGTGTTATAGTTTCCGATGGTGTTGCTGTAGAGCGCTTGCATACCCATAGCGGTGTTATCGGTTCCGGCGGTGTTGCTGTTGAGCGCTTGGTAACCCGAGGCGGTGTTATAGCCGCCCGTCATCGTCAAATTACCTGAATTACCGAAAAAGAAGTTACTTAATTCTGGTTGGGCAATGATGACATTTGTACCGTTGATTTTATAAGCAGAATTTGTCGTGATATTGACATCTCCAGCAACATCCATCTTGAAAGCGGGAGTTGAAGTTCCAATACCAACATTGCCGTTTTGCAAAATAACCAGTAGAGAAGCTCCGGTTGAGGAATTAATACTAAAAGGGTTAGTTCCACCAATTCCCTGCACCGCCAAAGAAGCGATTGGGCTGGTAGTATTAACACCCACATTGCCATTTGATAATATTTTAAACATTGAAGTTTCGGTAACGCTAGAAGAAACAACCGAAAACGGAACGGCTCCGGGAGCGCTTTGAACCATTAACGAAGCGGAAACGGATGTGGTGTTGATAGATACGGTTTTATTTCTGATTGCCAGAATTGTTGGAACAGTTGTAAGTCCCATAATCATTCCCGAACCATCAAAGTCTATTTGCCCCCCAGCACTACTCCCAGCAGTAGTACCGTTAGAGATAATGCCTGTGTAAATAAGATTATTTGCGAGTCCACCATTATAAAATTCAGCAGTTATCGCGCCATTAGTAGTTATATTCAAAGTGGTTGCGGTTCGTTGGTAAAAACCATCTGTGGCCGTACCTATCGCAATCGCGGGTACTGCCGCGCTCCCTAAGTTTGTAATTTGTAAACCATTCATCGTAGAAGTTCCATTTACTGCCAGAGCGGTGCTTGGAGAAGATGTCCCGATACCCACATTACCATTAGCTAAAATTCTAAATAAACTGGAAAGAGAAGATGAAGCTACATCAAAAATAGGACTGCTGGAGGCGAACCCTTGGATAGAAAATTGAGCAACGGGGGTGGTAGTGCCAAAACTAGCGTAGCCGTTTGCGTTTATATTTATTCTTTGGTTTCCGGCACCATCCGCAATGATAATGTTATTGGAAAGTGCGGAGGCAAGCCCTGTAACATTGGCTCCGATAATGGTGTTGTTGACACCTGTAGAAATTCCTCTGCCGGTGTTATAGCCAAGGGCAGTATTGGATCCTGTCCCATCAAGGGTATTGAAGTCGAAGAGCGCGAACATACCCATAGCGGTGTTATAGTTTCCGGTGGTGTTGTTTAAGAGCGCGTACATACCCGAAGCGGTGTTTTCGCTTCCGGTGGTGTTGTTTAAGAGCGCTTGTACACCCATAGCGGTGTTATTGCTTCCGTCGGTGTTACTGTAGAGCGCTTGCGAACCCATAGCGGTGTTATAGCTCCCCGTCATCGTCAAATTACCTGAATTACCGAAAAAGAAGTTACTTAGTGCTGGTTGGGCAATGATGACATTTGTACCGTTGATTTTATAAGCAGAATTTGTCGTGATATTGACATCTCCAGCAACATCCATCTTGAAAGCGGGAGTTGAAGTTCCAATACCAACATTGCCGTTTTGCAAAATAACCAGTAGAGAAGCTCCGGTTGAGGAATTAATACTAAAAGGGTTAGTTCCACCAATTCCCTGCACCGCCAAAGAAGCGATTGGGCTGGTAGTATTAACACCAAATGACGTACCTACAAGACCTGTACCAGAAATATTAAAATTTCCAATTTGTTGCGTACCGGACGTAACGCCCTGCAGATTAACAAATCCCATGGTGCTGGTATTTATCCAAGTAGGAGCGCCGGTGCCATTGGCCTGCAAAATTTGTCCGGCTGTACCGGCGGCGGTAAACAAGTAACTGCTGGCGTTAGAATATGCGACAGAGCCGGCCGGGCCAATGGTGGAACTGTTGGTGCCGCCGACTGTAATTGAAAGCAGGTTTCCATTCCAAGTACCGGTATATGAATTGGAATAACTATTGGTACTGGAAACGTTGGTGGAGGTAACATTTGTGGCAGTGAGTGTAGAGACAGTAGTGACCCCAAGATTGGTGATGCCGGAGACATATAGATTTGTGGAAGTAACTCCGCCTACTACTTGCAATCCGCCTTGAACAGCGAGGGTGTCGATTGGAGTGGAGGAATTGATGCCAATGTTGCCGTTGGCGAGGACGCGCAAAAGGCTTGCGCCAGATGATGAAGCTACATCAAAAATAGGACTGCTGGAGGCGAACCCTTGGATAGAAAATTGAGCAACGGGGGTGGTAGTGCCGAAACTAACGTAGCCGTTTGCGTCTATATTTATTCTTTGGTTTCCGGCACCGTCCGCAATGATAATGTTATTGGAAAGTGTGGAGGTAAGCCCTGTAACATTGGCTCCGATAATAGTGTTGTTGACACCCGTAATAATTCCTCTGCCGGTGTTATAGCCAAGGGCAGTATTGGCTCCTGTCCCAACAAGGATATTGAGGTCGTAGAGCGCGTTCACACCCATGGCGGTATTATGGATCCCCGTGGTGTTGCTGAGGAGCGCATTATAACCCATAGCGGTGTTATGGGTTCCGATGGTGTTGCTGTAGAGCGCTTGTAAACCCATAGCGGAATTAGTGTTTCCGGTGGTGTTGCTGAGGAGCGCATTATAACCCATAGCGGTGTTATAGGTCCCCGTCATCGTCAAATTACCTGAATTACCGAAAAAGAAGTTAGATAATGCTGGTTGGGCAATGATGACATTTGTACCGTTGATTTTATAAGCAGAATTTGTC
>CAZXML010000005.1:0-68276 GCA_964641245.1 uncultured Gammaproteobacteria bacterium | reverse complement strand
CTGGAATTCGCGGAAAAAACTATGCACTTGTCTACGATGTGGTCATCCTGTACACCCCCTTGACTTTTTTGATTATTTATGATATAAGCTATATATCTTTGGCCCCCAGTAAGGGCCTGGATGCAGAGGAGGATGTCATGAACATCGACGAGAAGATGGATCCGACGAGCGATCGGTACAAGGAGATGGTCGCGGAGTTGCTCAACCGGATCAAGCCGGGTGGCTACGGCACGCCGCTCTACAACGCGCTCGCCAGGCTGGGTATGAACCTGGCCTTCGAGGCCGTGGCGCTTCGGGTGAACCAGGAGACCGACAAGATCGAGGTCTACCTGCGCCAGCGCACCGCCAACGAGGCGTATCCGTTCCAGTGGCACGCGCCCGGGTCGGTCATGCGCGCCAACGAGAACTGCGGAAATTGGAGCGTGGTGGTCAATCGGCTGGCCGGCGAGTTCGGCACGAAGATCCTGCCGGGATACGAGGAGATCGGTGAGCTGCCCACCAAGGAGGAGCGCGGACCGTTTCTCTCCAAGATCTTCCTCGTCCAGCTCGATGGCGACCCGCGCGAGGATGACCGGCACCGCTGGTATCCGGCGGATGATCTGCCGCAGGTCACCGTGGATCACCACGAGGAGCACATCATCCCGCTGGCGGTGATGAAGCTTGCGGCCAAGTCGGGCCGCCACGTCCGCGCGCGGATTGAGTTCGTCCGCTAGTTGGTAGCGACATAACCAACAAGAAGGAGGCATCAACGCCCTGCCACCAAGTCCAACCTGGACAAAATGGCATGGCGTCTTTTTTTATCTCCAAAGTTGCCTTTTTAGAAGATAGTTGATAGAATATAATCCATCTTAATCTTTAATACGCTAGTATGGAAGACGCTTTACGCCAGCAAATTCAAGCCGAATATAACAAAAAATTTCCCGCAAAATCATTTGTCCCGGGCGAGTCTTCCGTGCCCGTATCCGGTAAAATTTTTGATGCCAAAGAAATGATCAATATGGTGGAGGCGGTTTTGGACGGCTGGTGGACAGAGGGGCGTTTTAGCGAAGAATTTGAACGAAAACTTAGCCATTGGCTGGGAGTCAAGCAGGCGATTTTGGTAAACTCCGGTTCCTCGGCTAATTTGTTGGCCATTTCCGCCCTTACTTCCGCAAAATTAGGAGACAGAAAATTAAAACCGGGCGACGAAGTAATAACCGTGGCCGCCAGTTTTCCCACCACGGTAAATCCGATTGTCCAGAATAAATTGGTGCCGGTTTTTGTGGATGTTGATTTGGGTTATTACAATGCCAATGTCGAAGAAATTAAAAAAGCAATTTCACCAAAAACCAAGGCGATATTTTTGGCGCATACTTTGGGCAATCCATATGACTTGGACGCCATCGCCGCTATTTGCAAGGAACACAATTTGTGGTTGATAGAGGATAACTGCGATGCTTTGGGTTCAATTTATAACGGCAAATACACCGGCACATTTGGTCATATCGCGACTTGCAGTTTTTATCCGGCCCATCATATTACTCTGGGAGAAGGCGGAGCTTTGCTTACCAATGACGAAATTTTGGCAAAAATAATCCGTTCCATGCGTGATTGGGGAAGAGATTGTTGGTGCCGGACCGGTAATGACAATACCTGCGGCATGCGTTTTGGCTGGCAGTTGGGAGATTTGCCGTATGGCTATGACCACAAATATATTTATTCTGAAATTGGTTATAATTTAAAAGTTACGGACATTCAGGCGGCGCTCGGAGTGGCGCAGCTGGAAAAGTTGCCGGATTTTGTGGCTAAACGCAAGGCCAATTTTAAAACCTTGTATAACGCGTTAAAGAAATTTGAAGATTACTTTGTGTTGCCGAAATGGTTGGATAATGCCGACCCCAGCTGGTTTGGTTTTTTACTCACCGTTAAAGAAGGATTATCATTTGACCGCGACACACTGGTAAAATTTTTACTGGACAAACAAATTGCCACTCGTTATTTGTTTGCAGGAAATATAACCAAACAGCCGTATTTTATAGACAACAAAATAGAGTACCGGGTGGTGGGGGAGTTAAAAAATACCGATTTAGTCATGAATAATACTTTTTGGATTGGTGTTTATCCCGGTTTAACCGCGGAAATGATGGAGTATGTGGCGGCGAGTTTTGAGGAGTTCGTTAATCAGTATATGGGCTAAAGCCCATATAAACTCATTCGCTCGGAAATATCCAGAGGAAATATTTTTAGCCCGCAAGCGATCTAAAAATATTTCACTGTTTTTTTCTCTCACTCATTTCGATTATAAATAATTTGTATGTTAAAAAAATATTTACTCATCGGCTATATTATCAGTTGGCTGGTATTTTTTGGTTTATCAATAGCGCGTTACGCAAAAATTTTAACAGGACAATGCAATTTTTTTACCAATGGCTGGCTGATGTGCGCGCCGCAATCACAATTAAGCAGCTTAGAAACGTTTGGTATTATTGCTTTGATTGTCGGTGTTTTTACTTGTTTTTTAATTGCCGCATGGATGCTTTGGAAAGACAATGATCAAACAATCGGCCTTCCCAAGCTTAAGTGGCTGTTGCTTAGCCTTGGTATTTTGGCGCTTTTTGTTGTTCCGCTTGGAACCAGCGACATGCCGTATTATTTTTCAGCCGGGAAAACAATAAATCAAAACATAAATCCGTATATTGATCCATGGACGCTTCAGGTAGATTTTGAAAATAACGTACCCCACGCTCCGGTTCTCGGTTTTTCATACGGACCGATTATGGCCGCGGCCTTCCGCTTAATCTACAGCGTTAGTTTTGACCGGGTGTTGATTTTTATGCTGATTTGGAAATTCTTCATGTTATTAATCATGGCCGGTTGCGGTATTTTAACAATGAAATTGGGAAACTTATTATCAAATAATAAGACCGCAACGACGTGGTATGTGCTTTGGTTCGCGCAACCGATATTTTTGTTTGAATGGGTTGTAAACGGTCACTTTGACGGCTTATGGTTATTTTTTCTTCTTTTAACTTTTTACGCCGCGCACACCAAACGCTGGTGGCTCGTGTTCTCGGCTCTGACTATGGGGATTTGGATTAAATTTATTCCCGTATTACTTGTTCCATTTTTTGTATTGTGGTGGTGGCAGGAAGTTGATAAGGCGTCATGGAAAAAAAGCGCGTTTCAAATGGCACTCGGTTTGGCAATTTCCGGTTTAATTACGGTTTTAAGCTGGCGGCCATATTGGGTTGGTCCACAAGTATTTCATTCCGTAATTGACCAGTCTAAATGGGCGGTGATGAGTGTTTTTGCGACTATTTATTATTCATTAAAACCTTTATTTGTGTGGTTGTTAGCCGATCAGGCGCATTGGTACCTTACCCGTTTGGTGCAAGGGGGCTTGTTGCTGGTCTTTATCTATCTGCTTTATCCGGTAATAAAAAAATGTTTAGCGGTTTTGTTCAGAAGAAAAAAATTGGAGAGCGGAGAATATGTACAAATGGTAATGATTTTCCTTTTGGTTTTTCTTATGGTTTGGCAAAAATCGTTTTGGCCATGGTACGTCGTATGGTTTATTCCTTTGGGCCTGATTGTTTATAAAACAAACCGTCAATCCTTCGCGCTTAAAATTGCGGCGTGGTTTAGTTTGGCGTCACCGTTTTATCATATTCTCGCCTGGGTAACAATCAGAGCCGATGCTATTTCTAAAGATGAATTGTGGTTTTATTATCTACTCGTTGGCGGCACAATGTTGTACCCTCTTTATTTAGTTTTCCGTTGGCGGCAAAAAGATTATTCTATTCCTGAAGAATCACTTAGTGCTCCGCAGCAAATAACTTAATATCTTTCAGGACTTCTTCTTTTAAATACAAGTAAGGCTTGGTATTTCCCCAAAGTCCGGCGTGTTTAGTGCGCATATCATAAAAAACAGGGTTGGTTTCTGTTTTACCACCGCCATGAGGCGGGGCCCCGCCGCGGCGGTGGCCGGCCAAGTCCAGATTAAAAATTTCTTTGGTAATTATCCCCAGCTTTACCGGTTCGGTGGCGAGATTGAGGATTTTCAGATTATTTTCCAGAGCTTTACCGATATCGGCCCATAAATAATCAAGATTATAAAACTGCAGGATGCTTTCAGGATTAATATATTTAAAATCACCGTGCATCAGGTCGTAGAGCGCATTTTTTTTAAGCCCACGGCCAAATACCGCCGGCAACCTTACAATTAGCGTATCAAAATTATTTACGGCAAATTCTTCCAGCGTCTGGCGGTGTTTGCCGTATGGTGATAAGCATTCCGGCGTAATAACCGTATCCTCATCCACCCCGTCCACGGACGCATAAACATCTATAGTGGAAATTAAAATAAATTTTTGCGCTTTAATTTTTTTGAGATTTATTATTAATCTTTCAATATTCGCCAGATCACGATCGGGCTCCTTATTGGCCAACCATTTCAGGCTGGGCGCGCCCGCGCACACAGCTAAATCAAAATCCTTGTTTTGGATTTCTTCAATATTTTTTGAGTTATAGAGATGCTCGAATTGGTGTTGAGGCAGCAAATTACCGCCAACCAGTCCGGTGTAGCCGATAAGGGCATCGGAAAGTTTTGGCATATGTTATATTGCGTCGAATTCTTTGATAGAAGAAATGATTTTTTCCACATCAGCGTCGGACAAATCGCAATGGAGGGGTATGAGAATAGTGTCTTCATCCGCTCTGGCCAGAGACGGTAAATCGTTTCGTAAACCGCCAAAAATTTTATAGCGATCATTGCGTCGGTTGTTTACATTTATAAATATGCCTCTTTCGCGCATAAAGTCCGCGAATTCGGAACGGTTTTGAATGTGAATCGGGAAAATTTGGTAGTTGACGACATTTTCCGGGGGAATATAAACTAGTTTTACTTTTTTGCAGTTAGCCAGTTCACTGCGGTACCGGTCGCCGATTTGTTTTCTTCTGGCCATGGCTTCATCTAGATGCTTTAAGCCAACCAGGCCGATAGTGGCGGTGATGTCGTTCATGTTGTATTTGAAACCCAAAATATCTATTTCTTCCGGCAGGGGATCGATGGGCATTGTTACTTTGTTTTCTCTATCAACGCCAAACCAGACATATTTTTTTAATTTGTTGTAGTATTCTTCGCTTGGCGTGGTAATCATACCGCCGTCGCCGGAGGTGATTATTTTTATAGCCTGAAGAGAAAAAGTAATTACATCGCCTTTGGCGCCAATGTAGTCGCCCTTATACTTGGAACCGATGGCATGCGCCGAATCTTCGATTATCGGCAAGTTATAATCCTTACCGATTTTTCTGATGGCGTCCATTTCGCAGGCATTGCCGCCGTAATGTACGCACATTATGGCTTTGGTTTTGGCGGTAATTTTTTTCACAATACTTTCCGGGTCAATATCCAGAGTTTCGTAGCGGATATCGGCAAACACCGGCGTGGCGCCCTGCTCCAGAATAGAAGTGTTGGTGGCGATAAAAGTGTAAGGAGTAGAGACCACTTCGTCTCCGGGGCCGACTCCCAGCATGGCCAGACTGGCGCGCAATGAAGATGTGCCGCTGTTGGTGGCCACCACGTATGGAATATTAAATTTTTCACTGAAGCTTTTTCGCAACAGTGCTTCCTGTTTTCCGGTATTAATCCATTTGGACCGGAGCACTTTTTCCAGTTCGGCGCCCGTTTCATCCGGCACATAGGCCGACCACAATCTGATTTCACTGCCGATTTCGTAAGGCTTGCTCATAATTGAAATGAATGAATAAAATATTTAGCTTGCTAAAATATTTTTGACCTGCCTGCCGGCAGGCAGGGTGAATGAGATTATAATTACTAAGGTTGAGTCATAAAAGTTTACTTTTATGCGAGACCCGACGTAATTATATGGGCTTTAGCCCCTATATGCGGCGTAGCCCATATATTATTTTGACAACATTAATTTGTAATAGTTAACTGTATTAGCAATTCCTTCTTTATGATCAAAAAAAATAAAATCAGGGAATAATTGTCTGAATTTTTTATCATCAAGAATTTTTACCGGCGCCCCGTCCGGTTTTTCCGTGTTAAAAACCAATTTTCCTTTATAGTCAATCGCCTCGGCAATAAATTTTGCAGACTCTTTGATTGTGTAACCTTTATTTTGTGCCAAATTTATGGGATTTATTAAATTTTCTTCTGTATCTATACCTTTTTTCATTATTTTGACAACATCATCTATATATGCCCATTCTCGGATAGGGCTGCCTGTACCCCAGATTTCAAATTCTGTGTCGCCTCGTTTTTGCGCTTCAATCATGCGTATAATCATGCCGTTTAGAGCGTGAGTTTTATTGGGGTCCGTGGAATCACCCGGACCAAAAGTATTGGGGACAAGAAAATTAACACTTTTTATTTTGTGTTGTTTTTCGTAGCATTTCGCAATTACATATAGTATTCTTTTGGCATTCCCATAGGAAAAAACGGAATCGTGCACTTCGCCGTTCCACCATTCTGATTCTATTTGAATATTGCTGTTGCCGGGGTAGGAACAATTCGAAAGCGGATTGATTATTTTGGCCGTGGGGCAAACTACGGCCACGGCTTTATACAGATTTAAAGACATTTGAATATTATCGTTGATAACATCCGCGGCATAGGTGGTTACATAATGCAGACTGCCAACGTGAGCGGCGCAATTAAAAATAATATCCGGTTTTATTTTGCTTAAATAATTTTCCAGTTCTTTATAATTTTTAATATCAACTCCGTCTGCCCTGGAAACGGAAATGATTTCATGCCCGGATTCGCTTAAGGCGGATGTTAAATTTTTGCCGACAAAACCGTGTCCGCCAAGAATCAGGATCTTTAATTTCATAATAATTTAGTAGGAGGAAATATTGGAGTAAGGGTGGGTGATGTGTACAGTTCGCAGACCGCGCAGAAGTTCTTCAATGCCTTTTTCAAAAGAAATTTTTGTTTCGAAACCCTTGCTGCGTATTTTTTCATAGGAAACAGCATAATCTCTTTGGTCAGGATCCGGAATGCCTTTGTCTACAAACAGAACTTCAAAATCAAATTGCGCCTTTATCATATTGGCTAATTCTTCTTTTGTTTTATTCATTTTTTCCGAACCGACATTGTAAACTTCATTTTTCATTTTTTCAAAGTTTTCTATGCCATAAAGATAAACATCCACAATATCCCGGACATGAACAAAAGTTCTTTTGAAATTTTTATCGTAGACTACGAGGCAATGATTTTTTAAGGCGTTAAAAACAAAATCATTCGGCAGTAAATCTAACCGCAGTCTGGGTGATAAGCCAAAGGCGGTTGCGAATCTGTAGGCAATGGAATTTCCTTTAGTCATCACTTCTTCCTCCGCTCTTAATTTTGTTTCTCCGTAAGTAGATAATGGTTTTGTGGGCAGATCCTCGCGGCAGATATCTTCCACTTTTCCATAAACACTTCCGGTGGAAGCGTAAAACATTTTTTGTGAAGCGTTTCTGGCGTTGTTTACATTGGCTGTGCCGAAATGGTTTACTTCCTGGGCCAATTTAGGGTCTTTTTTGCAGGCTGGCGCGCCAACGATAGCCGCCAGATGAATGATAACATCCACGCCGTCTACGGCCTTCTGTACCAAGTCAAAATCCCGGACATCTCCTTTAATAAATTCAAAATTTTCATTGATAAAATGAGGTAATAACGATGTTTGCCCAAAAATCAGGCTGTCCATTACCCGCACCTGATGCCCCTTATTTAATAATTCCGGAACAAGAACAGAACCAATATAGCCGGCTCCGCCGGTCACAAGGATTTTCATAGATGTTTTTTATGAATTAAATATCATTATTTTGCGTGTAAGTATTGGGTGTAGTTTAGAAAACTTTGCTTTAGTTGTCAACAGTAGCCGGTTTTTGCGCTGTTACGCGGAGATTTGACCTTCTTATCTATATATTGTACTATAAATTATGCTATAAATCGCGTTTTTAATCCAAAATTGAGGTAATTTATGAGCACAGAATTGCGGTGCCGAATTTGCGGTAATAACAACGGAAACAAGGTGCATATTGCCAAAGAAATGATGTTTGGATTTAGAGATAAATTTGAATATCTGGAGTGCGGGCAATGCGGATGTCTGGAAATTATCAACGCGCCGGCCGATATGAGCCGTTATTATCCGCCAAACTACTATTCTTTTGGGCAAATTTCTTATAAACACCACCCTCTAAAAATATTTTTAAAGAAAGAACTGATAAAATACAGGGTATTTAAACAAAACAGCCTGCTTGGCAGGATTCTCTCCTTAAAATACCGCGAGCCGGAGGATTTTTATCCGTGGTTTGAAAAAACCAAGCTCAATTTTAATTCGGCAATTTTAGATGTCGGCTGCGGTTCGGGGCTGTTATTATTAAAATTAAGAAAATCCGGATTTACCAACGTCAGCGGAATAGATCCGTTTATAGAAAAGGAAATTAATTACGAAGGCGGGGTTACGGTTTATAAAAAATCACTAAATGAAGTTGCCGGCCAATACGACCTGATTATTTTTAACCACGCCCTGGAACACATGCCAAACCAGAAAGAAGCTCTTAAGCAGGCGTATTCTTTGTTAAAGCGCAGAGGGTGCGTTTTGGTCCGTGTGCCTGTGGCCGGTACTTATGCCTGGAAAACATACAGCGTTAACTGGGTGCAATTGGACGCGCCCCGGCATTTATTTATTCATACCGTTGCCAGCATGAAACTATTGTCCGCGCAGGTTGGTTTTAACCGGGTAGATACGGTTTTTGATTCGTGGGACCTGCAGTTTTGGGGAAGCGAACAGTATTTAAAAGACATCCCGTTGCGCGATAAAAGATCCTATGGTGAATTATATGACGAATCGTTATTTACAAAAAAACAAATACAGGATTTTAGAGACAGGGCGAAGGCGCTAAATAAACAAAATGACGGGGATGCCGCCGCTTTTTATCTGTTTAAGGATTAGTTTTTATGTTGAATAAGGCGCGGTTAACAATTAAAAAAGTTTTAAATAATTTTTTAAGCAACCCGTTTTCTTTTCTAGCCAGACAATTGTACAGGGTTTTATTTATTTTTCCGTACGAAATTATCGTTTCCGCAGTTTCCTTTTTTACGCTAAATGAAAAATTAAACGACGGCAAACCATCTTCATATTGTTTTCTAATCACCTCCGTTATTTATTCAAAAGAAAATAAAAAAGTAACCTACGGCGGAGCGCGGTCCATATTTACTCCGGAAGAACGCATGCAACAAACCGCGCATACCATAGCCACAATCCGCCAAAAAGCGCCGCAGGCAAAAGTGGTTTTGATAGAAGCCGGTTTGCGCGATCTGCCGGCCGATTTGCAGGAAAAGGCGGACCAGTATTTGTATTTGGGAGACAAAAAATTGGTCAGATTGGCTTGCGACAGTACCTTCAAAAGTCTGGGTGAAACGTCCATGCTTCTTTACACCTTGAAGTATTTAAAACAGGAGGCGGATTTTTATTTTAAGATAAGCGGCCGATATTTTTTAAGCGACGAGTTTGATTTAAACAGCTGGAGTGACGGCGGTTTTGTGCTTCATTTTATGCAGGATGATTATATCTCCACCCGTCTGTATGGTTTTCGGAAAGAAATGATGAAAACATGGAAAGCCGCCTTAATCAAAGGCCTGCCATTTGCTTTTATCGGTTATGCCATAGAGAATACGTTGGTCAAATTCATTCCAAAAAAGTTTACGCGCCGGATTAACAGGCTGGGTGTATCCGGGCTTAGCGCCACTGTAAAAAATGATGTTATCAAAGAATAGATTATGAAAATTATAGAGTGGATAAAAATGATAATCAAAAAAAAGGCCCTGCATCAAACAGGCTATGTGGCGGTTGGTTCGTTGGTAAACGGCCTTTCTTTGTTTGCGCTTAACATTGCTTTGGCCAGGGCTTTAAATCAGGAGTTGTTCGGAATTTTTTCTCTTTCAGTCATGGCTTTGAGTGTTGTGGCGGAAATGTCTGATTTTGGTTTAAATGCCGGATTATTAAGGTTTGCTCCGTATTATATCGCGACAAATCAAACGGATAAATTAAAACAACTTGTTAAAACAATTTGGCGTTGGCGGGTTTCTCTGGCGTGGGTGCTCACTATCGGTTTGTTTGTCTTGTCTTATCCGATAGCAAAATATGTATACGGCCAGGTCAAGGTTGGCCCCTACTTAGCCTTTGCATCTCTTGGCCTGGGCGGTGTAATCCTATTGGGGTTTTTAGCGACTTTTTTACAGGCGAACCAAAGATTTTTATACAACGCCTCCGTTCAGTCGCTGAAGGGTTTTTTACGTTTGGCGGCAGCTCTGCTACTCATAGCGTTTGGTGTGAAGAGCGTGTTCGCCTACTTGTCGGTTTATATTTTTATTCCTTGGATTTTATTTATTATAAACTTTAAAGTTCTGCCGGAAAATTTTACAACGGTAGAGATTGACGGCGAAATAAAACAAAAACTACATTCACAATTGGCGCGGTTTAGTTTTTGGCTTACCATCACATCGTTGATGGCTATTTTTTCCAGCCGCGTAGATCAAATTATGATCAGCCATTATCTGGGGCTGGTGGATGTGGCAATTTTTACCGTCGCCTGGCAATTGCTTCAATTTTTTCCGGTTATTTCCAGTTCAATTTCTTCTGTGTTAATGCCGAAAATAAGCGGTTTAAAAAACAAAACAGAGTTGGTTGCTTTTGTTAAAAGAGCGTTTAAGTGGGTTCTTGTTGGTACGTTAATTGTCGCAATTTTTGTGTACCCTTCGCGGTATCTGGTTAGTTTATTTTTTGGCCACAAATATGACGCGGCCATGCCCTTGTACGTTGTGCTGGCCTACGGCACCCTGCTTAATGTTTTGGCCATTCCTTTTTCACTCGCAATCATGGTATTTAACCGTACACAAATTTCCACCATTTTTTGTTTTTTCCAATTGCTAATCAATATTATCGGTAATTTTATTTTTATTCCTTTGTATGGTGTTATGGGCGCCGCTTATACTTTTGCCTTCAGCAGCGCAATGTTGTTTGTCTGGACTCTTTTGTGGGCGGTATACTTAATAAAGAAAAAAGATTTTAACATGGTGTAAATTATATCTACGGATATAAACTCATTCGCTCGAAAATATTTTAGCAAGCTAAATATTTTACTCACTCATTTCGTTTATGAATGAAATTACCGGCTTAAATCAGGATAAAGTTTTTTCTACAACCAGGCTTCTTAAAAAAGCCGAGGGTTCTTTTGTGACAAATTTTAAAAATTACGGAGGATTACGGAAGGAAGGTTGGAAAAAGGAGCCGGTGGAAGGTGAGCCGGTAGTCAGTATTATTACCGTGGTTAAAAATGATATCACGCATATAGAAGAAACAATTCTTAGCGTATTAAACCAAACATACGGCAATGTGGAATATGTCGTGGTTGACGGAGCTTCAACCGACGGAACTTTGGAGGTCATTAAAAAATACCAAAAATATATTGATTTGTGGGTTAGCGAACCGGACAAGGGCGTCTGCTATGGGTTTAATAGGGGAGTAGATCTGGTGACTGGAAATTGGGTGGAATTTTTAAATTCCGGCGATTTTCTTTATAATAATACCGTATTAGCGGATATTTTTTCGGGAAAAAAAATAGACTCTGATGGGGTATATGGCAGTATGGTGGGCTGTGTTGACGGACGGAGGGTGCTTGTGGAAGCACATGAAAAAGTGGAAGAAAATGCCTGGGAGGGGATGAAGCTGATTCACGAAACTCTTTTCGTGAAAGCGGAAATAATGAAAAAATTTAAATTTGACACCCGTTATATGGTTTCTTGTGACGGCGATTTTGTTTTAAAGTGCGTAGCTGGCGGTTATAAATTTACCAAAGTTAATGTGGTTGTCTACGAAGCGCACGCCCAGGGTTTCTCGGCCAAACACTGGCTGGTGGCCAGGAAAGAAAATTGGCAGATTACGAGAAAATATTTTCCGGGTTTAAGAACGGACCTTTTTCATTTGCAGGGCCTGGTGTACTTTGTGGTTTTCCGGTTTTTTAAAAGAGTTATGTCTGCGGTCGGCGTCTATAATTTTTTAAAAAGATATTACCGCCGCTGGTTTGGAGATAAAATCAAGCGGGAGAAATATCGTTATAAGTCTATGGACGATAAAAAATGTTTATAGTATGCATAGTATCACCGCTCATTGTTTGGTAAAAAATGAAGAAAACTTTGTCTTTTACGCCATCAAGTCCGTAATTGATTTTGTTGACAGTATTATTGTGTTTGATACCGGTTCCACGGACAAAACCGTAGCCATTATTCAAAATCTGGTAAAAGAATATCCGGATAAAATAATTTTTGAAGAAAAAGGCCTTAGTGACGGAAAACGGCATACCGAATTGCGGCAGGAAATGCTGGACAAAACAAAAACGGATTGGTTTATGGTTTTGGACGGGGATGAAGTGTGGATTAAAAGAGGGGTAGAAGAAGCGCTGGCTATTATTAAAACAAAACCGGCAATTGAATGCGTCGTGGCGCCGTTTTATTTATGCGTCGGCGATATTTTTCATAAAACTTTCAGAAAAGGCCGGATGAAAATGTTGGGCGTGAAAGATTTTTTCTATCCGCGGTTTATAAAAATCACCAATGGAGTGCGCTGGACAGGTGATTATAATCAGGACACGCTAGTAACCGGCAATAATAATATTTTTTGTACTAACAAAAATTCGGTTGTCTTGCTGTCAAAGTACTGGCATATGACGCATCTCAAACGTTCGTCCGAAGACGATAATGATTACAGTTCCGGCGGGAACCGCCGTGAAAAAAGAAGATTAACGTATTTTCTTATCGGCCGGAAAATCAGGGAAACGGTTCCCGAAGTTTTTCACAATCAGGATGATTTAAGATTGAGTGCTACGACTTCCTTTGTTAATTTTTTGGCCTTAATTGCTAATAAAATAATTAAATGAAGAAAACTATATTAGTAACCGGCGGCGCCGGCTATATCGGATCGCATTTTGTTAACCGGCTAAAGAATGAGCCGGATGTTAATATTGTTATTGTTGATAATTTTTCACAAGGGAAAAATAATATAATTAAAGCCGGCAATATTTATTATAAAAAAGCTGATATATGCGACCGGAAGGCGCTGCAAAAAATATTTAAATCTTACCCGATAGATATTGTGGTGCATTACGCCGCCCTGGCCAGCGTGCCCGATTCCGTGGCGCGTCCGGAAGCTTATTATAAAAATAATATTCTTGGCGGCCTGAATTTGTTGGCGGCAATGGCGGAAAACGGAGTTAAAAAAATAATTTTTTCTTCTTCGGCCAGTGTTTACGGAGAGCCGCAAACGGACATTATTAGCGAGGGCCACGGAACAAATCCCATTAATCCGTACGGTTACACAAAATTGGTTTTTGAAAATATTTTAAAGGACTATCACCGCGCTTACGGCCTGGAGTCAATATCCTTCCGGTATTTTTGCGCCGCCGGCTGCGACGAATCTTTGGCAATCGGAGAATTTCACAAGCCGGAAACCCATATTATTCCGTGCCTTATTGAAACAGTGCTGGGTAAGCGGGAAAAGTTTTTTGTCTATGGGAATGATTTTAAAACACCGGACGGCACGGGCGTAAGGGATTATATCCATGTGAATGATTTGGCCGGAGCTCATTTATTGGCGGTAAAAAAACTGCTGGGTTCGGAAAAAATTTGTTCGGTATATAATCTGGGCATAAATAAAGGTTTTTCAGTTTTGGAATTAATTAAGGCAACCGAGAAAATTTCCGGAAAAAAAGTTAATTTTGCTTATGCGGATAGGCGACCGGGCGATCCGTCGATACTGGTGGCGGATGCGACGAAGGCGGGGCAAGAACTTGGCTGGAAACCGCGTTATTTGACCATTGAGGGTATTATTGAATCGGCATACACTTTTTACAGAAAAAACACTTAATTACCGGGTTTCTATTGACGATAAAACGCTGTTAGAGTATTATTTTAATGGTTAGATATTCTTAAAATAACTATAATATGAAACCGAAGGTTTTATTATGCAATCCAACTCCGTCCGATTCATCCCCTCAAAAAAATACTCCATTGGGCATTGTTTATACGGGCGCGGCCGCCGAAAAGGCGGGGTATGAAGTGGAATATTGGGATGAACGCTGGGATTCAAAAGAAAGACGGCTTGAACTTATAAAATGGTCAGATGTGGTCGGGGTTTCCAGTTTTACCGGCATACAATTAAAGTACGCCGAAGAAATTTTAAGGCTGGCAAAGGCAAATAATAAAATTACCTTACTTGGCGGGGTCCACGCCTCACTTATGCCGGAGCAGTGCATAAAAGAAGATTTTATAGATTACGTTTCCGTCGGGGAAGGAGAAATAACTCTGCTAAGTTTTTTAAATTTTCTTCAGGATAAAAATGTTGCCCCGATTGGTATTATGGGTCGCGATGTAAAGTATGTGCCTGCCGGTAAATTGGACGCGGTAAATTTTGTTTGTCCAATTACGGATAAAACCTTAAGATTGTTTGAACTTGCCAATCAAACGAACGACATTATGTTCCCGTCATCCAGAGGGTGCCCGTACAGTTGCGGTTTTTGCGTCAACAGCACCGACAAGGTAAAAAAATACAGAACACTGGATTTAAAAATCTGGACACAGTGGTTAGATGTGCTTTTATCAAAAATGGAAATAAAATGGCTGCAAATCGGAGATGATTATTTAGGCTCGGAGTGGAGGATTTTAGAAGTCGGTAAAATTTTAAAAGAACGTAATATTAAATGGCACCCGTCTTTCCGGGCAGATAATTTTAAACAACACGGCCCAGAATTGGCCAGGAAATTATCCGAACTTGGAGTTACGGACATAGCCATGGGAGTAGAAACCGGAAACGCCAGGTTGATGAAGTTTATTAACAAAGACGAGACTACGGAGGATATATTACACGCCGCCAAATGTTTAGCGGAAAATTCAAAAATAAGACCAAGATATTATTTTGTTATCGGTTTTCCAACGGAAACACTTGAAGAAAGAAATGAAACCCTGGCTTTTGCCGACCAGCTTTATAAGATTCATAACGGCAATTGCAATATACCAATTTATAATTTTACGCCCTTCCCCGGGATTACATTGTACGCCGTGTCCGTTTCCTTGGGTATGAGGGTGCCGCAAAGAATGGCGGAATGGGCGAATTTCACCGTCAGTAATTCCGGAACAAAGGAAATGCAAAATTTATATCATATTGCCGGTTTCCATTTTCATCAGCAGCCCGGGTCCAAAACCGATATTAACTTTCCGGGAATGAGGCGTTGGCTAATAAAACCGTTTGAAAAGCTGTGCGATCTAAGATGGCGGATGCGCTATTTTAAGCACTTTACCTTCGAGAAATTTATGATAGAAACTCTTTTAAAATATTTTAGAGCTTAGAACATATCGGCTCATTCATTTTATAACGTGTATGGAACAAAATAAATTCGGCGGAGAAAGACTGGACTCCAAAAGCAGTTTGTCCAGAAACGGCCTGGTGGAGCATCTGGCGCGGTATAATTTGGTTTCCGGCAATCCGGATAGCATTGTTTTAGATATAGGATGCGGGTCCGGGCACGGTAGCAACAAATTATCCGGGAAATTTAAAAAAATATACGGAGTTGATTTTTCTCAGGATGCCGTAGATTACGCCAAGGCAAACTGGTCCGCTCCCAATATAGAATTTTTGAGCGGGTCGGGAACAAATATTCCATTTACCGAGAATTTTTTTGATGTCACGGTAGCCTTTGAAGTATTTGAACACATAGAAGATTGGCGGAAGTTTTTGTCCGAAATAAAACGGGTTGTAAAAAATGACGGCCTGATTTTTATTTCCACTCCCAACAAGGACGTTTATTCTCCCGGCACCAAAAAACCAATTAATCCGTTTCATTTTTTTGAAATGACGGTTCCGGAATTTAAAAGCGCGTTAAGCGAATTTTTTGTAATTGAAAAATTTTACGGTCAAAGAACACCGGTATACAACGACCATTGGATTTGGAATATTGTAAACCCCGCCTTATACATTCTCCGCCCGCTGGTGAGTTATAAGTCCGGTAATACTTTTAAATTAAAAATAATTAATTGGATAAAACCGGTTTTGGAAATTAATGACGTGGTGTTTTATACCGATGATAAAAATATCAATAAATCGAGGAATGTGCTGGCAGTTTGCCGGGTTAAAAAGTAAATCCTTGAGAGATGATTGATAAAATACGAGTCGCTTCTTTGACCGACGACATGGGCTGGGGCGGTACGGGAAGACAAATTATTACTCTTGATAAATACCTTAATAAGGATATTTTTGAGCATTTTATAATTTCTTTCAGTTCGGTAAAAGATGTTTGGTCTAAATTTGCGGAAAAACAGAACGTTTTTTATATTTCAGACCCGAAAGAAATAGCCGGATTTCTTCGGAAAAATAATATTAGTTTAGTCTATGCGCATAGGCACGGAAAAAATGAACCCGCGTATGACAGAATTGCGGAAGCAATCGGCGGTGGAATTGGAATTCTGGAAATGAATACTTTTAGCGTTTTGGACCCCGGTTCTTACGGAGTAAAATGCGATAAACGAATTTTTATCAGCAAAACAAATGTTGTAAAATATTGTAAACATAGCAATGTAAAATTTGATTTTAAAAAACATAAGGTGGTGTATGCTCTTGTAAATACAAATAATTTTATTTCTAAATCGCCGACGGATCAGGATCTGGAGGAGTATAAAAATCAGCTGGGAATTACGGGTTGTCCGGTAATCGGCAGAATTGCCCGTCCGGTTATAGAAAAATGGGACGACGAGATGCTGATAATGTGGAAAAAATTATCCAAAATTAATCCCAAGGTGAAATTTTTAATTTACGGCGTTCCCGAATCAAAAAAGAAACTCCTGGAATCGGCCGGCTTAAAAGAAAATTTAATAATGTTTGAACAGACCGATTCGGACAAAAAATTGGGGCTTTTTTATTCCGCGATCGATATTTTAATCCATGACAGCCAGATTGGCGAATGTTTCGGCGGAACCACCGTAGAGGCCATGCTGTTTAAAAAACCGGCCATAGTAATGTCCACTCCTTTTCCGCGGCATGCGCTGGGAAGAGTTAATACCAGAGACAACGGATTGGTGGAGCAAATAAAAAACGGTGAAAATGGTTATGTGGTTAAAAACGGATCGGCCATGGCGTATGCGGTGGCGGATTTACTGCTCAAGCCGGAGTTAATAAAAAAAATGGGACAGAACAACTATGATGATGTTAAAAATAGATATGATGTATCAATCGGCATAAAAACGCTGGAAAAAACATTTATAGAAACTATTTTGGACAAAAATGCAGTTTTGTCCGAAGGAATATTAAATTACTACAATTCTCTGGCGTTTTTTCCAAACGAGAATGAAATCCGAAATTGGTTTTCCGGGTACTATCTTAGTCTTGAAAATGTTTATGGAAAGGAGTATCGTAACAATGTGTATGAAAATGCGATGATATTTTATTTAAGAGGTAAACGAAAGGCCAGAACCTTATTAAAAAGGCTGGGATTATTAAATTGAATATATGATTATAGTTAGAGCGCCATTACGCATCAGTTTTGTGGGAGGCGGCACCGATTTGCCCGATTTTTATCACCAGTACCCGGGCAGGGTAATTTCCACAACTATAGATAAATTTGTTTATTTATCAATAAATCCAACGCATTTATTGAATAAATTTATCATGAAGTACCAAACTACCGAGATTGTTTCCGACCCGCGTGAAATTAAGCACGATCGTGTCCGTGAGGCGTTGCTGGACCTTAAAATAAAAAACGGTCTGGAAATAACTAGCTCTGCGGATATTGCGGCCAGGACCGGCCTGGGTTCCTCGTCCAGTTTTTCCGTGGCTTTGGTTAAAGGGTTAAATTATTATATGGGCAGAAGCATGAGCCGCGTGGAAGCCGCCGAAGAAGCCTGCCGTCTTGAAATCGGACTTCTAAAAGAACCAATCGGCAAACAGGATCAGTACGCGGCATCTTTTGGCGGGTTCAATATCTTCCAATTTAATCCGGATGAAACTGTCACGGTGGAATCTATTTTGATTGATTATAAAAAGAGGGCCAGATTTGAGGATCACCTGGTTTTATTTTTTACCGGCATTTCCAGGAACGCATCGACTGTTTTAGGAGATCAGCGGACCAAAATAGAAAAAAACTTTGAGACCTACAAGCAAATGTCGGATTCCGTTTATGATTTTCGCGACAAGTTAATGGCCGGCGACTTGGAAGGCCTTGCGGCCATGCTTCACGAAGGCTGGTTAAGAAAAAAAAGTTTGGCGCAGGGCGTCTCTTCTTCTCTGATAGATGTTATGTATGAAACCGGAATTAAAAGCGGGGCTTGGGGAGGAAAAATCCTCGGCGCCGGCGGGGGAGGGTGTCTGTTATTTTTGGCTTCTCCGGATAAACATGAAGAAATAAAAACTTCTTTAAAAAAATTCGCGGAAGAAAATAATTTACCTGACGCGCAAGCTATTCCGTTTAAATTCACTCAATCCGGAACGGATATTTTGTATAGCAGCAGCGTTCCCAGGTTTAATTAAATATTAATATAATATCTACGGATATAAATCTATTCGCTTATGAAAGAGTATATTACTAAATATATCGATGAAAACATTGAGGCTTTAAAAGTTGTCCCGGCTGACGCCATAGCTAAAGCTGTAAATATTTTGCAGTCTGTTTACGAGCGCGACGGCCGGATATACATATTCGGTAACGGCGGTTCATTGGCGCTGGCCACTCACTGGGTCAGTGATTTTAACAAGACGGTTTTCAGCCACAATTTGGATTTACACACCAAAAGATTTCAGGCTATCCGCCTGCCGACCACTGAAGAAGAATTGTCCGCGTGGGCCAACGATGTCGGTTATGATATGGTTTTTGCCGGTCCGTTGCAAAATTATCTGCAGGAAAGCGACTGTATTATTGCCATCAGCAGTTCGGGTAATTCCGCGAATATTATCAAGGCGGTAGAACTGGCCAAGAGCCGTCATGTGTCCGTAATTGGTTTGTCCGGTTTTGATGGGGGCAAGTTAAATGAATTAGCCGATGCTAAAATTATTGTAAAGACGGAAAAAGGAAAGTACGGCGTCGTGGAGGGAACACACTGTGTTATTCTTCATCTCATCACCACTTATTTTCAGGAATATTTTGATCATTTAGTCAGTAAGAGATAGGCTGTATGAGCGCTAAATCAGACCAAAAAGCCGTTTTTTTGGATAGAGACGGAACAATTATAAAACACGTTGATTTAATGCATTCGGTTAATGAATTACGTTTGCTTCCCGGGGTGGCGCGGGCAATCAACCAAATGAATAAGCTGGGTTTTTTGGTTATTGTAACCACTAATCAGCCGGTGGTGGCGCGCGGTTTAATAGAGCCTAAAGAAGTGGATGAAATTCACGGAGTTTTAATACGGCGTTTGAGCGGCAAGGGAGCAAAAATAGACGGAATATATTATTGTCCGCATCATCCGGATGCAAATTTACCTAAGTATCGGTTGCGATGCCGCTGCCGCAAACCGGAACCGGGCATGATTTTGAAAGGATTGAAAGATTTAAAGATAAATCCGAAGAAAAGTTTTATGATTGGTGATGCTTTGATAGACGTGGTCTCCGGCAAAAAAGCCGGCCTGAAAACAATTTTGGTAAAAACAGGTCCGGGGCATGCGCGACTGGACGTAAAATATAAAAATATAAAACCTGATTTTACGGTTAAAAATTTGGAGCAGGCGGTAAAAATAATCATCAACAATCCCTAACTTTATGAAGAATATAAAACAGGCGGTTATATTATGCGCCGGTTTGGGCAAGCGTCTGCGGCCGCTCACCGATACAATGCCAAAACCCATGATGCCTTTTTTTGGCAAACCGCTTTTGGAGTGGAATATAGAACAATTCAAGAAGCATGGAGTGACGGAGTTTTTTATCAATCTCTACCACCTTCCTGATGTTATCTGCGATTATTTCGGCGACGGTTCAAAATGGGGTGTGGAAATAAATTATTTTCTGGAAAAAGAACCTTTAGGCACTGCCGGCGGGGTGAAAAATTTTGAAAACCAATTGGGTGAAGTCTTTTTTGTAATTTATGGCGATATGTTCGGTTTGGTGGATTATTCCAAGATGGCGGCGGAATTTGCCCTGCATCCGGATGCTATCGGTATGCAAAGGATGCAAAGAACGGATAATTACGCGGATGCAGATGTGGCCGAGTTGGCTGCGGACGGCAGTTATGCCAAAATTCATCCCAAGCCGCACACTGAAAAATACCCGAATGCTTACCGGATGAAAGGCGTATTTATCCTAAAAAAAGAGATTCTGGATTATATTCCGATTAACACCTATTATGAACTTGGAAAAAATCTTTTGCCGGACATAGTCAACCGCGGCAAGAAATTTTATAGTTATGAATGTGATGAGTACAGCAAGTGCATTGATGATATGGAAAAGTATAAAGAGGTGGAGGAGTATGTGAGAAAAAATGTCATTGGAGCAAGTTAAATAAGGGAAGATGTTGATATGAAAATTGCTTTTATTGAACCCGCGATAGCGCATGTTGAACCTTTGGGTATAGCTAGTCTGGTTCAAATGCTGCTAAACGACGGGCACTCCGTAATGTATTTTGAATCGCCACGGAAAGGTTTTTTGGAAAGATTAAAAAAATTTAATCCCGATGTTTTGGCATACAGCACCACTACCGGGAAACACCGTCTGTGCCGGGATCTAAATGAGGAATTGCGGAAGTCAATAAACGCCGTCTCTATTTTTGGCGGACCGCACTGTACTTTTTATCCCGAGTTTATTGAGAGCAGTGAATTAATAGACGGGATATGCATCGGCGAGGGCGATTTTGCAATCACCGAACTGTTAAAGAGGATTGGAAATAAGGAAGAATACATCAAAACAGATAATTGGTGGTTAAGAGTTGATGGAAAAATTTATAAAAATCAAATAAGAAATAAGGTGGAAAATCTGGACGCCCTGCCTTTTTTAAACAGGGATGTGATTTATGCCGAAAATGAGCAATTAAGAAGAACGCCGATAAAAAGAATTATTGCCTCCAGAGGCTGTCCCTACAGCTGTTCTTATTGTTTTAATAAAACATATAATTTTATATACAGCGGAAAAGGGCGGGTTAATTATCATCGTTCGCCATTAAATATTATTGAAGAATTAAAGTTGATTAAAAAAAATTATCCATTTTCTTTTTTAAAAATTGTTGACGACACTTTTGGGTTAAATATGGATTATGAAGAATTTGCGCGGCTATATAATCAGGAAGTCGGAGTGCCGTTTTTATGCAACGTCAGGCCGAATCTTTTAAATCAGGAAAAAATTAAATGTTTAAAAAAAGCCGGCTGTGTGGCCGTCACCATGGCGGTTGAGTCCGCCAACGATTATGTTCGCAACCATGTTCTATGCCGGAATTTAGATTTGAAGGTGATGAGTCACGCAATTATTGCCCTTAAGGAAAACGGTTTGCGGGTTTATACCCAAAATATCATCGGCAACCCCGGAGAAACATTTGCCATGGCCATGGAGACTTTTAACTTTAATGTTAAACACGGCGTGGATTTTGCCGAATGTTTTCTTTTAACTCCGTTTTACGGAACGGAAATTTATGAAAACTGTGTTAAAAATAATTTTCTGGAAGAGGGGATAAATATGGATAATATGCCCCAATCTTATTGGCTGGGCTCCTGCATCAAATTTAGTTCTTTGCGGGAAAAAGACAAGTTTATAAATTTTCATAAATTCTTCAGTTTTGGCGTCCAGCATCCCCGTCTGATGCCTCTAATTAAAATTATCATGAAATTTTCGCCAAATAAGCTGTTTGTTTTATTCAACAGATTTTATGATTCATGGCGCATAACCAGGGTTATAAGAGTTAAAATGGATATTATAACTTTATTGGGTGTTGTAAAAATGAACGTAAAGTATATATTCGGTTTTTTCCTGAAAACCGATGGTCATTCTAAATTTTAATAAAATATGGCTGCATCTTTAAAAAAAATATTAAATAAATTATATAAGTACTGGATGAAGTTTGCCCATGTTTTGGGCACAATAAACGGCTTTATAATTTTATTTCTTTTTTATTTTATCATTATCGGCATATACGCGATTGTAAAAAAAATTCTGCAATTAATGTCCGGGTCAAAAAAACATAATATTAATTCCTATTGGCAGAAAAAAAGAGAATTAGGCGAAGGATTGGAAAATTTAAAGTATCAATTTTAAATATGACCGAGCAAGATGTTTATATTTTAGGATTATCATTTGACTATCACGATTCCGCTGCCGCCCTCATAAGGGACGGCAAAGTTGTTGCTGCCGCGCAAGAAGAAAGATTTACCCGGGAAAAGCAAGATTCTTCTCTTCCTGTCAACGCCATTAAGTATTGTTTAGAATTTGCCGAAATTTCCGCCGACCGATTGAATTATGTGGTATTTTACGAGAAGCCTTTTATAAAATTCGAGCGTTTAATCAAAACATATATAAGCGCATGGCCAAGAGGGTTTATTTCTTTTGTCAAAGCCATGCTGGTTTTTTTAAAAACAAAATTGTGGGTTGAAAGCAGGATAAGAAAAGCCCTGAATGATTACAAAGGCGAGGTTCTTTTTGTGGAGCATCATTATTCACATGCGGCCAGCGCCTATTTTTGTTCCGGTTTTGAAGAGGCCGTGGTGGTGACTATGGACGGTGTCGGTGAATTTGACACTACTACCTTCGGCTATGGCAAAGGCAATAAATTAAAACTAACGCACGCGATAGAGTTTCCCAGTTCTCTCGGTTTATTTTATTCCGCGCTTACATATTATCTCGGCTTTAAGGTAAACAGCGCCGAATATAAAGTCATGGGCCTTGCTCCATACGGCAATCCGGACAAATATTATGACAAATTTAAGGAGCTAATGGAGATTAAAGATGATGGGAGCGTTAGATTAAATATGAAATATTTTTCATACGAGTACGGTTTGCGCATGACAAATAAAAAATTTGACGACTTGTTTGGCGGTCCGGCCCGAAAACCGGAATCACCGTTAACACAAAAAGAAAAAGATATTGCCGCATCTTTGCAAAAAGTAACTAACGAGATAGTTCTCAAGATTGTCGATTACGCCCGGTCTGTTTATCCTTCTAAAAATCTTTGTCTGGCCGGAGGCGTGGCTTTGAATTGCGTTTCCAACGGAAAAATTTTGGAAAAGAATTGGTTTGAAAATATTTATATTCAGCCGGCAGCCGGAGATGCCGGTGGCGCGGTTGGGGCGGCCTTGTTTGTATATTTTAACGGTTTAGGCAACACTTATCCTTTGCTGGACGGGCGGGTGATGGAAACGGTTTATTTGGGTCCGGAATATAGCAATGTGGAAATTGAAGAGTTTTTAAATAAAGGCGTTAAAGAAATTATCGGCGAAAATAATAAAGTTGTTTACACTAAATTATCGGCCGGTGAGGTTGTCTCCAAAGTTTCCGATTTAATTACCGGTAATAATGTCATCGGTCTTTTTGGCGGCCGGATGGAATACGGACCGCGTTCTTTGGGGAACCGCTCTATTATTGCCGACGCGCGCAATAAAGAAAATTGGCAAAAAGTAAATTTAAAAATAAAATTTAGAGAAAGTTTTAGGCCGTTCGCGCCCACAGTTTTGGAAGACAAGCTTGGTGAATGTTTTGATATAAAAGTTCCCAGCCCGTATATGTTGTTGGTTGCGCCGGTAAAAAGAACCGATGTCCCGGCTATAACTCACGTGGACAATTCGGCCCGTATTCAATCGGTCAGCCGGGAGCAAAATCCAAGATATTACGATATTATTAAGGCTTTCTATGATAAAACCGGCTGTCCGCTGATTATAAACACATCCTTTAATGTTCGCGGCGAGCCAATCGTAATGTCGCCAAAAGACGCGTTTAACACCTTTTTAAACACCTTTATGGACTACCTGGTTTTGGGCGATTTCATCATTTCTAAAAAAGACAACGAGCATTTAGCGGATAAAGAAAAAATGACGCAATACCTGGGTAAATTTAAATTGGATTAACGGGTAAATTGTATTGTTTAATATAAAATAAATAATATTTTAAATTTATTTCGAATATGAAAGAAAATCAACCATACTCGGAAGAATACGCAAACGATACGGCCAGCCGCGAATATTTTTCAAATCTCGCTTTGCATTATTTAAGCTTGATTAAATTACACCGTGAAAGCGGACATTTGCCAAGTTTTAAAAATTTATCACCGGAACAGAAGGCGGCCATCATAAAATCAGGCGGACAAAAAGATTGGACAAATGTGGTCAGGCATTGCCTAGCCGAAGCCGGTGCAGCTGATGCATTTGCGCATTTACTGGGCTTGTCCGAAGCGGACAAAGACACATTAATCCGAGCCGCCATATTACATGATTTTAATAAAAAAGTTGAGGTTGAAGCCCTAAGAGCCAGCCGGGGAAATCAGATGACTGTTGTGGAAAAGACAAAACAAATGAGCAGGGAAGTGTTGCTGAAGCACGGGGTTAAACCGGAAATTGTTGAGATTATTAACGAGGTCGGCGACCTGGATATTGTTCATAAAGACAATGTTAATTTATTGCAGAAAATTTTATTTTATATAGATAATATAACAGAGGGCAGTAATTTAGTGAGCGTAAAAGATAAGCATGCCGGTTTAGTAAAGCGATATCCAAAAATTTTTACTGAAGGCGATTATGATAAACATAATAAATGGGTAAAAAGCACCGAAGAAGTGCAAAAAGAACTGGCCGAAAAAATCGGTTTGGCTAATCCGGATGAATTGCCTAATTTTATTTTAAAAAAAGTTAAACAATTAGCCGCGGAGAAATCCGAAAAAAATACGGATAAATCAAAAAAAACAGGCGAGTCACTTGAAAATGCAGGCGAGGTTTGGGAAAAATTTTCCCCGGACGTAAAGCTGATGTCGGAAACAGTGGTCTCGGTTGGAGAAGAAGCGACTCGTTTACAGAGCACGTTTACGGAAAAAGATTTAGTTGTTAAATCGGAAGACAACGTGGGAAGTATCCAGGCATACGTAACGCCGGCCGATGTTGAATGCCAGCAGTCAATTTTTGACTCTCTATCTAAGGCGCGCCCGGAGGCCAGATTTTTAATGGAAGAAAAAATTGGAAAAAATGACAGCGTTTTGGATGAAAAAAATTATCCGGATATTTTAAAAGGCTCGGGTTTTATAGTTGATCCAATAGACGGCACCAGTCAATACATGAAAAAACTTGATCAGTGGGCGGTTGTTATTGCCAAGATTCAGGACGGTGAAATTGTGGCCGGCAGTATTTGCGCGCCAAAATTTGGATTGCTGGTAACCGCGGAAAAAAATGTTGGAGTGATGATAAAAGACCGGCACCCAAAGGAACGGTTTACGGATGTGCTTGTCGGTCAGGGTATGTTTGAATTTCCGGAGTTTAACGCATTTATCGAAAATCTTAATAAAAGTTCCAAAAAAATAGAAAAAGCCCGTTCGGGAGAGCTCGGACTGGCAATGGTGGCGGCCGGGAAGGTTGATGTTTGTATTCAGGCCCAGGAGAAAGTTTGGGATTTTGCCGCCGGCGCGGCTTTGGTTGAAGCGGCCGGGGGTCAGGTAATTTATTATAATTACCGCGACAATAAAATTGTCCGTATGGATAAGTTGGATGACAAAACTTTTAACCCCAAAGAACGACAAACGGCAATAATTGCTAGTCTTGGCAATCAGGCGGAAGAGTATTTTGCGCAAATTCAGTCATTGTGGAAACCTCAAAAGTAGTTTTAGATTCCATTATAATACCCCGCAATTAAGAGAATGTATCCAAATTAAAGGAAACATTGACTTTTTTGTTTATTTATGATATATTGGCGTGTCTTCTCGGCCTATGGTAGGTTGGAAGAAAACAGGGGAGCAATTATGGCTTTCAGCAAGCTGATGTGGCCGGTAATCGCCGGTCTCTGCTTCGGCACCTGGCCGCTCATCATGAAGTCGAGCGGTCTCAACGCCATCATGGCATCGTTCGTCCTGACAACGGTGTCTCTCCTGGTCTATCTGCCCTTCTTGAAGAGCGGATTTGATCAGGCAGCGCTGTTCAAGGCTGGTGTCATCTTGGCGGTAGTAGCCGGCCTGCTCAACGGTATCGGCACCATCGCCTTTCAGAAGATGATCGGCGGGAAGGAGATGGATATCACTCAAGTGGTGCTGATGGTCATCATCATTCAGATCGTCATCACCGCAGCCGGCGGTCGGCTGTTCTACCACGAGCTTTTCACGGTGAAGAAAGTCGTTGGCGTCTTGGCCGCTGGCCTCGCTGCCTACCTACTCACCAGCAAGTGAGCCAAACCTCAACAAGGAGAGATGGCCATGAAGATTCAGGGAATCGCGTTCGATCTCGAAGGTACGGTCGTGGACGTGGAAGCGGCGCACCACAACGCCCACTTCGCCACTGCGGCGGAGGTTGGCGTGAAGGTCAACACCGACAATGCCTTCCAGTTCTTGCCGCATTTCATCGGTGGGCCGGACAGCAAGGTGATGGAGGACATCTGGAAGCTCAGCGAGAAGAAGGTCTCGCCCGAGGAGCTCCTGAAGCGCAAACAGTTCCACTACGAGCGGCTGCTGAGCACGATGGATGTCGCTTCGAGGCCGGGTTTTCTGAGGTTTCTTGGAGCAGTCCAGGATCTCGGATTGCCGGTGTCCATCGGTTCGCTCACCTCCATGGTTCAGGCCAAGGTGCTTCTCGAACGCTCCGGCGTCGGAGAGCTGATCGGCGAGGCGAACATCGTCTTGGCCGAGCACGTGAAGAACCACAAGCCGGAGCCGGATGTGTTTCTCGAGACTGCGCGGCGAATGGGAATCGATCCCAAGAACCAGCTCGTCTTCGAGGATTCACCTCATGGCGTTCAAGCCGCACTTGCGGCTGGTTCGCGGGCCATCGGCATGCCGGTTTACAACCGGCCCGAGGCCTCGGTGCCGCTCATCAACGCCGGCGTCTGCCGGCTGTTCATGGATTGGCGGGAGATCAACGTCCAGAATCTCCTCAACAATCTCAACACCTAGGAGCGGCACAAGGAACAACGGCCATCCGACTTCTGTCGGATTTCAAATTGAGGGTTTGGCCAACCCTCACTCTTTCAGTGTTCCGAATTATGTTCGGGATAGCGAAAGGGGACGTTCGTTTCACAACCAACCAGAGGAGGTTGCTCATGCCGATTTCCAACCAAGCAAGAACTCTTTACTTCGCCGCCCATAAGGCTGCGATGAATGCTCGGTCGATTCTCAACGGTGATTTCACCGCGAGTGTAAAGGTGGAACAGGATGGTAGTATTCATTCGGTTCTCACCGAAGCTGACAAAAAGAGCCAGACATATCTCCTCGAAGTGTTTCGTGAGAGTTTTCCCGGTATTTGCTTCCTTTGTGAGGAAGACGAGAAAGACGCGCTTGGCCCAGATATCATCAACGCCGGTGACATCAGTGTTTTTTCCGATCTTGACCGGCTTGTGGCAATCATCGATCCGGTGGATGGCACGGCAGGGGCATCGCGACGACTCGCTGATTGGGGTGTTGCGGCAAACCTTTTTCAAGGCGGCCGATTCCACGGCGGCGTAGTCGTTGCGCCAGAGGTGCGTGGTGGACTGACTGTTGTTGGGGATGGAAATAATGGAACATTCTTCGTTGAAGGAGAAAAGAACTTCGACGCACCTCGGTTGGCGCACGTATCCGCGTGTGTAGACCCCAAGTTGGCGCAAGTGTATTTGGGTGTTGATACGCTCAAACGGAAACACTTTTCAGAGTTCGTAGGTGTGGTGGCCAACGGAACACAGACTGCGCACGTTGCCGGTTCTTGCGCTCTCGGCACTGCTTTCGTGGCCATTGGTCGTTCGGATGCGATCTTCCAGCCAGCTCAGTGGCCGTGGGATTGGGCCACAGCACCGTCGCTTGTTTTGCCGGCTGGTGGCCAAGTGCTTTACTACCACTATCGGCAAGGCGAGCCGGTTCGGATGGCCCAGCCGGATCTGGTGGCATTCAATGGCGACAAGAGCCAGCGGATTGGCTTCATTGCCGGCGCGCCCAAGATTGTTGATTGGCTTTGGTTCCAACTGCGGGAGCACTGGAAAAGGTAGTAGTTTAAATGAGTAAAACGACACGCTCCACTGTTAAGTCCAACGCGGACAAGATGGTTGGGCGTTTTTTTATTTATCAGGTTGACGATTATTTAATTTTTATGCTACAATAAATTGCATATTTTTAATTAAAAATTATGTCAGAGCGACAAAAAAACATACTAACACTAACGGTTACAATTCTTATTTCCCTTGTGGCTATAGAGGGCATACTTCGTCTTTTTGAAAAACAAAATTATGTCGCGCTTTGGATGGTAAATAAAGACGGCATGGGGATTTACAGGCCCAATACGGATAAATATTTCCTGGACAACGAAGATTACAAAAAATATCACATCAAAATTAACAGTTTAGGTTTTTTGGGGGATGATTTAAGCGAAGAAAAAGCCGGCGGAACTTTAAGAGTGGTGGTTTTGGGAGATTCCTATGTGGCGGCAACCGGGGTTGATTATGATAAAAATTTTCCTTATTTATTATCTCAAAAGCTTCAGAATTTAATTTTGGCCAACCCCAGCTCCACATACAATAAAGTTGAAGTGTTAAATTTTGGTTTAGGCGGCGTGGGTACGGTAGAAGAAATGAAGTATTATGAAAAATACGCGCAAAAATATCATCCGGATGTTGTTGTTTTAAGTTTTTATCTGGGCAATGATATTTCAGACAACAGTTTAAACTACAGCCATAAAGATGAAATGCTGGCTTCAAAAGAATCGTGGAACTCTTTTCCTCAATATTACGCCACGCAAGTAAAGAATTTTGTGGCGCTTAAAGACAGAATATACCGGAAGTCGGCGATTATCCGGTTTGCCGACCGTGTAGTCAGAAGCAGTCCGTGGCTGAATGGTTTTGCTGTTAAGCTTGGGCTATATCGCGCGCCGGTTAAGGGTGAATTAGGGTTGGTGGTTCCGTTCAATATTTATTACTATCTGGATCCGCTGGACGAAGAACGCGCGCAGTATCTTAAATTCAGTTCCGAACTGGTAAATAATTTTAAAAAACAGACGGACGCGGACGGGGTAAAGTTCGTGGCTATGTTTATACCCGATGGCCTGACTGTAAGTAATAATTTATTAAATACATTCAAAAATGATTATCCTAAGTTAAAAGATTTAAATGTAAATCCGAAAGGAATGGAAGACCGGCTAATTGCCGGCATAGACCCTTCAATTAAAATCTTAAACCTGCGCGCGATAATGGAAAAAAATGTATCGGAAAATAAAGAAATGTACAAGCACGGAACCGGCCATTTTAACGGAGAGGGCCATATAGTAGTTTCCGACGCGTTGGCTGATTTTATCTTAACTTCATTTTTAAAATAGCCTATGAACGATACAATGTCATTGTTAAAACAGCTGTGGAATTTTTTAAGAATGAGAAAGAAGTGGTGGCTGGCTCCGATTCTGATAATTCTATTTTTATTTTCCGCGCTTCTAATTTTTGCGCAAACTTCACCGTTAGCGCCGTTTATTTATACGTTGTTCTAGGTTTAAACGCGCCAATAAAAAACATATCGCCGGCATAATCTTTCAAGTTATGAAACTTTCCATAATTATTCCTGTTTATAATGAAAAAGGCACGATTTTAGAAATTCTGAAAAAAATCGGCGATCTTAATTTTGGCGAAATTGAAAAAGAGATTATCATTGTAGATGATTATTCAAAAGACGGAACGAGAGATATTGTTAAAAATTTGGGCGGCGGTTATAGAACTGTTTTTCACGAATTTAATCAGGGAAAGGGCGCCGCAATCAGAACGGGGTTAAGAGAGGCGGGCGGGGATTATGTTGTAATTCAAGACGCTGATTTAGAATATGACCCCGGCGATTTAAAAATGATGGTTGATAAAATGGTTAAGGAAAACCTCCTTGTGTTATACGGATCGCGTCGGTTAAAAAAACAGAATATTCAGCATTCAGGATTTATGTATTATTTCGGGGGTTGGTTGTTGACCATAATAACGAATGTTCTTTATGGGCAGAATATAACCGATGCCCCGACTTGTTATAAGATGTTTAGAACAGAGTTTATAAAGCAGATGCCTTTTCAAAGTAAACGTTTCGGATTTGATTTTGAAATCGGCGCTTTGGTCGCGCTTAAGGGGCAGAAGATTCAGGAGGTTCCGATTTCTTATTTTCCGCGAAATAAAAAAGAAGGAAAAAAAATCAGATGGCATGATGCTCTGGATGCGATAAAAATTTTATTTAAATATCGGTTTATAAACACCGGCAGACGGGATAAGAAAATTTAAATATTAGCGATATGAAAATTTGTTTATTAAACATTACCAACAGAAGCAAACCCGGGTCCATGGATAAGGATCTGGCCGGCGGACTGGGGACATATTCCTTTCTGGGTAATTCTTTATTTGCCAGATTTTTGGCTATCATGAAAAAACAGCTGATTAAAATTCCGCTTTTGGCGTTTGCCAATCTGCAGGCAATTTTAAAGAACAAAGGACATGAGGTGGAGTATTATGACGGGGAATCAGTGTCCAAGCAGTATGATTTGGTGGTGGTAAACGGGTCAATTATTGATTATCACAACGAAGTGTTAGTTTGTCAAAAAATAAAAAATCAATTTCCGGCAACAAAAGTTATTGTTTTCGGATCTTTTCCCAGCGCCCGTTCGGATTTGTTTGATGCCGCGGACTCGGTCATCGTCGGGGATGAATTGTATTTCTTTTTTAATGAATTTACCGGTTTAGAAAATTTGCCGAAAATAATCCGGGCACAGGGTAAAATAAACCTCAACGATTTATCGACTCCCGATTTTACCGGCTTTCCGATAAATGAGTTCTCTTACTCTCCGGCGCTAGTGCAAAAACCGTTTTTAACATTACAGGCAAGCCAGGGTTGTCCTTATTCCTGCGGTTATTATTGTCCATACGGCACATTTCAGGGGCCTCAATTTAGACCACGCTCTCCGGAAAAACTGGTTGAAGATATTAAGACGTTGGTAGCAAAATATAAAATTAAAGCCATACAATTTCGCGATCCCGTCTTCGGTTTAAACCGGGCGGATTTGGAAAAATTTTGCGTTCTAATGATTAAGGAAAAATTGGGCGTCAAATTCGGGATGGAAACCAGGTTGGATATTATGGACAAGGGAATAATAAACTTAATGTTTGCGGCCGGTCTGAGAAATATTAATATTGGTGTAGAAACGAGAAGTAGCAGTGTGGCCTTGCTTAATAAAAGAAAATTAATACCGGAAAATCATCAGGAAGAAATTATAGACTATTGCGGAAAGATAGGTGTTAAAATATCAGCCTTTTATATTCTTGGTCTTCAGGGCGATACCGTGGAGTCAATCAAAAACACAATTGAGTACGCCATAAAACTGAATACGCAAATGGTCCGTTTCAGCGTCTCTACTCCTTACCCGGGCACTAAGTTTTACGAAGAGCTGAAAGCAAAAAATCTTATTTTGGAAGATGATTACGAAAAATATGATACTTCCGGTTTGGTGTGGAAGCATGAAAATTTAACCCCGGAACAGATGAGCAAACTGCAAAATATGGCGCATGAAAAATTCTATCTTAGATTCGGTTATCTTATTAATTTCATAAAATGGAGAATAAGAGAATTTTGGTTATAGGCGGAAACGGATATATTGGCCGCGAATTGGTAAAAGAACTCCAAGCCGGAAATTTTGCTGTAACGGTTTTGTTGCGTAAGGACTGTGATTTGTTGAATCAAGAATGTTTGCGAACTAAGGTTCGGGATTTTGATATTGTTGTAAATCTGGCTTCAATCGTCAGAACGGTAAGCAAACAAAAATACGCTGAAAATTTGGCCGGTTTAAAAAATTTGGTGGATGTTCTTAAGGAAAACAAGATAAATAAACTGGTTTACTTCTCTACCCAAAATGTAAATTTGCTTAGTAAAGGGCCATATGCCAAAAGCAAACTGGACTGCGAAAACCTCTTGAAAAATTGCAGTCTTGGTTGTATAATTATACGGCCTAATCTTGTTTATGGAATTGACCGAAAAAACGATTTTTTTCGCTTAGCTTACATAATTTCCCGGTTTAAAGTGGCCCCAATAATAGGTTCCGGTGAAAATAAAATTCAACCCGTTTTAAACAGTGATTTGGCAAAAATTACCGTAAATTTGATTAACAATTTTAAAGAAGGCGCGGTAGTAGAAGTTTCCGGAAAAGAAACGGTATCTATAAACGAAGTAATTAATCGTATTGGCGGCAAACTACAGGTATCACCGTTAAAAATTCACATACCGGTTTCTATTTTAAAAGTGTTTAAACGCCTTATTCCGTTCGATGTTAATGGCTACGGGGAAGACAGAATATCAAAAAATCCCGTAGAAGGGGATGGATCATTCGTTGTTAATCTAGACGCAATATTATGTCTCTTAAAGAAAAAATAGCCGGGAATAAAATTTATATTTTATTATTTTTGCTCGGTACGGTAAACCTGGTTGTTTTTTGGCGCTTATTCGGTTTTCATACTAATAATGACACCGGCGGTTTTACCGACATGATTTTATTTTTTAGGGGAATTGATATAGCTTTTTTTGCCGAGCCGAGGTATTTGAATCCTTTGTATGCGGTAATCGGTTCGAAACTGTTATTTTTTATGTCGCCGGAGCAGAGCCTGATTACGACCAATATATTTTTCTATTTTGGTTTGATTTTTTTAACATACGGCTTAATCAGAAGAGTTTTTAAAAATAATTTTATCGGTTTTGTTTCCGCTATTACCGTTATGACCGGGTACGCCATGTTGCGTTACGCCCTTACACAAGTCCAGGATATCGGCGGGTATTTTTGGTTTCTGCTCACTTTATATGCCGGTTGGAGATGGTGGGAAGACAAAAACAAATCTTGGCTTTATCTGGGGGGTGTGGCGGTTGCCTTTGGCGCTTTAACAAAAGAAAGCGGTTGCATGGGCGCGCTTTTTGTCGGCATTTTATTTTTACTGGACAATGTTTCGTGGAAGGAAAGGGTTTTTAATTTTCTAAGATTTTCAATTTTGCCGTTTGCCACAATTGTGATCAACGGAATCCGCGGGCAGGATGTGGCCTACGATTCGGCGCGCTGGTTCATAGACGCTTGGAAAACGTACGGCGCGGAAAATTATACTCTGTTCCGCTGGTTTGGGGTTCATGCCAGCACGTATAATATTTTGTGGCTGTTTATTGCCGTCGGCGTATATTTTTTAATAAAAAATTGGCGGAATTTGGACAGGAACATAAAAATTTATTTATTGGCCGTTATACCGTCCAGCATGTCTTATTATCTTTGGTCGTTATTTATAGCCAGAACGGTATTTATTTCCGCCTGGTTTTTTGTTCCGATTGCCGCTTACGGCATCTACAATATTTATATTAAAGGAAGTTGGTTTAAGCATGTGGCTGTCGGGATGATTGTTCTGGCGGTGGTTACTCCTTATATTCTGCAGAGCACTCTTCGTTACGCGGCGCTTTTTAAAATAATGAATATTTGTAAAAATAATATTCCTTGTTCCTGGAATTATTTTTGGAAAAATAGGGGGCAGTTTAGCATCACCGGCGGCATCTCGGATTTTGAATATAAGTAGAAAATATGTGTGGGATTGCCGGCATTGTTCGTACAAATAAACCCGTCGACGATCATTTATTGCAGGGGATGCTTGACCAAATCAGGCATCGCGGTCCTGAAGATGAGGGAAAATGGTTTAGTCAAAGTGGCCGCGTTGGTTTAGGCCAGCGCCGTTTGGCTATAATTGATTTAAGCCCCGGCGGTCATCAGCCAATGATAAGCGACGACCGTCGTTTTGCTATTACATTTAACGGAGAGATTTATAATTTTGCGGATGTAAAACAGGAGTTAATTGGTTTGGGTTGTAGTTTTTCCACCCAAAGCGACACGGAGGTTTTGTTAAAATCATATATCCAGTGGAAAGAAAAATGCCTGGAGAAATTAAACGGCATGTTTGCTTTTGCCGTTTGGGATGAAGAAGCGCAAACTTTATTTGCGGCCCGCGACCGGTTGGGAGAAAAGCCGTTTAAATATTATTTAGATGGAGAAAAATTTGTTTTTGCCTCGGAGCTAAAAGCTATTCTCGTCGACCCGTCCATTGCCAGAGAGCCGGATTGGCAAGCGGTGGATTTGGCCATGACCTACCGGTTTGTGCCGGCGCCGCTGACTGGTTTTAAGAAAATTAGTAAATTACCGGCTGGACATTATTTAGTTTGGAAAAATGGAAATATTACGGTTACGCCATATTGGCAGGCCTTTAGTTACGCCAAAGAAAACGAAGACCGTTCATTGGATGAGTGGAGAACGCTTTTTTGGGATACGTTTAAGGACTCGGTTAGGGGTCGGATGATTAGCGATGTGCCGGTAGGTGTTTTTTTGAGCGGCGGATTGGATTCCAGCTCGGTGGTGGCGGCAATGTCGGAAGTTTCAAACGCAAAGATTAAAACATTTTCGGTTGGTCTTAAAGATCAGCCCGAAAGCGAGCTGCCTTTTGCCAAATTAGTTGCCGATCGTTTTAAAACAGATCATCGTGAAATTATAATAGAGCCAGATGTGGTGGAGATTTTACCGCAGATGGTGCGGCAGTTTGAGGAGCCGTTTTTTGATAATGCGGCTGTGCCGACCATGGTTATGGCCAAAGAAACTAAAAAACACGTGACAGTTGTGCTTACCGGAGACGGCGGAGACGAATGTTTTGGCGGCTACAGCAACCACTTGTTTTTTAAACGGCTTAAAGCCTATCAAAGTCTTCCGACCGCCGTATATAAAAATATTTTTCCGATGGCGGCAAAAGGGCTGGCTGTTATTACCAACCAACAAAAGTTTAAAAAGTTATATTACCGCACCGAACTGCTAAGCCATAATTTTCATCAGGCTTACGTTGATTATTACGCTATCTGGAAAAAAGAATTAAGAAAAACTCATTTTTATTTAACCAAAGAGGACTTGTACACGGACGAACTTAAACAAAAAATCAATCTTGATTTGTCCGAAAAAATGATGGGTGAATGGATGGGCGATGGCGTGGTAAAAAAATACGGCCCCATGAACCGGGCTATGCTGGCGGATATTGTCGGCCGGTTGGGGGACAATTATCTGATGAAGGTTGATTTTGCCAGTATGATTTATGCTCTGGAGAACCGCGCGCCGTTTTTGGATTACCGGCTTGTGCAATTGGCTTTAAGCTTGCCGGAAAAGTATAAAGTCAGAAACGGGCAGGTCAAATGGATCTGGAAACAAATTATGCGGGATAAAATCCCAGCGGAAATAATTACACGGCGCAAGACCGGTTTTGGCATTCCAATCGGCGCGTGGATGCGCAACGAGCTTTATGATTATGTCCGGGGCAATTTGGTTCAATCGGACAGCCCGCTTTACCGTTATTTTGATAAAAACTGTATTATTAAATTATTGGATGATCATAAAAAAGGGGCGGCCGATTACAGCAATCATTTGTGGTGTTTGCTTTTGTTGGAAAGCTGGCTGAGAACTTTCTTCGTATTATAACTAATATATGTCTATTACTTTTGGATTAGTGGTTTACAACGAACAAGATTTAATCCGGCGATGCCTTGATAGTATAAAGGACGTAGCCGACGAAATTATTATTGTGCACGACGGTGATTGTACGGATCAAACACTGGTTATTGCCCGTGAATATACCGATAAAATTTATATCCGGCCTAGGCAGGGGGGGAGCGATCCACACCGTATTTTTATTTTAAATCAGGCGAAAAACGACTGGATTTTTATGATTGACGCGGATGAATTCTTGTCCGCAGGATTGAAAGATTTTTTAAGAAATGCTACACTGGATAAGGCTTTAGGGGCATACGCTTTTAAGTGGCCTCTTTGGGATGGAAAGCGCTATGTCACTGTCTCCAATTATCGCGCCTGTCTTTTTAACAAGGCAATGGCTTGGGCGGTCGGTTTACATAATTTCTCCACACAAACTGTCGGTACAATACAAAAGATAGACTTTATTCTGGAACACCAACCAAGACAAAACAAGGTTAGTTTTAAGCGTTTTTCCGGTCAGCTGAAGACCAGAATTGAAAGGGACGCGCGGTGTTTTTTGCAGGGGTTTGAATCTCTGGAAAAGTATCATGCCGAACTTATACCGTCTTCGTTCAAGGGCTGGTATGGCCGTTATCTGGAAAGTCCGGGAAAATATGCTTATGTTAATTTTCTGCGGTATTTTCTGGGTACGTTAAAGAATAACTGGCGCGACGGTTATTACGGTTTTTTAGTCAGTTTTCAGGCGGCAATATATCAATATAAACTTGCCAGCCGCATCAGCCGGTTAAAAAAAGAAAAAATAAGTTAATTTAATTTTATTATGACAGAAGACAAAAAACAGTTTTGGTTTGGCAAGAGGGTTTTGGTAACGGGAGGGGACGGTTTTTTGGCTTCTCATTTAATTAAACAGTTGATTGCTTTTGGGGCATGTGTTACCACTACTGTCCGGCATGCCCGCCCTCTAAACACCCTGCGTTTGCTAAGAGAAGGCGAAGATCAATCCGCAAATCCGGACATTGAACAATGCGATTTGCTGGATTTTTTTACATTGCGCCGTATTTGCGACCGCCATCAAATTGATACAATCTTTCATCTGGCTGCCTCGGCCATTGTCAGTGATGCCGCTAATTCACCCATGTCCACAATCGAAAATAATGTTGTGGGCACTTTAAATATTTTGGAGGTTGCGAGAATTAATAAAATCCCCCGCGTTGTTATTGCTTCCACAGATAAATCATACGGCGATCACGCCAATGACACTTCGGAAAAACTTCCGTATCGTGAAAATTATGCTTTGCGCGGTTTGGATGTCTACAGCGCCTCCAAGGTTTGTGTGGATGTTTTAAGCCAGACCTATTCCTATCAATTCAAATTACCGGTGGCTGTTTTGCGTCCCTGCAATATGTATGGTCCGGCAGATTTAAATTTTTCCCGTTTAATTCCGCGCACGATTATGTGTCTTCTGTCCGGCCGGGCGCCTCATATTAACCAGGGAAATGCCGATGTTTTGCGCGAGTATATGTATGTGGAAGACGTGGTGCAGGGTTATTTGATAGTAGCGGAAAAAATCCCGGAAATTTACGGTAAAAACAACGAAAATATGCCCAAGCACGGCAAGGAGACATACGGTTGGGCGGCGTATAATTTAGGGTCGTATAACGCCGGTGAGTTACAGGATGTTTCCGCATGCGATAAAATCCGCAGTGTGACCACAGTAATTGGTTTGTTGCAGAAAAAAATAAAGGACATCGAACCGATTGTTAAGGAAAAAGCGGAAAATTTTATTGAAATTCCCGACCAGTATTTAGATGCCGGCAAATTGCGCGGTTTGGGATTCAAACCGGAATTTACTTTTGAGGAAGGTTTGGATAAAACCATAAATTGGTACAAAACAAATTTTAAGGATTTATCCGGTTTGGCCCAGCGTTATATAGCCAACTAATTTTATGCCCACAAGAAAAATTGCCGTTGCGCAAATCCGGGCAGACGGTTTAAGCGATCGTGAAGCAAAAACTTGGGAATATTTTCCCGAGGATATTAAGCCAACGGTTTTTACGGCGCAAAAAAGCATTTATAATCCGTCGCGTCTGCCGTTTCCAACGGTAAAATTACGCTGCGGCAGCGACGGTTTTTTTTCCAGAAATATTTATAAATATTTTTTTGGCCAGTACAAACGCATGTTTGGCCTGGAAAAAAAACTGGCGGCATTCGATGTGGCGCACGCGGTTGAATTATATAATTATTATACCTATCAGGCGGTGCTGGCAAAAAAGTTAAATAAAAATTTAAAAGTAGTGGCCACGGCCTGGGAAAATAGCTTCGGCAGATTTGAGTCTAATTATTGGCCGGGTTTTAAAACCCCGCCTCTTTATTGGCGCCGTCAGCTTAAGAAAATAATGGATTACAACAAAGAAGGGGTGGATATGTTTTTGCCGGTTACCCAAGATGCCGCCGGATTTTTATCTGATTACGGTGTTGCCGAAAAAAAAATAAGGATGATTACTCCCGGTATTATTCCCGCTCCCGTTGTCAATAAAACAAATTTGCCGCCTCAATTAGACGGCAAAGAAATACATCTGGTGGTTAACCGTTTAGTAAAAGAAAAAGGAGTCTACGATGTTTTATACGGCTGGAAAATATATTTGTCCAAGGCTGCAAACCCTGATAAAAAACTGCTGGTTATAGTAGGCGACGGTCCGGAGCGAACCAATATGCTACGGATTGTGCGGGACTGGGGTTTCAACGATAAAATTATTTTCATCCGCCAGTTGCCGTATAATGAAATGCTGGGCTTGTATAAAGGGTCAAAATGCCTGATTTTGGGCAGTATCCCTAACCCGACATGGCAAGAGCAGTTTGGCTATGTGCTGGCGGAGGCAATTTGCGCGGAAGTGCCTATTATATCCACTTATTGCGGAGCCATTCCGGAAGTGGTCGGAGAAGCCGGTTTAATAGTGCCGCCTGCTCACCCCATCGCGCTCGCTAATGCCTTATTAAACATAGATGAACCGTCCGTTTACGCGAAGTTAAAAACAGGCTGTCAAAAAGAAATGAAAAAATTTGCGGTGCGGGATTATACCGCGAAAGTCGCCGATGTTTACCGGTCGCTGGTAAACGGAAATTAAAAAAAATAATTTAGTAAGTATGCGGAAATTTTTTTTAAACATCTATAAAAAAATCGTGAATCTGATTCCGGCCGGCAAAAGAAATGCGATTAAAAGTTTTTATCCGGTGCGCATGATTTATCATTTTGTAATTACGCGCCTGAAAACCACCTTTGCCGATGTGCAGGGGCATAAAATGTTTCTAGACTCCGGAGATTCTATCGGTTTGTCCGTCAACGAGATTTATGAACCATGCGTATTGGATGTTGTAAATAAGGAAATTAAAAAAGGAGATGTAGTTGTCGATATAGGAGCAAATATCGGATATTTTACTTTAATTTTTGCCCGCCTCGTCGGAGACAGCGGCAAAGTTTATGCGTTTGAACCGGATCCGGCTAATTTTGCGTTATTAAAAAAGAACGTGGAAATTAACGGCTATAAAAATGTTGTTTTGGTTCAAAAAGCGGTGTCAAATTATGATGGTGTGTTAAAATTGTATTTATCAGATAAAAATCCCCAAGATCATAGAATATATGATTGGAATGATGGACGAAAATTTGTTGAAGCGCAGGCGGTGCGATTGGATGAATATTTTAAAAATTATGTCGGAAAAATTGATTTTATTAAAATTGATACTCAAGGTGTGGAAGGGGCGGTAATTGAGGGCGCCATGTCAACACTGCAAAAAAACCGTAGTGTAAAAATGGTTATGGAGTTCTGGCCGAGAGGGGAATCAATTTTTGGAACTAACCCCGAGAAACATCTGAATTCGCTTGTTGGTCTTGGTTTTAAATTGTACGATATTGACGAGCAGGACAAAAAAACAAAAGAATTGCCCGTTGCCCTGTTTCTGGAAAAATATACGCCCGAAAAGGACAATGGCACCAATATATTTTGCGTAAGAGAATAGCGTTTGATGGTTAATTGATAACTTAGAGTTATGAAGGTTTCAATTGTTATCCCCACATACAATGAAGCAAAAAATTTACCGCTTTTAGTTGAAGAAATTTTTAGCTTAATTGATCGTGCCCGGTTTGATGCCGAACTTATTATTGTGGATGATAATTCACCTGATCAGACAGGAGCTGTCGCGGACGATCTGGCTAAAAGTTATCCGATTCAGGTAATTCACCGCGCCGGTAAACTTGGTTTGGGCAGCGCCGTTCGCGAGGGGTTTTCCAAATCAAACAGCGATATAATCGGAGTAATGGACGCTGATTTAAGCCATGATCCCGCCGTTCTTAACGATATGCTGGGTGAGTTTGAGCGGGGTGGATATGATATTGTTATGGGCAGCCGGTTTGAAAAAGGAAGCACGGTTGAGCAATGGAAATGGTGGAGGCGCTTAATTTCCCGGGTGGGAGTACTTATAACTAAATTTCTTACCGGCGTAAAGGATCCGTTAAGCGGATTTTTCTTCCTGCGCCGTTCGGTTATAGACGGCGCCAAACTTGATACCGTGGGCTATAAAATTTTATTGGAAATTCTTGTTAAGGGAAAATATAAAAAAGTAAAAGAGGTTCCGTTTCGTTTTCGCATTAGAAAATTCAGCACTTCTAAATTAAATTCAAATGAGTACTGGCTGTTTCTAAAACAAATTATCGTCTACAGCTGGTACAAATTTTTTCGCCTGATCCGTTTAAATAAATATTTAGCGGGTATTTTGTTATTATCCGCCGGTTTGCTGTTTTACCGTGTTTCTTATCGCACCTTTTGGGGAGACGAAATGGCGGTTTTAAATTATCTCAAGTATAGCCCGGCCGGTTTTTTAGCGGCCTATTGGCAAACTCCGGATAATCATCCGCCGCTTTATTATTTTTTGGTGTTATTGGCCAGCAAGCTATTGCCTGCAACGGAATGGATGGTCCGTTTAGTCTCTATTTTAGCCGGATTGGGAATTGTCTGCCTGGTATATCTTTTTGCGCTTCGTGTTGCCGGTGAAAAGAAAACGGCATTATTGGCCGCTTTTTTTACCGCGCTGTCATCCTATTTTGTACTAATTTCCCAAATGGCCCGTTATCACAGTTTGGCCGCGATGTTCTCTTTAATGGTTTTTTATTTTTTTTACAGGCTTTATTCGGAAGGTTATGCCAAGCAAGTTTGGTACTGGTATTTAGCTGCATTGGTTTTGGTAGGTTACACCGATTACCCGCATTTTTTTTATGTGGCGCTAATTACCAACGCGCTCTATTTTTATCGTCTGATTAGACGCCGTTCTATCATGCCGTTTTTTAATTGGTTCATGAGTCAGATTGTCGTGGCAATTCTTCTTAGTCCGTTAGTTTGGATGATTTATAACCGCATTGTGATTCAGGGCGACAAAGGCTGGAGCAGTACCAATTTATTGGCAAATTCCTGGGTGCATATTTTTACCGCCATATTATTTCATATTTACAGCTACTTCTTCGGAGAGAATATTTTTCCTTGGAATTATATTTTTTTTGGAGCGGGTATTTTGGTTCTGATTGCCGTGATAGCCGGTTTTATTCAGGGGTTCAGAAAAAAAACATGGACCCCCGGACAATTATTTGTTGTATTGTTAAGCGTGGGCATAATAATTCTGAACACGTTGTTTATGAACGTCGCGGATCCGCGCTATAATTTTATCGTTTATCCAAAATTTGGTTTTGTTGCCTATCCGCTGTGGATTATCACATTTGTTTTATGTTTAAGTAAGTTGCGGGATAAGACTCGGATGATAATGTTTCTATTGTGGGTGATGGTCGCGATTTTTGGCCTATGGAATTTTTATCAGGCAAAAAATTATCTTAACCCTATCTATTTTCGGACATTCGAATCTCTTGAGTATGTCCGTGACCATGCGCGGGAAGGGGAGTATCTGGCTGTTACCGCCAATGTTGAGCAAGGCCTCTATGATTTTTACAAGGATAAATACTTTAGCCGTTTAAAACCATTACAATGGCAGGAAATTCCTTTAGCGGAAAAGCGGTCCAAGGTGTGGCTTTTTGCGGCCGGAGAAGAAGGTTCCGGTAAAACAAATGAAGCGGAATCAATGGTTCCGCCCGGCTATAAAATCCTGGAAAGTTTTGACAGCATGCCTTTGGATCCGACATTTAAAAAATGGAAAGAAAAAATTCTTCATCGGCAAAGTTATAATTATAAATATAGCATATTTTTACTTGAAAAAATTTAATTTAATATGATTTGTATAAATTGCCAAACAAAAATGGAGCCGTATTTCATGAAAAAATTGTGGCAAATTGCGCGTTGCCCGGCGTGTAAACTAATGGCCGTTGAAAACGCTCCGGTAGATTTAAGCCCTTATTATTCGGAAGGATATTTTACGGGGGATTTAACGCTGGATGGCTATATAGATTATGATTTGGATAAGGAAGTGACGAAAAAAACATATCTTTCTTATCTTGACGTGCTCAAAAAATATATTAACAAACAAACCGGAATCAACATGTTTGAAGTTGGTTGCGCCACCGGTTTTTTTATGGATTTGGCGCGTCAAAGAGGCTGGCAGACAGAGGGAATTGATATATCGGAATATGCCGTAAAAAAAGCGCAAGGAAAAGGGCTGACGGCAACCGCCGTAACTCTGGAATCTTACCAAAGCGCCAAAAAATTTGATGTGGTGGTGATGCAGGATCTGATTGAACATGTAAAGTACCCTGTGGATGTTATAAGGAGGGCAAAAAACATGCTTGAAGAAAAAGGGCTGTTGCTTTTTACCACGCCGGATGCTGGCAGTTTATGGGCGAGAGTCTGGGGTAAAAAATGGCATGCCTTTGTGCCGCCGCAGCATCTGTTTTATTTTTCCGTCAGAAATCTTAGTTCTATCCTGAAAAAAAACGGTTTTGAAGTTATCAGTTCGGCTCACCATGGCAAATGGTTCGCTGTGCCGTATATTTTACGATTGCTATACAGTTGGACCGGTTTAAGTATTTTTTCAAAATTGGCGGAATGGTCGGCAAAGAGTTTTTTGAAAAATTTTGCCATACCGATTAATGTCCGGGACACTATGGTTTTGGTGGCGAAAAAAATTTAAAAGGTAATAAATTGACAATCAATTTTGGGAAGCGTATAGTAGTGTGTCTTTAATGTTTTAAAAAAAATCAAGAAATAATATGGCGGAACCAAAGAAAATTTGTGTGGTCGGGCTGGGGTATGTGGGGCTGACTTTGTCGGTGGTGCTTGCGGAAAAAGGATTCCAAGTCTACGGCAGTACTAAAAGTGAAGAATTGGCGGAACAGCTCCGGAATGGCAAGCCGCATTTTCATGAACGGGGGCTGGAAGTACTTTTGAAAAAATTCGTAAATAAGAATTTGTTTATTTCGGCGGAAATACCTCAGGATATACCGATGGATGTTTTTATTATTTCCGTAGGAACACCTCTTGATAAAGCGACAAAAAAACCGATTATCAGCCATATTGAAAGCGCCGTAACCGATGTGGCAAAATGTTTGCGTTCGGGAGGATTGGTGGTTTTGCGCAGTACTGTGCCGGTAGGACTTACTAGAAGTTATGTTTTACCAATACTACAAAAATATCAGAGTGAGCGTTTTTATATGGCTTTTGCTCCCGAACGTACCATAGAAGGAAAAGCGCTTTCAGAATTAAAATATCTTCCGCAGGTGGTGGGGGGGGTGGACGAGGAAAGTTTAAATAAAGCATCGGAAATTTTTATTCAGGTTACCAAAACTATCATCAGAGTTTCCTCCCTTGAGACGGCGGAAATGATTAAAATTTTGGACAATTCTTACAGAGATCTTACGTTTGCTTTTGCCAATGAAATGGCCATGGTGGCGCGCCACCTTGGTTTGAATGCCGTAGAACTTATAGAGGCGGCGAATTTCGGATATCCAAGAACCAACGTGCCGGTGCCCGGGTTTGTAGGAGGAGCATGTTTGGAAAAAGACCCCCATATTCTAGTTGATTTTGCGACCACCGCCGGTTATACGCCTCGTTTGGTGGCCATGGCGCGAACGATAAATGAATCGCTACCCGTATTTACAGCCGATCTTGTTAAAAAGCATTGCACTGTACACGGCAAGGATATAACTAGCGCCAAAATTTTTGTTTCCGGTCTGGCGTTTAAAGGAAGACCGGAAAATGACGATTTGCGCGGCTCTCCTACCGTTAATCTTCTGGATTGTCTAAAAGACGCGGGCGCAAAAAATATATTCGGTCATGATTTTGTGGTGAAGCCGGAAGCAATTGCTGGGCTTGGCATTACACCGTGCGCGCTGGAAGAAGGATTTAACGGCGCGGACTGCGTTCTTTTTATGAACAATCATGAATCATACGAATATTTGGATATTGAAAAACTGCTTCCGCAACTAAATTCTCCCGCGTTATTTTTTGACGGTTGGCATATGTTTGATCCAAAAGTCGTGAAATCACATAACAATATTACTTATGAAGGACTTGGGGAACGGTAAAAAACTTATTGTCACCGGCGGAAGCGGTTATGTGGGAAGCCGCGTAGTTTTTGAGCTTTGTAAACTTGGGTATCCTGTGGTGGTGGTAGATAAAGTACATCCAAAAGAACGGGGAATTCAATTTGACGGCAATGTTATCATACGACAGGGCGATCTTCGTGATTCTCTTTTTACAAAAGAAGCTTTAGCCGACGCGCACACAATTTTGCACTTGGCCGCCAACATCGGGTCGCTTAACTATATGCATGAACATCAGGCGGAAATTCTTCAGGAGAATACGGCCATTGACGCATCAGTGTATCCGGCCGCGTTAGATGCCGGTAAACCGTGCATAATTTATTCCGGAAGCTCCATGGTGTTTCAGGGATCTACCGTGTTTCCATACCGCGAAGAAGATTTGGCTAAGTCTTACCTGCCAACCAATGTATATGGCATGTCAAAATTGGCCGGAGAGTATTTTTGCCGCGCCTATTTTTCACAATACGGAATGCCGTTTGTGATTCTTCGCTATCATAATATTTATGGTCCGGGAGAAGATTCAAAAGGTGCAACCCCCGGCGACATCCATGTTCTTCCGGCGCTTATAGAGAAAGTTTTATCCGGCCAGTATCCGCTGGAACTTCTGGGAGGAGAACACGCCACCAGGCCGTTCACTTATGTGGATGATGCTGTGGCGGCAACGGTAGCGATTGTGGAGAAGGCGGTAAACCGTGATCACGATGTTATCAACACGGATTTTAACGTTGGCCCTACCGAAGCAACCAAAATTGTTGACGCGGCCAATTTGGTGTGGGAGCTGTTGGGTGACGGAAGACCATTTAAATATTTAGTAAAAGAAACCGAAGCCGTAACTGCGGAGCGTCGGGAAATGATTGCGGAGAAGCTGGAGCGCGCGACTGGTTGGCATCCTACTGTTTCATTACGCGAAGGCATCTTAAAAACCGCCGAATGGATTCGGCGCAGACGGGCGGGAGAGCCCACCACATTACTGGGATAATGTTTTTTTAATACTTGCCCAAAGTCCTTGGGCGGAAGCGTCCCATGTGTATTTTTTGCATTGTTCAATGCCGTTTTTTACCAGTGTATTTCGCAAAGCCTCGTCCTGGTAAACAGTCATCATGCCCCGGCAAATATCTTCAATATTAAACGGGTCAATATACAAAGCCGCATTACCGGCCACTTCCGGTAAGGAGGTAACATTGGAGGTGATAATTGGTATCTGACAGCGCATCGCCTCTATAAGAGGAATACCGAAACCTTCAAAGTAAGAAACAAACGTCAGGCAAAAAGCCGAGGCGAGCAGTTCACGCAAAGTATTATCCGGCGTACGGCCGGTAAAAATAACATCGCTTTTGTATTGCATCCCTTCAAGGATTTTATTAATTTCTTTTTTGCCCCAAAAAAACGATCCGGCCAGCACCAGTTTATAGTCGCTGCGGCTTTTTTGTTTAAACAGCTCAAATGCCCGCAGTAATCCGGTAATATTTTTTCTGGGATGAATTGATCCGACAAAAATAAAGTATTTTTTTCCTTGAGTATGCCGGGCGCGGACTTCCGCCTGTTTTTCCTCCGGAAGCGGCGCAAAGGTATTTTCTACGCCAATCGGCATTACGTCTATTTTATCCGGGTTGGTATGATAGCTGTCTACAATATCTTTTTTACAATAATCGGAAATAGTAAGGATTCTGGTGGATTGGGCGGCATAACGCGGGAAGAAATAGTTAAAGAAAGTGCGGTAGGCAAACGGCAGATCTTTCGGATAATGAAAAAAATTAATATCGCAGATAACCGACAGCTGTTTATAGCGCGCGCCGAGCGTGATGAGGCCGTCAATTGATAAAAACAGATCCGGCTTAATTTTCTTGAGAAGACGGGGAATGGCTATTTGGAACCACAGGATGTAAAGAAGCGGATGGCGGGTGGGCGGCCAAATTACGTAAGGAGTTACATTCGGGCCAAAAATAAAACTCTTGTCGTAGGCCCGGTCAAATATAAAAATAAAATTAATTTCCGGGTGCTCTAACACTATGCGTTTAAGCGTATGGTAGGCAATCCAGCCAATGCCGTCTAGACGATCTTTTAACAGCATGCGGGTGTTTACGGCGATTGTTATCGGTGACATAAAAAGCTTTGTTAACCTGTTCAATATAGTACGATTTAATAGTATATCATAAAATTATTTACTGCAAGATTCGCGTCATCTGCAATTTGCCAAAAAAGGCTTATATCCTGTATAATCAAGCAATGGAACCAAATAAACTAAACATCGGATGCGGTAATAATATCCTGCCAGGCTGGGTGAATTTGGATATCTCGGCCTTGCCGGGTGTAGATGTGGTGTGCGACATACAAAAACTCCCTCTACCTTTTCCCGACGGGCAATTTGATGAGATCCTTTGCCAGGATATCCTTGAACATGTGGAATATATTCCGGTTCTGCGGGATATTCACCGAATCCTGAAAAAGGGAGGGGCGCTTACCATTCGCGTGCCCCACTTCACTTCCAAGTTTAATTTTTTGGACCCGACTCATAAAAAAATGTTTTCTATCAACACTTTTAATTTTTTTGTCAATAACTCTTCCGAACAGCAAGGCCGCGGTTATTACTTTGACTTTGCTTTTTCTTCCTGCCGCGAAGCAAAAATTGTTTTTGAACACGACTCCATATTTTTTATACTTAGCCCTGTTTTAGAGGTGCTGTTTAATATCAGTCCGCTGATGCAAAAAATTTACGAATCTTATTTTCTCTCCCGGCTTTTTCCGGCCTGCAACATTCTTGTTACGCTAGTTAAATAATTTATCCTATGATTTCTCTGATTACGACTGTGTTGAACGAAAAGCATAATCTAGCCGATTGGCTGGACGGCGTTTTGTCGCAAACAGTTTTGCCGGAGGAGATAATCATTGTGGACGGCGGATCGAAAGACGGCACTTGGGAAATGCTGGTGGAAAAAGGCAAACAGAACAATTTAATTAAGGTTTGGCAACATGCGGGCAATATATCGTCCGGCAGAAATTTTGCGATTAATAAAGCGCAGGGTGAAATAATTGTGGTTACAGACGCCGGCTGCACTTACGATGTCAGCTGGTTTAAAAAAATTGTGGAACCGATTTTGTCCGGCAAAAGCGGTTTTGTGGCTACCGGTTTTGGCCCATGGTTTAAACCGGAAGATAATTTATTGGCGCATCTTATTGCTTCCGCTACCACGCCGGCGCCATTTGAATTTAAAAGAAATTGGATGCCGTCCAGCCGGTCGGTTGCGTTCAGAAAAGAAGTCTGGCGACAGGCGGGAGGATACCCGGAATGGATTCCACTGTGTGAGGATGTAGTTTTTGATCTAAAACTTAGAAAGGCCGGGGTTAGTCTGGAGTATGTGCGGGAAGTTTTGGTTTTTTGGCGTCCCAGGACTACTTTAAAAAAATATTTTAAGCAATTATTCGGCTATACCAGAAGCGACGGACATGGTAAATTATGGTTTCATCGGCAGATAATAAGGTACGTCTCTTATTCGCTCGACATTATTTTATTATACTTAACTTTTACGGAAAGTCCGTGGTTTGCGTTGGTTTTATTGGTCGGTATGCTGGACTACATGAGAAGATTCTGGCTAAGGTGGTTTATATTTTCTAAAAAACTTTCATTAGTTAATAAAATTTCTGGTTTTTTTCTTATACCGTTAATTGTGGCTTTTGGCGATGTTGCCAAAATGTGCGGTTGGCCGGTCGGCGTTTACGAAAGACGGATCGGGAAAATTAAATTTGAAGCATGTTAAAATTATCCATAATTTTTGTTAATTGGAATACCCGCGACTTAACCAGAGACGCGCTGGCTTCGGTTTTTAAAGAAACGCAGGGGGTTGATTTTGAAGTGATTGTGGTGGATAATAATTCCGGCGACGGCAGTGTGGAAATGATAAAAAAAGAATTTCCGCAGGTGATTTTAATTGAAAATAAGGATAATCTTGGTTTTGGCAAGGCCAATAATCAGGGATTAAAAATTGCCCAGGGCGATTATTTAATGTTTTTAAACACGGATGTGGTGGTTTTGGGAGGCGCGATAAATAGGCTTCTTAATTATTTGGACGTACATTTGGATGTAATGATGGTCGGCCCAAGACTTTTAAATAAAGATTTAACTTTTCAGCATGCCTGCCGCAGAATGTTGCCCAATCCCATTAACTCCTTCTTCCATTTATTCGGGTTGACGAAAATTTTTAAAAACAACAGATTAGTTAATGATTATAAGCAATATGCCACCGACCCCGAAGTAACAGGCCCTATCCAGGCGTTATCGGGAGCGGCCATGATGTTCCGCGGGCAGGTGTATAGTGAAATCGGCGGTTTTGACGAGAGATTTTTTATGTACGGCGAGGATTTGGACTTCTGTAAGAGGGTACTTGATAAAGGGTGGAAAACAGTGTATGTTAGTGATGCCAAAATAATCCATTTTGGCGGTCAAAGCAGCGGTAAACGCCGGATAAAATCACTGATAAATTTTTATGAGGCGATGTGGCTCTATTACAAAAAACATTTTAAATATAATATTTTAATCAATTTAGCGGTTTGGCTCGGAATTAAATTTAAAATGGTTCTGGCTTTAAGCAAAAACAGCCTGAAATAACCTATTTACTTCATATGCAAATTTTATATATCGGCGCCGGTTTTGTGGGCAGCTGTTCGGCTGCGGTTGCCGCCAACAGCGGACACAATACGTTATTGTACGATATTGACGAAAATAAAATAAAAATGCTGACTTCCTGCGACCGCGACACGATTGAGTCATGTCTGTTTGAAGATGGCCTGGGAGATATTTTGGTGCGCAACAAAGAAAGAATCTGCTTTACTACGGATTACCGGAAGGTGGAGGATTTTCTGTCCGACTGCGACGCGGTATTTATGTGTCTGCCCACGCCGGAAATCGGTGAAACCGGAGAGAGTAATTTGAGTTATTTTTATGACGCGCTGGATAAAGTTTCCCAAGCCTTAAAGAAGAGAAACAGCGGTAAGCAGGAAAAGTATTTATTGGTGGTGAATAAAAGCACTGTGCCCATAGATACGGCTGATCAAACCAAAGAAAAACTGGAAAAAGCCGGCGTTAAAAATTTTGGCGTAGCCTCTAACCCTGAATTTTTGGTGGAAGGAAAGGCTATACAGGGTTCTATAAAACCGGACCGCATAGTGGTGGGGGCATGGACTGAAAAAGATTTTAATATAATGAGGCAAATTTATCAGCGCTTTTATGATTCGGCGTCTGTAAAATATATTGAAGTAAACCCCCAGGAAGCCGCCGCCGGCAAGCTGCTTGCTAATTTTTATTTATTTAATAAATTAGCGGTTTGTTTTGATGCTATCGGGCGTACCTGCGAAACCTTTGCCGGACTAAAGTTTGAGAATGTCAGAAATATTTTATCCAGCGATAATCGCATCGGTGAATGGGGGTTTTATAATAGCTTATATGCGGGAGGCAGCTGTTTTATAAAGGACAGCCGTTCACTGGCTCATCAACTGCAATCCAAAAATAAAAGCGCCACCTTAATTAATGAAACATGCGCGGCAAACAAGAGACAGCTGGATATTTTTTTTGACCGGGCGGAAAAAGAAGCCGGATTTAATTGGCAGGGAAAAAGGGTGGCTGTTTTAGGCCTGGCTTTTAAAAGGGATACAAACGATATCCGCAATGCGGCCGCTGTTGAATTTACAAATTTAATATTGGCAAAAAAAATAAAAGAGATTGTGGTATATGATCCGGTGGCTATGGAAAATTTTAAACGGCTTTTCCCCTCTGCCGATGTGATAAAATATGCTTCCAGCGAAGCGGATGCTGTAAAGGATGCCGACGTAGTGGTAATTACGGCCGATTGGCCTCAGTTTAGAAGCCTGGCCGATATTATTTCCCTGCTGGAAAAGAAACCTCTTATTATGGATGGGAGACGCATGCTACAGCATAAATACAGTGAATTGCAGGAAAAAGGCTGCGATATTATAGCGGTCGGTTCACCGTTTTATAAAGCAAAATAATTTTATGTCAAAATATTTAGTAACAGGTGGCGCCGGTTTTATCGGCACCAATATAGTTAAACAGCTTTTGGCAGACGGCCATGAAGTTATTGTTCTTGATAATTATGCGGCCGGAAAAAAAGAAGAACGTATACAACTCGGCGCCAAATACGTGGAGGGAGATATTAGACGTTCTGATGACTTAGATAAAGTTTGCGCGGGAGTTGATGGGATCTATCATTTGGCCGCCTTGCCTAGAGTTACATTTTCAGTGGAAAATCCAGAACTGACCCACGACGTAAATGTTAATGGCACTTTGCAAGTATTACTCGCGGCTGTTCGTCATAAGATTAAACGACTGGTTTTCTCATCATCTTCTTCTACATACGGCGGTCAAGAAGAGAAGCTCCTTGTGGAGGATATGTTAAAAAAACCGATTAGTCCGTACGCACTTCATAAATTTATCGGCGAACACTACTGCCGAATTTTTTCTGAATTATACGGTCTCGAAACAGTTAGTTTAATTTATTTTAATGTTTATGGAACATATTTTGATCCGGATGGTGCCTACGCCTTGGTTGTTGGTAAATTTTTGAAACAATTAAAAAATGGTGAGCCCATGACAGTTTGTGGTGATGGTGAGTATTATCGGGATTATACCCATGTTTTTGATGTGGTGCGAGCTAATATTATAGCAATGACAAACTCGAATGTTGGGAAAGGAGAAGCTTTCAATATAGGAAATGGTACCCCGCATACTGTAAATGAATTAGTGAAAATAATTGGTGGTAAATTTATCTTTGTGCCGGATCGAAAGGGCGACCCTCATTTTTCCGGAGCGGACAATACCAAAGCAAGACAAGTTCTTGGTTGGGAACCGATGATAAGTCTTGAATCCGGAATTGCTGATTTAAAGAAAGAAATGGGTTTATAAATAATAGGAATCGCCTTCGTTCACTGCGGCTCACTTAGACATGCATTTTTCTTGCGAAAGAAAAATCAAAAAAGCCTCCTTGTTCGGGAAGCTTTTTTGGAGATAAATTATTAGGCTACAACGTGTACAAATTTCGCCATTTTCAGGGTGCCGTCAAATCGGCGTCGTTTGGCATGAGTGAACTTTACTTTGCCATTTGTCATGGAGAAAATAGTGTCATCCTTGCCTTTTTTAACGTTTTTTCCCAAATGAAATTTGGTACCGCGCTGGCGAACGATTATCATACCGGTGCGCACATCCTGGCCGTCATGGAGTTTTACCCCCAGGCGCTGCGCGTTGGAATCTCTGCCTAACCGCGTAGAGCCACCTGCTTTTTTATGGGACATATGAGAAAATTAACAATTAGCAATTAACAAAAAATACGTAAAATATTGTCATTATTATAGTATAAAACTCAAAACTTGTCAAGATGTGCTTAACTTGGTAAAATAAAGTAGCTTTTGGCTATAATTGTTAGCTGTTTATTGTTAATTGTTAGTTAATCTATGTTTTACTCTCCCAAGCTGTATTTTCGCGATCTGTGGATATCGGCGCCGTTATTAGGCGTTATTTTGATTCAAATATTTTTATGGTGGTATTTAATTGCCAATATTCGGGTAGATGTGGGGCAGATTTTTTTACATTATAATATTATTTTCGGGGTAGATTTGGTGGGGGATTGGTGGAGGATATATTTTCTTCCCCTGGCCGGCATTTTGGTCGCTTTACTGGATTACTTTTTTTCATTCATGTTTTATTCGGCGGATAAATTTTTAGCCAGACTGTTAAGTTTTTGGACATTATTTTTTCATTTATTTTTACTGATCGGCACAATTTTACTGGTCAGATTAAATATTTAGTGTGCATGAAGCTTCTTCAAAATCAGCGGACAGATTATTTTTACTGCTCTCCGCGGTTTTAGTAATATTTGGTTTGGTAATGTTGTCTTCAGCCAGTTCGCCGGCGGGCTATTCCCGGTTTGGCGATACTTTTTATTTTATAAAAAAACAACTTTTGTTTGGTGTGTTGCCGGGAATGTTACTGTTTTTATTTCTGGCCCGTTTAAATTATCATTTTTTGCAAAAATTCAGCTGGTTAATTTATTTATTTTCACTGTTAATTTTATCACTGGTTTTTGTGCCCGGAGTCGGCCTGGTGTTGAACGGTTCCCGGAGTTGGATTCAAATATTTGGTTTAAGTCTGCAACCGTCGGAATTTGCCAAGTTAGCCGTAATTATAATGTTGGCCAAATTACTGTCTGAAAGCCGGGATTTAGGCGATTGGAAAAATAATCTGATGCCAATTTTTGCGATTATAATGCCGGCTGTTTTTTTAATAGCAGCTCAACCCGATGTGGGAACTTTGGCTATTTTAGTGGTGATTATATTTTCCATGCTTTATCTGGCGGACATTCCTAAACATTATTTGGCGATTTTAGGCTTGGTGGGCGCGGTTTGTTTTGTGGGATTGTTGATAGTCGCCCCATACAGAGTGCAAAGACTGACTACATTTTTGCATCCGGAACTGGACCCGCAAGGGATTGGTTATCAAATTAACCAGGCGTTTTTGGCGGTTGGATCCGGAGGTGTTTTTGGACTAGGACTTGGTCATTCCAGGCAAAAATTTCAATATTTGCCGGAAGTGCAGGCCGATTCAATTTTTGCCGTAATCGCCGAAGAAATGGGTCTGCTGATTACGTCGGCCTTGGTAATTCTTATAGCCTTTTTAGGACTACGTGGGTTCAAAATAGCCAAGGGCACACCGGACCAGTTCGGGCGTTTACTTGTATCGGGTATTATGGTATGGTTTGTCTGGCAATCGTTCTTTAATATCAGCACCACTATAGGTTTAATGCCGCTAAGTGGCGTGCCATTACCATTTATCAGCCACGGCGGTTCGGCTATGCTTGTGTTGTTAGCTGCCTTCGGCATAGTGGCCAATATAAGTAAATATAGCAAATTTAATTAATACAATATATGCAATTATTAGTTTGTGGCGGAGCCGGGTTTATGGGTTCCCATTTCATAAAATATATTTTGGCCAAGTATCCCGATTATCAGGTGGTTAATTTTGATAAACTGACTTATGCCGGTAATTTAGAAAATCTGCGTGAAGTAGAAAATACTAAGGTATTTTCCGCGCTCTCTCAGGAGAGTAAACAAGTTTCCTCTTCTCTCGCTCGACTTGAAAATAATCCGCGTTACAAATTTGTACAAGGAGATATTTGCGACCGTCTGGCGCTGGAAAAAGCGGCGCGGGAATTTGGCATAGAGGCAATTGTTAATTACGCGGCGGAAACTCATGTGGACCGATCTATTATGGATCCGGACGCTTTTTTACGCACGGATGTTTTAGGAACATATAATTTATTGGAAGTAACCAAGAATTTTAATTTAAAAAAGATAGTGCAGGTTTCCACGGATGAAGTTTATGGGAGCATTGAAAAAGGAAGCTTTACCGAAGAATCGCCTTTCGCCCCCAACAGCCCGTATTCCGCGGCTAAGGCCGGCGGGGATCATTTATGCAGGGCTTATTTTGTCACTTATAAAACACCGGTAGTTGTTTCCCACAGCTGTAATTTTTACGGCACCAATCAGTATCCGGAAAAATTAATCCCGTTTTTTATTACCAATCTTTTGGAAGGAAAAAAAGTGCCGTTATACGGCGACGGAAAAAATGTCCGAGAATGGATTCACACCGGTGATCACTGCCGGGCAATTGATTTGTTACTGCACAAAGCTATGCCCGGCGAAGTTTATAATATCGGCACCGGCCATGAAATGGAAAATATTGAACTGACAAAATTAATTTTAACCGAAATGGGATTTGGCGAGGAAATGATTGAGCCGGTAAAAGACAGAGCGGGGCATGACCGGCGCTATGCCATTGATTGTAGTAAAATTACCCGGGATTTGGGCTGGAAGCCGGAAAAAGATTTTAGCGCCGGATTAAAGGAAACCATTGAATGGTACCGGAATAACGAAGCCTGGTGGAAGCCGTTAAAAAACGGCGAGCATTTAAATTATTTTAAAAAACAATACGAAGAAAGAGTTTAATCTTATGTTACCAACCAAAATTTTTATTACCGGCAAGGGCCAGCTGGGAACTTTCTACAAGGATTATTTTGAGGGTCGGGGTATGACCGTGGTTGCTTTTGGTTCTGATCTTGATGTCAGAGACGAACAAGCGGTACGAAATAAAATAACGGAATTTAATCCGGATTTGGTTATTCATACGGCCGCAAAAACCAATATTGACTGGTGTGAACAGAATAAGTTGGCGGCGTTTGATATTAACACTTTAGGCGCGGATGTGGTGGGCAAAATATGCCAGGAACTTAATATTTATTTATTGCATATCTCCAGCGGCTGTGTTTTGGAAAGTAAATCCGCCGATGATGCCCAGACCGAATTTGTGGTACCCAGTCCGCTTTGTTTTTATTCCTGGACAAAAGTATGGGCCGAAGAAATGTTAAGCCACCGACAAAGAAAACACGGTTTAAAAGTTTTATTACTCCGTCCCAGACAGTTGCTTTCCGCCAAAGTAGATCCGCGGAACGCTTTAACAAAAATGCTTACGTATACTAAATTTATTGATACGCCAAATTCCTGCACCGTGGTGGAGGATTTAATGGAAGTTACAAACCAATTAATTACTCGCGATGAAGTTGGTGTGTTTAATGTGGTAAATCCCGGCGTAACTACTCCGTATGAAATAGCGGTGGCTCTAAAAGAAATCGTAAAGCCGGAAATGGAGTTTGTTAAAATCAGCAAAGCCGAATTAAATAAAATGACTTTGGCCGAACGGGTAGACGCGGTTTTGGATACAAAAAAATTAAACGGTTTGGGAATTCAGCTAAAAGAAATCCATGTCCGCATGAAAGAAATTATGCATGATCTGAAAAAAAATATGGCCGGCGCCGGCGCGATTAAAGCGATGGAAAAAACCACCAAGGAAACAGAGGAAAAATTGGGGCTGGTGAAAAATTTAGCAGGATATTAATTTATGCGCGAAAGTGAAAGCCGTGAAAAAGAAACGGAAAGAGCTGTCCGGCACGGCTGGCTTTTTGATGTGGACGGGGTTTTGAGCCATTTAGTGGAAAAAAAGAATACGGAAAAAGAATTATTAGAGCGCATTTTGGATATGCTGGAAAAAGGTGAGCCGGTTGCTTTAAACACCGGACGATCTGTTGATTTTGCCGTTGAAAAAGTGTTCAAGGAACTTGAGGCAATGGCTAAAGATAAAAATATTTTTAAAAATTTACTGCTGGTCGGTGAAAAAGGTGCGATACAAGTTTCCTATGATAGTAATGGTGATTATTTCGAAGAGATAGACAAATCAATTACTGTCCCGGAATATTTGCAAAAAGAAGTTAGAGAGCTGGTAGAAAATAAGTTTTCAGATATCATGTTTTATGATGATACCAAAAGAACTATGATTTCTGTGGAAATGCAAAATGGGAGAAATGTGGACGAGTTTATACCAAGGCAAGCCGAACTACATAGCCTTTTGGAACAATTGCTGGTCAAGCACGGTCTGGAAAAAGATTATAAGCTGGACCCCACTCGTATTGCGCTAGATTTGGAAAATAAACATGTCGGTAAGCATTTGGGCGCCAAAAAAGTTTTGGATTGGTTGAAAAAAATTAAAATTAAGCCGCAGGAGTTTATTACTTTTGGCGACAGTAAATCAGATGCGGGCATGGCTGAAGAAATTTTTCGGCAGGGATTAAAAGTGGAATTGGTGTTTGTGGGCGGCAAGGCATTGTTGGGCGATAAGGAATTTGATTTTCCGGTAAAAATACCGGAGCATTTATACGAGAGAGGCGCGTTGGAGTATCTAAAGAGCATGAAGTAATGGAAATATCAAAAAAATTATATGATGTCTAGAGAAAGCGGGCTTAGCATAGAATCACCATCACGCGTTAGTGAATTGTTTGACGAAAAAAAATTGCATATTCAGATTTCACCGCAAGAGAGAGAAAAGTATGGTTTGTTTGCCGTCGGCAAATTTAAGGAAGATGATGTGAATGTAACTGAATCAGAGCGCGAAGCATTAAAGCCAGAGGAAGAGGAAGCAAAGTTGTTTGTGGATAATTATGTAAAAGATTTTGTTGAAAGAAAAAATAAAATTTTGGCTGAACAAGGTAAAAGATTAATTGGCGATTGGCCAAAATTACACGTCAGCGGCGTGGTTGAGGCAGGTGATAAATTTGAGATGAATATTCAACGGGGGGTTGATAGTTATGCTAATCTTATTGCTTTAGGCAAAAAAGGGGAAATTAATGTGGTTTATAAGGGTTATACCAACACAGTTGCGGGAGAAAAAATTCCTTTTAATCGGTTTAAAGAATTATTTCAGCCAACACATTTGACGGTTGCCGGGCTTATATTTACCGCGGATAATTATATTTTAATGGCAAAAAGACATCCGGATAAAGTAGGTACTTACGGTGAAGCATGGCATGTTCCTGCCGGCTATGTGGATGATACCGATTGCAACAGTCTCGGTCAACTTGATTCGTTTAGAGCCATGCGCAGAGAGATTAATGAAGAAGTAGGAATCACTGAAAATCAAATTAATAATTTGATTTGTGTGGGGGCGGCAAAAAATTCTGACGTATCAAATGTTGAGGTTTTATTTATTGGACGTACCAATTTGAAGAGTACGGATATAGTTGATCGTAGCGCGAGTGATGTAAAAAAGCGTTTATTATTAAAACCCAAAGATATCGAAGGTGATATTCGTCCGCGAAAAATACTTGGATCACAGGGGGATCCAACCCATGTTTTGCCGGCCTTGTTAAAAATTGATCAGGTTTTTGGAAAAACAAAAAAACACGGCACGCCCGGTCCGGAGCTTATAATACCAACTTCACAAGCGCTGTTTTTTTTGGTAGACAAAATGTTAAAAGAAAAATAAAAATTATGTATACACAAAATCAAAAAATAATTATCGCTCACACGCAAGCAAAAGTAAAGGCTCTTTTTTTAGCCCACCCTATCAAGGCCCACGGCTTTGACCATGTTTACCGTGTTGCCAATTGGGCTGTACAAATCGCCAAAGGTGAAAATGCAAATATTTTTTTATGCGAGATGGCGGGTTTGTTGCATGATATCGGAAGAACGCAAGAGAAGGGCGGTCCGGCCATGTCCGGCGCTACACACCATGAATTGTCATATGAAATGTTAAGAGAGTGGTTTCTGGAGGATAATTTTTTTAATACTTTGACCAAGAAAGAAAAGATAATATTATTATATTCCGCGCGTTACCACTGGAATAATGTGGCCGATAAATATGATGTTGCGTGGATTTTGCGCGACGCTGACAAAATGGATGGTTTTGGTAAAATTGGTTTGTTTAGGATAAAGGAAGTTTATAGAGGCGATATTGAATCAGCGGATTTGGCTTTAAGACTTCTATTCGACTCATATTTTTGGCTAAAAACAAAAACAGCGCGAAAAATCACACAGGATAAAAAAATGTTAGAGCCGACTGTCGGGATGTATAAAAAACTTTTGAAGTCAAGAATAAAACCGGTTGAGCTGTAAATTACAAAAAAAAGACCTTTTTATAGGTCTTTTTTGGTATTGACAAAATGGCTAAAATGTGCTATAATTGTTAGCTTTGAGTTAAGAGTGTGCTTGCACATTCTTACGAGAAGCGACACAATTTCAAGCTTTGCTTATAATGGCACGTTGGAATACAGTTTTCCGACACTAGCCAAATGGCTAAAAACCAGTTATAGGAGGCTCAAAATGATCAAGAGTATCGTTCTGTGCATGGTTGCGTTGACCGTTGGTTGCGCCGCCAGGCATCAGACAACTCCCGCTTCGGCCACTACGGCGTTTGCCAAGGTAGCCATCGAGGAGCGTCCCACCAGCGCCATAAAGGACGTTCTCAACATCAAAATCATGAGTGCTGACATGAAGGTGGTCTATGAGGAGACCTTCGAACAGCCGACGACCGTCACCCGTGGCGTTTGTCCACGCAACCCTGCTACCGGCGCGACGCTGAAGACAGAAGATTGTCTGATGTGGTCCAATAGCGCCGGCGACCAGTTCGTCACCGGACTGCGAAGCGCGTGGATCGTCGCCTATATGACGGCCTACTCGACCGACGCGCCGGAGTAACCTAACTCCAGCGACCCGTTCTTTCCCGCCAGACAGGCTCACCGGAGCCTGTCTAATACATTTGTTTCTCAAGCAGGTTGAGTGGTAAATGTATGCGCACTACAATCGTGTAGTGGAGCATCTGGCAAAATAGACGAAGGGAAATGACCATGAATTGGAAAGAGAAACTGGCTCAGAAACGTTCCGAATCAAAGATGGTTGTCGATGCCTGCGGGCTCGACAAGATCGGTGGAGGCTGGGGGATGGCGGCCGACCAGAGCGCCTACAAGCGCGCGGACGGCAAGTTCTTCCATGTCGAGGGTGCAATGATCCACAGCGCCGGTCACGAGGTCGCTGGCTGGGGTCAGCCTCTCATGCGGGAACAGGGCCCGGGCGTTTTGGTCTTGTTGACCGACGGGGACAACTTTCTCGCCACCATGCGCCAGGAGCCTGGCAACCCCGCCGCGAAGCAGTACATCCTGCTTGGCCCCCCGCTTCAGGCCTCGCTCGGCAACATGCAACAGGCCCACGGCGGTAAGCGTCCGCCGCGCGCCGAGTTCTACGACAACGAGTACGTGGTCTGGGTGGATGCGTACAAGGACGGGGGACGGTTCATCGAGTCGATGAACCGGATCGGCATTCTGCGCCTTTCCAGCCTCTCCTGCTTCGCGCTCTTGCCGGACGAGATCATTCTCTCCCGTAGTGAGCTCAAGGACGCCTTCTTCGCCGGGGAGCTCAACTCCCACATGCGCGAGATGATGGGAATGGCGCTTCTGTAACGTTCATTCAACACGCAGTAGTCACAACCCGACCCGAGGCAACTCGGGTCAACTACAAAAACAGTCTTCAATCGAAGGCTGTTTTTGTATATATATTTCTTTACAAAGAGCATTTTAATTGTTAAAATAGTACAAATATTAATTTTCCTATTATGTTAGATGACAAAGCAAAAATCCTGCAGTTAGACTCAAAAAATATGTTGGGCAGTATTCAGTTGCTGGGCAAGCAAGTGGAAGAAGTTTTGGCGCAGGCAAAAAAGGTAAAAATACCCGCGACATATAAAAAGGCAAATAATTTGGTTGTTTTGGGAATGGGCGGTTCGGCTTTGGGCGCGCATTTAATAAAATCCGTTTTTTTGGATAGCCTTAAAATTTCCGTGGAAATTGTAAATGGATATAAAACGCCGGGATTCGTTAACGAGAAATCTTTGGTTATCGCTTCCAGTTATTCCGGTTCAACGGAAGAAATTTTGAGCGCGGTTGTTGACGCAAAAAAGAAGAAGGCAAAAATTTTAATAATTTGTTCAGGCGGAAAATTGGCGGACTGGGTAAAACAGAATAAGGTTCCGGCGTTAATTTTCAGTACCAATAATAATCCGTGCGGGTCGCCTAGAATGGGATTGGGATATTCTATTTTTGGTCAGATTGCGTTGCTCGCTAATGCCGGCATTCTCAAGCTATCGCCGGCGGAGATTAAGAATGCAATACAAACAATTTCCAAATTTAACTTATTATTTGGTGTGGATAATCCGGAAGAAAAACCAGCCCGAACGACTGACGCCGTTCAGTCGGGCGGGAATCCTGCCAAACAATTGGCAACAAGCTTGGCGAATAAAAGCGTCTGGTATTTGGCTTCCGAGCATTTGGCTGGCAACGCGCACATAGCGGCAAATCAAATGAATGAAAATGCCAAACGGTTTGGCGGATTTTTTATCGTTCCGGAAATGAACCATCATTTAATGGAAGGTACGCCATATCCGGAAAGCAACAAGAATGATATTAAATTTGTTTTGCTGGAATCAAAATTGTACGATAAGCGCGTACAGAAAAGATATGAAATAACCAAACAGGTATTAGATAACAAAAAAATTTCATTTACTTCCTATCTATGTCAGGAAAACAAAAGACTGCTTCAGGCATGCGAAGTGCTTGTCTTGGGAAGTTATGTCAGTTTTTATTCGGCAATGTTGCAGGGCATAGATCCGACCGCCATACCTTTGGTCGATTTTTTTAAGGCGCAATTAAAGAAATAGTATGGATTTGTCAGTAATTACCGTTACCTGGAATTCTGCGGAGCTGATTGCTGAACAAATAAAATCGGTCAAGGCCGGCTGTAAAAATATTTCTTTTGAGCAGTTTGTAGCTGACAATGCTTCTACTGATAAAACTGTTGAAATAACTGAGAAGGAATTTCCGGATGTTAAATTGATTAAAAACGATAAAAATAAGGGATTTTCTTTTTCCAATAATCAAGCCGCTAAACTATCAAGCGGAGAATTTTTGTTGTTATTAAACCCTGATATGAGAGTATCTGTTGGTTCGTTGGATGTGATGGTGAATTGGATGCGAAGCCGTCCGGATGTTGGTTTGGCTAGCTGTAAATTGCTGGATGAGAATGGAAATCTAAACAAGGACGCTCTGCCGCGCCGGTTTCCAACAATTTGGGATCAAATAGCTATAATCTTAAAGCTGCCGCATTTATTTCCCGGCATTCTTAATAATTATTTATTCAAGGATTTTAATCCGGAAATAGAACAAGAAGTAGATTCGGTGCGTGGTTCGTTTATGATTATGCGCCGTGAGGTTTACAAAAAATTAGGATGGGCATTTGATCCGCGATATTTTATTTGGTTTGACGATGCTGATACCTGCAGATCCGTCTGGCAGATAGGTTATAAAGTTTTTTATACACCAATTATAACCTGTGTAGATTTTGTCGGGCAAAGTTTTAAAAAAAGAGACACCCTGTGGAAACAAAAGCAATTTACTAAAAGCATGCTGCAGTATTTTCAAAAATGGGAACCCTGGTATAAATGGGTGTGGATTGCATTCGTTCGGCCGATAGGCATTGCTATGGCTTGGATAATTGAAAAAATATGAAGTTATTGGTAAATCTTGTAACCTGGAATGGGGCAAAATATATTCCGTATCTTTTTGATTCGCTAAGAAAACAGACCTATATCGATTGGACACTTTTTGTGCTCGACAATAATTCAAATGATAATACTGTGGAATTAATCAAAAAGGAGTTGAATACTTTTTCTGTTCAATTTCGTTTGCTGGAAAATAAAGAAAACAGGGGATTTGCCGGCGGGCATAATCAGGCTTTTAAACAGTCTGACGCGGAATATGTTTTGCTGTTGAATCAAGATATGTATTTGGCGCCGGATTGTTTGGAGAAGGTTGTTTTATTTTTGGACCGGCATCCGGAAGCGTCGGCCGTATCTCCAAGATTAATGAAATGGGATTTCCCGGAAAATTTTACGTCTCAAATTGACGCGCTGGGATTAAAGGTTTATCGCAATAGGCGGGTGGTGGAGCAGTATACGCAGCAAAATTGGCCGGAATTAAAAAATAAACTCCCCTCGAATATTATGCCGGTGTTTGGAGTATCCGGAGCCTTGCCGGCATTTAGAACTTCAGCCCTTAAGTATGTTGCATACGAAGACGGTAGTATTTTTGACGAGTCTTACCATTCTTATAAAGAAGATGTTGATTTGGCGTTTCGCCTCGTGTCTGTCGGCTTTAAATCGTATGTTTTATTGGATGCCGTAGCCTACCACGACCGTTCCGCAGCCGGCCCAAAACAAGCTGGCGATGTCTCTGCTTTAGACAATAAAAAGAAACAATCTGACTGGGTAAAATATCATAGCTATAAAAATCATTTAGCGACTCTTTACAAAAATGAGTTCTGGCAGAACTTCACTCTTGATTTTCCCTGGATTTTGTGGTATGAATTGAAGAAGTTATCCTATTTCCTGTTGTTTGACAGGCGGGTGTTAAGTGGGCTGAAAGAGCTGTTTGGCCAGGATTTAGCTAAAGAACGTCACCTCATCAAGTCACAGCGCAAAATTAGTTGGCAAGAAATGCGCCAATGGTGGGTTTGATTGTCATTGCGAGCAAAGCGAAGCAATCCCACTATACTGGTAGTGCCAACAATGGGATTGCCGCGTCGCTACGGCTCCTCGCAATGACAGTAGTAAGTAGTATGAAAGACATAAACATCGTATTTGTAAACTACTTCATGAAGGACGACATTTTGAATGCCGTCTCTTCTGTTTTAAAAGATATTGCCAATTGTCCTTACGATGTCCAAATTACGGTGGCGGACAATTCGGAAAATAAAGACGGTGTCAGGGAAGATCTGGCGGCGAAATTTCCAACAGTAAAATACTTGGATTGCGGTGGTAATGTGGGTTTTGGCAAAGGCAATACAATCGGGTTTAAAGCCACGCCGGCGCGTTATTATTTTGCCCTAAATCCGGACGCGACGATTCCGGAAAATCTGCGCACCGTTGAGCGCATTATAAAATTTATGGATCAACATCCGAAAATAGGATGTATCGGCCCTAAACTGCTTAATAATGATTGGACCTTGCAATATTCCTGCTATCGCTTTGATTTGCCGTCAATTTTGATTAAACCGTTGAAACAAATTAATTTTGATAAGAAATATAAGTGGATAAAGAAGCACTCCGACAGATTGCTGATGAAAGATTTTGATCATAACGAAACCACGCCGGTGGACTGGGTGTTGGGCGCGGCTATGGTAGTGCGCAAGGAAGTGGCGGACGAAATTGGCTGGTTTGACGGGCGTTATTTTATGTATCTGGAAGACTGCGATTGGTGCTTAACCATGTGGGAGAAAGGCTGGCCAGTTTACTATGTTCATGATATTATCATTATGCATAAATACTCCCGGGAGTCGGCTAAAGTGCCCGGCATATTTAACGCTTTGGTAAAGAATAAACTGGCCAGAATTCATCTGTTAAGCTGGTTTAAATATCTGTGGAAGTGGCGCAATAATTATAAGTATTATTCACTTTAAGAAGTAGCGGTGGTTATACAAGTAATGTTATGGATACAGCACAAAAGCACAATGTTTACCTGTGCCAGGTAAATAATAAATACGGAAACAATGTTTTTCTTCCTTATTCCACCGGGATAATCATGAGTTATTGTTTATCGTTGGATAAAATAAAAGAAAACTACGAATTTAAAGATAACTTTTTTTTAAAGGATGAAGCCGGTTCGGTGGTTGCCAAATTGGAAAGCCCGGCTGTTTTTGCTTTTTCTTCTTATGTTTGGAATTTTGAATATAATAAAAAACTGGCTAAACAGGTAAAAGACAAATTTCCAAATTGCCTGATTGTATTCGGCGGCCATCAGGTGCCTTTTGAAACGGAAGGTTTTTTTGTCGGCCATGATTATATAGATATATTGGTGCACGGCGACGGTGAAATTCCTTTTTCCGAAGTACTTTTGGAGAACTTATCGGCCGGTAAAAAAGACTTTTCTAAAATAAGCAATCTTAGTATAAACATGGGCGGAAAAAGCCTGAAGACGGATGTTAAAAAAGGCAATCCGGATTTATCCAAAATTCCATCGCCGTATCTAACCGGAGTTTTTGATAAAATAATTAAAATGCCATACACATTCACGGCCAGCCTGGAAACCAACAGAGGCTGTCCTTACAGTTGCGCCTACTGCGACTGGGGTTCTCCGCTTATGAAGGCCGTTTCCTTGGCGTCTTTTAATGAGCAAAGAGTCAAAGACGAAATAGAATGGTTCGGCATTAACAAAATAGAATTTGTGATGGGTTGTGATTCTAATTTTGGAATATTGCCCAGAGACAACGGTTTTGTTGATACGTTTATCGCCACTAAAGCGAAATACGGATTTCCGGACAAGTTCCGGACCTCATACGCCAAGAACAGCAACCAGGCGATTTTGGAAATGAATAAAAAATTAAATGCCAGCAAAATGTGTAAAGGCGCCACCTTGTCTTTTCAAAGCCTAAATCCAAAGACATTGGAAGCTGTCGGCAGAATAAACATGAAGATTGATAATTTTAGGGAACTGCTTCAACAATATAATAACGAAGGCATTCCTACATATACGGAAATAATTATGGGATTGCCCTACGAAACCTACGACACATTTTGCGACGGTTTAAATACGCTTCTGGAAAATGGACAGCACAGTTCAATAAATATTTATAATTGCGGCATTCTTCCGAACTCATTTATGGGAGATAAAAAGTATCAGGAAAAATACGGCGTAATAACCGCTATTGTGCCGGCTTCAATGGTTCATTCCGTTCCGGATCCGGACGAGGTTCAGGAATACGACGAAATTGTGATTGGCACGGAATCTATGCCCACCGAGGAATGGAAGAGAGCGTGTCTTTTTTCTTCCGCCTTACAATGTTTTCATTGTTTGGGGCTTTTACAATATGCGGCGATTCTTGCTTACAGCGAACACGGCAAGTCTTACGCGCAATTTTATAATGACTTAATTAAATTTGGCGAAGATAATCCTAATACTGTTTTGGGCCGGGAGCTTAATTTTGTGAAAAAAATTATTGACGGAGTCACAAAGGGAGGTAGTTGGGAATGCGTCAATAAAAAATTCGGCGATATAACCTGGAGCATAGAGGAGGGCCTGTTTTTAAATATTGTCTGCGAGAAGAAACTTTTTTACAGCGAATTAAAAAAATATTTGACAACCTATTTAAACGAAGATGAAAATAAAATTTTCGAACTGCTGGACTATTCCGATAAAATGATTATTGATCCGTTTTGTAAAAATACAATGGAGCTGGAATTAAATTATGACTTTAACAAATATTTTGCCGATTTTTATAAGGGTACAGATAAGCCGGAACTGGCCAAGCGAAAAAATATTCTTCATTTTGAAAAAATCAAAGAGTATAACGGCGACTTAAAGACTTATGCCACGGAAATTATCTGGTATGGAAGAAAAGGCGGCCGTTTTTTTCACAGCCAGGATAAGATTAAAAATAACTTTTTATTAAACGAAGGCGCCTAGTAATATGGTTTATCCTAAAGTAGCCATAATTTATCTGTCATTTAACTCCGACATCTATCTGGACGATGTTGTTTCTGCTTTGCAGAAAATTACTTACCCTAAAGACAGGTTGGAGTTTATTGTGGTTGATAATCCGCACCCTCAATTCGGTTCCTCAATGCGAAATTTAGAAGAAAAACTTTTACCGATTTCCGGCAATAGCATCCCTCATGTAACTCTTTTACCGCAAAAAGAAAACCTTGGTTTCGCAGGAGGTAATAATGTGGGTATTGCCTGGGCATTGGAAAATGGTTTTGATTATGTTTATCTGCATAACAACGACGGCTTTATGGCTTCGGATTGTGTGGAGAAAATGGTGGCGGCTTTGGAAGCTGACAGCCAAATTGGCGCGGCCCAATCCCTGCTGCTTCTTTATCCGGAAACAGAATTGGTAAATACGGCCGGCAACTCATTTCATTATCTCGGCTTTGGTTATTGCGGAAATTTTAGAGTAAAGAAAAGCGATTTAAAATTAAAAGAGGTAGAAGAAGTTGGTTATGCCAGCGGAGCGTCAATACTCATGCGCGCAGAACTTTTAAAAGAATACGGTTTATGGGACAAAGATTTTTTCCTGTATCATGAAGACGTGGAATATTCACTGCGCATGAAAGCGCTGGGCTATAAAGTAGTCATAATCCGCGACGCCATTTTTTATCACAAATATCAATTTAGCCGGAACAAAGACAAGTTTTATTACATGGAAAGAAACCGCTACGGGGTAGTTCTAATGTATTTTAAACTGCCGACTATTCTGGTGCTTTTACCGATGGCTTTAATAATGGAGCTCGGATTAATATTTTTTTCCATTATCAGCGGTTGGTTTAAAGTTCGAATGAATGTATACAAATACTGGCTTAACCCGAAAAATTTAAAGTTATGGTTGGCCAAACGCAAATATATTCAATCCATCCGTAAAGTTGCCGACAGAGAAATTTTGAAATTAGCCGCGGACAAAGTTATTTTTGATGAGAAAGATATAAATAATCCGTTGTTAAAATATGTCGCTAATCCGTTAATGGTGGTTTATTGGTTTATAGTGAAAAGAATAATTTTTTGGTAATATGCGAATTAAAAAAGCAATTTTAACCGGTGGGGGAAGAGCGACCAGGTTGCGTCCGGTCACTTCTACCATGAATAAACATTTAATTCCTTTGGCTAACAAGCCGATGATTTTTCATGCTATAGAAAAAGCGGTGAACGCGGGCGTGGAGGAAATTTTTATTAACACCAATCCGGGCGAAACCGAACTGCAGAAATACATTGGTGATGGTGGGCATTGGGGAATTAAAATAACTTTCTTTGAACAAGAAGGCGGTCCGCAAGGCGTAGCGCACGTGGTCAAGCAGGCGGAAAAGTTTATCGGCAATGATCCGTTTTTATTTTATCTTTCCGATAATGTAATTTTGGGTAGTTTAAAAGGATTTGTGGATGAATTTGTTAATGGCGGTTATGATTGTATGTTGGCTTTATCGCAAGTTCCGGATGCGCGCAGTTTTGGTGTGCCTGTTTTTGATGAGCATGATAAGCTTATTGATGTGTTGGAAAAGCCGGCCAACCCGCCTAATAATTTTGCTGTTACCGGAATTTATTTATACGGTCCGGACGTTTTTTTTAAAGCATATAGTAATATTAAAAAAAGCGACAGGGGAGAATACGAAATATCCAGTATTCACTCTGACCTGCTAAAAAATAATCTTAAAGTCGGCTATAAGGAAATTACCGGCTGGTGGAAAGACACCGGCAAGCCGGAGGATTTAATTACGGCCAGCCGGCTATTATTGGAAGAGATCCCTGAAGATAATTTTAAAATAGAAGGAAAAGTGGAAGACGGCGCGATGATAACAAATAAAGTGCGTATTGGCGTGGGCACGACGGTTAATAAAAATGTTAAAATTACCGGCCCTGCTTTAATCGGCGAAAATTGCACGCTGGAAGATTGCGTGATAAATCCTAATACCACTATCGGTGCTGGCAGCACCATAAAGAACGCGGAAATAAAAGATTCAATTATATTGAATAAGTGCAATATCAGTTGTGATATAAAATTATCCGGCAGTATTATCGGTTCCGGAGTAACTTTGATTAAAAATAAGTTAGGAGAACAAAAAATGATTCTAGGTGAAAATACTTTAATAGAAATATAATTTAGCCAAATCATATGAATGCTCAAGAATATCTGTGGATTTTGTTCGCCGTTATCATTGTAGGTTTTTTAGTTTTTGATCTCGGCTACGCCAACAGAACCAGTCATAAAATAGAATTAAAACCGGCGCTTAATCAGTCGCTATTTTGGATAGCCATATCCCTCGGTTTTGGATTTTTGATCTTTGTGTTTCTTAGCAAAGAACTGGCGGCCGAATTTCTTAGCGCTTACGTGACTGAAAAAATGCTGTCTGTGGACAACCTGTTTGTTATCATGCTTATTTTCAGCTACTTTAAACTGGAAGAAAAATATCATCACCGCGTATTGTTTTGGGGAATCATGGGCGCGGTAGTTTTTCGTGCTATTTTTATCGGCGCCGGTTCCTATATAATCGGCCAATTTCATTGGGTGCTTTACATTTTCGGGGCGTTTTTGCTTTATACCGGCATTAAGTTATTGCAAGATAAAAAAGAAGAACACGTTGATTTTGAAAAAAATAAAATTATTAAATTAGCGCGTAAATTCCTGCCTTTTTCCATCAATCATCACAACGGCAAGTTTTTCTGTAGAGAAACCGGGAAGTTTCTTTTTACTTCGTTATTTTTGATAATGCTGTTAGTGGAAGGCACGGACATTGTTTTCGCCGTTGATTCCATTCCGGCGGTCTTTGCGATATCGCAAAATCCGTTCATTGTCTTTACATCCAATATCTTTGCCATCATGGGTCTTCGCGCTTTATTTTTTCTCATAGAAAGCGTTTTACACAGGTTTCATCATCTGCAAAAAGGTTTGGCCTGCATACTTTTGTTTATCGGTTTAAAAATGTTGGCCGGCATATTTGATTTGCACATATCTTCCCTGGCTTCATTTGGGGTCATTATGTTTGCACTGGCCACGTCCATGGTTTTATCCGTAGTTTTTCCAAAAAAGATTTAATCTGTTTGTAAATAAAAATAACCCATTTAGGGTTATTTTTATTTTGTCGGGCTAGTGGGACTTGAACCCACGGCCTCATCGTCCCGAACGATGCGCGAT
>CAZXML010000004.1:0-74636 GCA_964641245.1 uncultured Gammaproteobacteria bacterium | reverse complement strand
GATTCGACTATTTTTCCACCTGGCAGATTTTAATGAGATTAGTATATCACAAAACCGCACTTTTGTCAATACCCCGGCTTCACTATGGCTATGCCGGGCAAGCTCCCCCTGCTATTTTTGGCTAATCAATGCCTTTTTTGCTTCCCGTGTGAGTTTTTTGATTTCGGCTTCACGGCGCAGAGCGCGTTTTTTGTTTGGTAATATTTCCGCATGCGCCAAAACAACCGGCCGGCGGGCTCGGGTATATTTAGCTCCGATTGGAGAAAAATTATGCGCGTGAATACGTTTTTCTAAATTATTAGTACAACCGGTGTAAAGAGTTCTGTCGGCGCATTCAACAATGTAAACTGTATATTTCATATTTACGCACTGCTTCCCGCCACAAAACCGGTGGTCCAGCAAAGTTGCAGGCTGTATCCGCCGGATGGGCGGTCTATGTTTAAAACATCGCCGATGATAAACAAACCGGGGACAAGGCGTGATTGCATGGTTTTAAAATCTATTTCTGACGGAGCCACGCCGCCGGAGGAAACGACCGCTTTATCTTTGCCGAGCAAACCTTTAACATTTAAAGGAATATTTTTAATTAGTGCGACCAGTTTTATCCGCTCTTCATGGCGCACGCTGTGATTGGCTGTATCGCCGTTAATGCCGGCAAGTTCAAGCATGGCCTCGGCCAGCGCGGCCGGAATTAAATTACTCAAAGTGTTTTTTAATTTTTTATTACTTTCGGCTACCAACATTGTTTGCAATTCTTGCTTCAACGCTTCATGATCTAATTTGGGAAATAAATCCAACATAATTATAACCTCGCCTTCCCGCAAAAGATCGCCGATAGATTTGCTCATATTTAAAACCGTTGGCCCGCTGATGCCAAAGTGGGTAAATAATAATTTGCCCGGTTGAACATCGTGTTTTTTTCCATTTTGAAAAGTAGAAAGCCTGATGTCTTTAAGCGTTACTCCGGCGATTTTTTTTGCCCAAGCGTCTTTTAGCGCCACCGGCACAAGCGCGTAATTATTTTCAGCAATGGTATGTCCCATTTTTTTAAGCCAATCAAAACCTTCACCGGTTGAACCGGTTTCCGGACAAGCCGTACCGCCGGTGGCGACAATGCATGATTTCGCAACCAACGCGGATTTATCGTCAAGGCGAATATGAAAATTCGATTTAAATGATAAACGGGTAACAGTAGAGTTTGATTGAATTTGAACTCCGCCATCTTTTATATATTGAACCAGCGCATCCAAGACGGACTGTGAGCGGTTAGAAACGGGAAAAATCCGCCCTTCCTCTTCTTCTTTTGTTTCCATTCCGCGCTGATTAAAAAAATTTATCGCGTCCTCCACATTAAATTGTGAAAACGTGGAAAAAAGAAATTTAGGGTTGCCTTTATATTTTGCCAGCATAGCGCGGACATTAGGCCGGTTATTCGTTATATTACACCGCCCACCGCCGGTAATAAGAAGTTTTTTTCCCAGCGTCGGATTTTTTTCCAACAACAAAACCGAACGTCCCAGCTCCGCGGCCCGCCCCGCCGCCATCATTCCAGCCGGTCCCCCGCCAATAACCACCACATCCCAAATTTTATCTATTTTGTTTTTCATAATCGAAATGAGTGAGTGAAGTGATGAGCTTGCTCAATCACTTCCGAACGAATGAGTTTATATGGGCTTTAGCCCATATATACACCATACTCTATCACACGGCTGGAATCCCAGCAAAAATTAACCATTGACTAAATAGTTTTATTATGATATTTTGTTACCACTCTCATAACCCCAACCACATTGAGCCACACCACGAGAGTCGCATTAAAAGATGCGGGTGTTAACTCAAGCGAGGCAAAGATGGCAACCAAAGCGAGGTTTGTGAAGGGTACTACGGAATCTCCGCTTCTTTACATGTTGGGCGTGCCCTACGGTGTATTGTTAGGAGACGGATTCAGACTGGTGCTAATTGATGATCTGGAAAGTGGCAAACTCCTGCTCAAAGACTGCGTAAAACAAAACTTCATCAGCGATGAAGATGCGCAGGCGGCTGAAAAGGCGATGGAGAATAACGGGCTCGAGAACAGGGAGGCCACGTTCAAGAAGGCGCGCGAGTTCCAGGTCGCCCCCGGCTTTCCATCATCATTCAACTTTAGAGTTTGCGCCGATGCGGACTGCCTAGAACCGTTGGTTCACGGTTCCATCTACAACCAGGATAACATGAGAATGACACCCGGTGGCATTGACACCCTAGAAGAGGGATTCGTGCTTTGTGACGAATTGGCGCATCGCGGTGGAAATTATAAGCTGGAAGCTGTCAGGCTCTTTCAACAGATGACGGACGCTGACTTGCCTGCCAACGAATTGGAGTGGAAAAAGCGCTACCTTGCCCTGCCCGAAGAGACGCGTCGCAAAACTGAAGAAGCTATCGCGAAGAACATCATGCCTGCGGTTTTCTTTATCGGATAGCGGATTTCCGGCGCAGAAAAAACAAAAGAGCGGATCTCGTTAGATCTCCGCTCCTTTTTTAATATTTTACTTCTTTGCCTTCTTTGCTTTTTTCGGAGCTTTTATCCCGATTTTGCCTTCGAGCAAAATCGAGGATCCTCGATTCCGACTCGAAGTCGGAATCGGGACTTTCATAGATTTTATTTTTGCTAATTCAATTTCTTCGGCATCCATTTCTTCATCATCCTCATCGCCTTCATCTTCAAAGGAAGGGCCTTGAGTTATTTCTCTTAATATTCTGTCCAATTTGATATTTAACATCTCAAATTGCGCTTTGAATTGCTCAACTTGTTTTGGGTTGGAATTGTCGTTCTTCACAACAAAATTCTTGTTTACAACATTGTCGCCTTTATCAAAACATTTATTGCAAAAAACCGGTTTTCCGCCGATCGGGCGGAATGGAACACGGCAATTGCCTCCGCAGTTGCTACAAACAGCTTCAAACATTTGTTTGTCGTCAAATCTTGGCTTCCCGAAACTTTTTTTGTCCGGTCGGTCAAATGATCTTTCGGATCTGTCTGAATCACCGTTTTTTTGGTCTTCAAAACAGGTACTGCAAAAAACAGCCCTGCTTCCGGTTGGTTTAAAAGGAAGCTGACAGTCTTTACCGCATTGACTGCAAGTGGCTTTGTGCATCATGGTCGGTCTGTCGGAATCTCTTCCGCCACCGTAACCTCTGCCACCACCGCTAAAACTGCGTCCGCCAGAGTCTCTACTCCCGAACTTTTTAGGACCTCTGTCTCCGTCAGATCGGCTGTTTCCATGAAAATTTTTCATAATCGAAATGAGTGAGTTAAATAATATTATGAGAAAATATTAAGCTTGCTTAATTATTTTTGAATGAAATTATTTATGAGCGAGTGAGATTATATGGGCTTTAGCCCCTATACGTTTTATTATTGTCATGCTGAATTTATTTCAGCATCTACCGTCGCGTTCAGATCCTGAAACAAGTTCAGGATGACATATTGTTAATTATTTTAACCGAATAGACTAGCTTACTCCTCTTTATGACAAAAGTCAATAGCCGAGCATAAATTTGACAAAACGCGTAGTTGGGCTACCCTACATAGCAACAAGAAAAATGGAGGCAAAAATGGGCGCCGATAGAGTTGCTTCGGAGCTTACGGTGGCAATTTTGCCGATGGGCAATGTTTCGCCTAGGCAAGTTGAGCTCACAGTGTTGGTGTTGGAAAATGAATTTGGCGTGAAAACCATGATATTGCCGGCAATCGCAATTCCGCCGAAATACTTCAACGCCGAACGAGGCCGGTACAATAGTTATGATGTACTTCGCCTTCTGTTCACATACTTACCTCTTGAGGCTCAACGAATTGTGGGCGTGGTGGAAGGGGAATTAGAATTAGACGATGTGTCTACGTGTCTTGCTTGCGCTCATCCGTACAACAGAGTTGCGATTTATAGCGCATCGCCACTATCGGAATGGAAACGCTTGTCTGTCAAAGATCAATCAACCAAGGACCTGATTTCCCACATTGTGCTGACCCATGAATTTGGACACACTCTTGGCCTCTCACATTGTGAACAAATTAGTTGTGTAATGCATCAGGGACCATGTTATACAGAGATGTGCGCGGCTTGTCGCCGATGGGCAGATCGTGAACTAAACGTCAAACCCGGAAGCGCCGAAGAACGCTTTACATTTGCCGAATGTCTGTTTACATATAGTTGCTACACCGAGGCAATTAAGGTGTATTTCCAAGCAAGGCTGCTTGCGCCATACGAACCACTCTACTATAGCCGGCTTGCCAGAGCGCTATTCAGGATTGGACTAGTAGAACTGGCAAACCGCCAATTTAGATTGGCGGCAACGTTCGCAAAAGATAGTGAGGATATGTATTATGGTTTTGGGCTTGCAAATTTAAATGTTGATACGGGCGAAGCTGAAGAATATTTTGACAAAGCGATTGCCACAGCCGAAGACGTCAGGTTTATGCACAAACTTATTGGCCAGGCATACAGAGAAATTCTCCACGATGTGGAACGGGCCAGCCGACATTACCTGGAATACCTGCGACTCGGCGGGGATGACCAGGATGTGGTGGATTGGCTTGTTAGCCGAAGTAAACTGGAAAAAAAGTAGTTCTTTAATTCAAGCGGATCCCGTCAGATCTCCGCCTCTTTTTTTACGGCCGGTTATGACGCATACTATCTAAAGCCCAAGTGTATTCTATAACCAAAACCGGTATCCATTGGGGCTCTTCGTGAATGATAAACATGGCAATGCCAAAAAATAAGGCTAATGTATTAATAATAAAAAAGACGGCATCAAAAAACTCCTCATGGCGGGAGACTTCTTCATTGTTTGTGATGTATAAAAACCATTTACGCAATCGCATATGGATTGTGAAATTAGCAATTAACAATTAACAAATAGCAAATCGAGTTGTTAGTTGTTTATTGCTAATTGCTTATTGATTCTATTATACCTTTTTAAGCAGGAAAGTGTCTAATCTTGATAAATCGCCAGAAAATGCTACTATATGGGCATGCGAGTACCATATAGAAAACCAGGGAAATATAGCCAAATAAAATCCGACCCCCTTTTAACCGAGGGGAAATTTACTGAACTTAAAAATAAACTGGACAGACTAAAGAACGTGTCCCAACCGCGCGCCATAGAAGAAGTAAAAAGACTGGCCGAATTGGGAGATTTTTCGGAAAATGTGGAGTATCAACTGGCCAAAGGAAAACTGCGTGGAATTAATGACGCTATTACCAAAACAGAAAACCAACTCAAACACGCGGTCATCATCAGCCCGCAAAAACAAATTGACACGGTTCAACTGGGTCATAAGGTGACTGTGGAAAGTGCGGGCAAGCAAAAAACATATCAAATCCTCGGTTCTTCGGAAACCAATCCGCACAAAGGAATTATTTCCTACAGCTCCCCTATTGGCATGGCGCTGATTGGCCGTAAAATCGGCGAAAACATAAAAATTAAAATAGGCGACCATGAAGTCGCCTATAAAATTATCAAGATAGAATAAGCTTACTAACGTCTTTTTTTAGAAGCTTTTTTGGCAAGCATTTGTCTTTTTACTTCCAAACGCTTTTTTGTTTTTGGAGAATGCTTTGACTTTGTTCTTTTTATGTAGCCTGTGGGTCTTTTTGCCATACGATAAATAGATTATATCCCAACTAAGTCGGGACGAATGAATGAAAATATATGAGACGAAGCTCATATAAGCGAAATGAGTTCGACTGTAAATTTAACTATATCACTAAACAAAGCTTTTTGCAATGTGTTTTTATACAGGCCAAGCCTTGACAGAACACCTACGCAGTCGCGCCGAACCCGGACACTGCCACTGTCGGGCCATTCACGGCCTGGGAGATGGTGAGTGAAACCAGCGACGGCGAGACGGCTCATGTGGACATTTCGGCGCTCATCGCCGGCGAGTCCGCTGTGAGCAAGGCCAACTGGCCGAGGAAGTACTCGTTCTCGCTCGAGGAGCCCGGCACCGATCCTACGACCGGACTTCCGGTCATGGTGAGCCGCGTGGTGAATTTGGCGGTGTCAGTCGACGGCACAGTTGCCATTCCGGCTACTTCAACCGTCGTCTACCCGATCGACTTCGCCTACACGACCAATGCCGGTTCGAACGGAAACACCTCGTTGCTCACGGATGGCGACGCGCGGACGATCCTCAACACGGATTGGTTCGCCGGCAACGACAACGGCGGCGCGGACGGTTCCGCTCTCGCTGCCGCGCTGATGGATCCCGTCGGAGCCGATCTCGGCGCCGGCGACCATACGGTGACTCTCACCGGTACGGTCAAGGGCAACAACGCCACCGCGAATCTGCTGTTCTCGGTGACGCAGACCATCCACGTCGTCCACCCGGGCTGCGGCCAGTAAGTCACAGCTCACCCCGCCACACCCCCGCTCTTTCCCGCCCGCCCCGCCTACAGGCCCCGCATTCGCCGGGGCCTTTTTAATTTTTAAAAAAATGCCATCTACAAATCTTTCCGAATTAAAAATAAACGGAGAACCAATTGTTCTCCGTTTATCTTAGATTTACTTTTTGCTTTATTTATTGAACAACTTCACAAACCATCCAAAAAGACTAAATTTATCTTCGTTTACTTTTACAAAATCATTAATTTTCTGCTGTCCTTGTTCTAAGGATTGAATTTGCGCCTGAAGACTTGTTTTATCTTCGGCGACTGTCATTTGGCCCAACAATTCAGTTAGCTGTTTAATTTGATTCTCAGTTTTTACCATCTCGCTTCGTAATTGACCGATATTTTTATAATCAGTCCCGATAAAAAATGTTTTAAGGCCGCTTCTGTTTTTAACTGCATCAATTGCATCAGCTATAGCTTCCTTGCTGTCATTCTGAGCGTTAGCAATTTCTCTGACCTGGTCGCCGATTCCTCCCCGTTCCCTGTCGGCCACATTTAAAAGACTCTGAACAAATGTTGCCACGCCGCTGCGGTGTTCCTCACCGCTAAGCTCATTGCTTTTCCCCTGCTTCTCATTCACATCGGCTTGATCTTCGTTAACCTTAGCTTGAGTAGCATTTATTTTTGCCTGATTTGCGTTAATATTGGCTTGGTTGGCATTGACACTAGCCTGACTGTCGTTGACATCGGCTTGATTAATGTTTTCTGCCTTGGCAAAGGCGGCTGAAGAAAAAAATGTGAACGCCATTACTAAGGACGCCACAAACAATGTGCTATTTTTGATGTTTTTCATATTTTTATAAATTAAATAAATTAAGTGTATCGACCATAAATTAATTATACCACAAAAACCAACAAGGAACAATAAAAAAAATTACCTTATTTTAGGCAATTTTTCTATAAAAATTTTTGCTCGGGGTCACGGACGACGTTCGAACTAATATATTAAAAATTAAGGATATATACGGCAAATAGAAAGATCCCGGCACCAAAAAATAACCAGTTGCCCGCCCCCGTTACACACTCACATTCTTCATATCTTCCGGCTGTCATATGCCCAGTGCAGGACCGCCTGCCTTTGCGTCGGCCGGCAAGTTAAATCTTTTGGCCGGCAATTCTTCTTGATCTGCGATATATGCCGGCGAATGGCTTTCCAACGCTTGATCTGCCGTTCGTCTTCGCCCGGGAGCCGTCTGCCTATATAGTAGCGGCAATACCACTGGAACCAGCCGCGAGGGTCATGTTCTTCGTTGATCCAGCCTTTTTCCTGCCAGACTTTGAGTGGCTGGCTGGCATGCCTATGGAAAAAGTTGAGCGTATCGTCGTGATGTTCAGGCGAAAGTTTGGCTCGCGTAAACCAGTCTTTGGGGAATTCCTTTTTGCAATCGGTCATGTACTTGCCGCCGAAGACGCCGAGCGCGAGCATCTGTTTTGGTGTGAGCTCCGGCTTGAAGTCCGGATAAAAATTGCGTCCCATTGGTTCGGTAAGTTGGTATTTGTAATTCTTCTGGAATTTATCATTTACTTTGACAGTCTTTTTTCTCATAAATATTTGTTATCGGCCTACAAGATACACCACCAAGAGAAGTAGTCCGCCCCACCAGCCGATGTCGGAGACAATGAGGCCTGCCATGATTTTCTTTTGCCAGGAAGCAGGCAGGAGTTCTCCGGACAGGCCATCTTTCTCGCGCTTCAATAAAAAAGGACTGACTTTGAAAGACAGAAAATAGCCGTTCAAGATAAGTGTCAGCGCGATCACCGCATGGATGAGTGGAATGCCGGCAAAGCTTTGCTCTCGGTAGAAAATTAAACCGCCGATAATGGCAAGTATAATGCCGGCCCAGATCATGGGTTTTGTCACTTTGTGTGTGCGCGTCGTAGCTTCGGTCCAGTATGATGACTTTCGTCCAAGAAAGCCGTGAATATCTATGACCGTTACAGCTCCAAGGCCGATCACAAAACCGGCGAGGAATAGAAACAGTCCGATCGTATCAATCAATAGCGCTGTCATACGATTTTATTTTTGTAATTTAGTTTTTGAAGTCATGATCTACACTAAGTATAACATTTTTACGCGATTTGTGGTATAATTATGTTAATGCGTTAAGGTCGAAACGCAAACTAAGCAATTTTAAATAAATAAATATAATTTATGAACAAACTAAATGCTTTAGATTGGATCTCTTTGGTTTTGGTAATTGTCGGCGGTTTAAATTGGGGGTTAGTCGGTTTGTTAAAATTTGACCTTGTGGCTACTATCTTCGGTGATATGTCCGTGCTCTCAAGGGTCGTGTACGCCCTTGTTGGCCTTGCCGCAGTCTACCTCGCCGCTATGTCCATGAAGCTTGCCAAACAGTAAGCTTTTTTTATTTGAATAAAAATCAAACAAGAAACCGCCTCTTGAATGAGCGGTTTTTTGTTGTTATTCAATCTCAATCATCACTTCGTTTCTATTCAGCCACGGGGCGGTAAATGGCGCATTGTATCCGGCATATTCAGGTAATCCTTTCGGTTTAATGGAATCTCGTTCTAACAGTTTGAACAATCCTTGTTTTTTACCTGCGACACGTAGAGCGTTTCTAAACCACGAAAACCTAAGTACCGCTACTTTTCTTGCCTTTTGCGGGACAATCTTCACTTCAGGATTATTTGGTTTCGGAAGCGTCTCAAGCGTATATTCAAATGGCATAACAAATGAAATAATTCTTTTTTTATTATCCCCGGTTTCAACTACTGGCGCAGTCATGGCAATACCGGTCTGTTTCGTGTTATTGCCGAAAATATAATCAGCCAGAATACGAAAGCCCTGGCTTATTGCTTCATCATAAGTACCGGATACTTCAACTTGAGCTGTGAGGTATGGTTTATACGAACGTATTTCGTACCCTTCACTCTTCTCTACGACAGTATATTCAGGTGTTTTTATTGAGCGATTTAAAAAATAACTAATCGCTGTCCACACGAGAAGTATGGCGACGATGACCAAAAGTATTATGTACATAATTTTTTTCATAGGATTATTAAATTACTTATTTTAGGTAACTATCAAAATATATGGCGTGGCAAGTATATCCGCCCGGATTTTTTTGTAAATAATCCTGATGATAATCTTCCGCCGGATAAAATACCCCCAAAGGCTCCAAAGAAGTCACTACCCGATCTTGCCAGCGTTTGGATTTGTTGACTATGCCAATAAAATTTTCCGCTTCTTTCCTTTCATCTTCGTTTCCATAAAAAATCGCCGAGCGATAAGATGTGCCAACATCATTTCCTTGCTGGTTCAACGTAGTCGGATTGTGGATTTGAAAGAAAAAATCCAAAAGCTTTTTATAGGAAGTTATGTTTTCATCATATTCAATCTCAACCGCTTCGGCATGGCCTTCGTGGTTTTCATAAGTTGGATTTGGCACCTCGCCTCCGGTATAGCCAACCTCTGTGTTTATTGCCCCAGGCTGTTTTCTAATCAAATCTTCCAATCCCCAAAAGCAACCCCCGGCTAAAACTATTTTTTTAGACATATTATTATTTTCCTTCAATAAATTTTAATGAGATGGAATTGACGCAGTGACGGATGTTTTTGTCGGTCAGATATTCGCCTTTAAATATATGTCCCAAATGTCCGCCACAGCGAGCGCAGGTAATTTCGGTTCTGATTCCATCGGCATCAAGAGTGCGCTTCACCGCACCATCTATCTCATCATCAAAGCTCGGCCAACCACAAGTGCTTTCAAATTTGTCTTTGGAATTATAAAGCGGAGCATTGCACTGCCGACAAACATACACGCCATGAGCGGTATTGTTCACATACCCACCCGTAAACGGCGCCTCCGTGCCCTTGTCAATTATCACTCGCTTTTCTTCGGGAGTTAGTTTGTTTAATTCCATAAAATCTTTTTTCTCATGAGTTTAATATCCAGAGCGAATAGTTGAGATACCCGGCAAAGCTGACCCAAAGGATGTAGGGCAAGAGCAACCACGCGGCTGGTTTGGAGATTTTCGCAAAGGCAATGATCGTGGCGAGAATAGCGAGCCAGAGAAAAACAATCTCAATCAATGCACCACCCGGACTGTGCAAACCGAAAAAGATAATTGACCAAAGTGTGTTCAAGACTAGCTGGCCAGCAAAGATGCTAAGGGCAATCTTTACGTCCTGACGCTCTAAACCTTTCTTCCAGACTAGGAACGCCGCGATACCCATAAACACAAACAGCGTCGTCCAAACCGGTCCAAATATCCACGCCGGAGGATTAATGGCTGGTTTGACGATACCGGCGTACCAGCCAGTGATAGATGGCATGGTAAACACCGAACCGATGATGCCGGCAAACTCAGAGACGAATATGGCGATGACGAGTTTGAAAGTGTTGTTTATTTTCATAGTTATTAAATTATTTCTATAATTATATCATTTTCCATTACAAATAACAAAAGTCACCCAGACAGGCGATTTAGCGGAAATCCGTACATTTCTAAAAAATGTCGGCTCGAACTTTGTGTTGAAAGACAAAAAATTCGATTACTTAGCGAAAAGGGGCTGGCGAACGGTCGCCGAAATTGCGCCCTATTCCATTTGGCTCCCAGGGTCGGATTCGAACCGACGACCAACTCGTTAACAGCGAGCTGCGCTACCGCTGCGCTACCTGGGAATTTACGTCCTTATTGTAAACTAAATAACTTGATTGGTCAATATAAAAAAGAGAGCGGGTATTAAACCCGCTCTCATGATTATTTTCCTTTACAAAGAACTTTGCAGGCCTACTGCCGAGCTGTGAGATAAAGAACCCACAGCGGGAAAGTCACCGGCCAAGCCAGCATAACCAGCGCCGCAAGAATGGCGTCAACGATCAATGCCACAACGATAGTCAACATGGGTTTCCCTCCTTTCTGTTTTATTTTACCGGCTTAACGCACAAGTAATACACCTCTCTTTATCTCTCCCTAAAAGGGGAGAGAACGATTGGATGAATTGTTTACGCTCCATGGCAGCGCTTAAATTTCTTTCCAGAACCACACGGACACGGGTCATTGCGGCCAATAACTTTTCCTTCGCCATCTTTTTCCTTTCCGCTATTGGCTATATACTCTTCGCTATCAGCCGTCTTAGCGGCGCCGCTAAAATTTAAAGCATTGCTGTTCATTACCGACGGGGCCAATTGAATTCCCAGATTAACTTTGTAAATTAAATAAACAACCTCTTTTTGGATAAGATTCATCAGTTCGTTGAACATGCGGTAGGTTTCTTTTTTGTATTCTACCAGCGGGTCGTGCTGACCGTAACCGCGCAAACCAATGCCGGTGCGTAAATAATCTACGGCCACTAAATGTTCTACCCATAAATTATCTATGGCCCGGAGTAATACCTGTTTTTCTATTTCTAACAGCATTTCCGGATCAGGCACGGTTTTTTCCAGCAGGGTTTCGTATTTCTGGTTGGCTAGTTTTAATAAATATTCAATAAAGCCGGTTCTGATGGCCGCATCTTCCATTTTTTGTTCGTGCTTATTTTCGGATAATTCGGTGATGGTTTTTTTCTCGGCATCGGATAGTGGGAATATGGTGGTGACGGTTTGAATGATTTCGGTTACGTTCCAGTCTTTTCTGTCTTCGGTGTTGGTATGAAAAGAAATTACCTGTTCTATTTCCTGCTCCACCATTTCCAGAATCATTTCGCGCATTGTTTTAGCGCCTTCGGCTACGGTCTTATTTTTCTCCGCTTCAAACGCGTCTAAAATTTCCCGGCGTTTACCGTAGATAACTTCGCGGTGGCGATTAAGCACATCATCATATTCCAATAAATGTTTGCGGGTATCAAAATGAATGCCTTCCACTTTTTTTTGGGCAGATTCTATAATGCGGGAAATCATTCCTTGTTCTATCGGCATATCATCCGGAACTTTTAGAGTTTCCATTACCGAACGGATGCGTTCGCCGGCAAAAATACGCATTAAATCATCTTCGGTGGAAAGATAAAACTGAGATTCACCCGGATCTCCCTGACGGCCGGCCCGACCGCGCAACTGATTGTCTATGCGACGGCTTTCGTGGCGTTCGGTACCGATAACAAACAAACCGCCGGCGGCGCGCACTTTTTCGGCTTCGGCAGAATCCGGCGGGTTTCCTCCTAAAATAATGTCCACACCGCGGCCGGCCATATTGGTAGCTAAAGTGACCGCTCCGGCGCGTCCGGCTTGAGCAATAATTTCACCTTCACGTTCGTGATTCTTGGCGTTTAAAATTTCGTGCGCAATCCCCTCTCTTTGCAAATAAAGTGAGAGAGCTTCGTTTCTGTCTACGGCCACGGTGCCGATTAAAACCGGCTGGCCTTTTTCCTGAAGTTCTTTTACGGTTTGGGCGATAGCTTTATATTTTATCTCTTCGGTTTTGTAAATTCTGTCCGGTAAATTATGACGCTGATTTTTTTTGTTGGCTGGAATTACCACCACTTCCAATTTATAAATTTTTCCGAATTCTTCCGCTTCGGTGACGGCTGTTCCGGTCATGCCGGAAAGTTTTTCGTAAAGACGGAAATAATTTTGAAACGTAATAGTAGCCATTGTTTGGCTTTCCTGTTGAATTTTTACGCCTTCCTGCGCTTCTATGGCCTGATGCAAACCTTCGCTATAACGACGTCCCGGCATTTTCCGGCCGGTAAATTCGTCTACGATTATTACTTCGCCGTTATCCACAATATAATCGCGGTCTCTTTTGAATAGCGCGTACGCGCGCAACGCCTGCTCTAAATGGTGAACCATAGACATGCCGCCTTCAGCGTAAATATTATCTACCCCCAACCACTTTTCCATTTTATTTAAACCAACATCGGTAAGAGTGGATGAACGCATTTTTTCGTCTACGTTGTAATCTTCATTTTCTTTTAACTGGCGGACAAGCGCGGCAAATTTAATATATTTGTCGGAAGATTCCTGGGCGGGCGCGGAAATAATAAGCGGAGTGCGCGCTTCGTCTATTAAAATAGAATCGACTTCGTCCACAATCGCAAAATAAAAAGGCCTCTGCGACATTTCGTGTTTATTCTGCACCATGTTGTCGCGCAAATAATCAAAGCCAAATTCATTGTTGGTTCCGTAAGTGATATCACAGCGATACGCTTCTTGGCGGGCGCACGGTTCCAGATATTCGGCTTCTACTTTGAACATTCCTTTAACGTCGCGTTCTTTGTCGGCGACGCTGCCTTCGGAGAGGTCCTCACCTGTCATCCCGAGCGAGGCCGTAGACGACGAGGGATCTATTCCGTTTAATAAAGATTTATTTTCTTTCATCGGTATAGATTCCTCGTCGCTTCGCTCGCTCGGAATGACAGACGTGGCGGGCGAAATGACAGAATTGGCGTTGTATTTGTATGATGTTAATTGCTGTTGAATAATACCAATGCTTAATCCCAGCGCATCGTAAATTTGACCCATCCACACGGCGTCGCGTTTGGCCAGATAATCGTTTACGGTAACAACATGCACACCCTTGCCGGCCAGAGCATTTAAGTACACAGGCAATGTTCCCACCAGAGTTTTACCTTCTCCAGTGCCCATTTCGGCAATACTGCCGCGATGCAAAACCACACCGCCGATTAGTTGCACATCAAAATGACGCATACCGGTTAAGCGTTTGGAAGTTTCGCGGACGACGGCAAAAGCCTCGGGCAAAATGTCGTCCAAGGTTTCATTTTTTGCCAAACGAGTTCTAAACTCACCTGTTTTGGCGCGCAAATCGGCCATGCTTAATTTGGCCATTTCCGGCTCTAGGGAATTTATTTTGGCAATTATAGGCTGAATGCTTTGGATTACTTTGGCGTTCGGATCACCGAAAATTTTAGTGAGAAATGACATAAATCAGTATTAGGTATCAAGTATTAGGTATCAGGTATTAGGTATCGTACGACCAGACAATTGGCGCTTAATACTTAATACGTAATACTTGATACTTATATAGTTTATTACAAAAAAACAAGCCCCCTTTAAGCCTGCTTATTTTATCATTATCTACGCAAATAATCAAGGATGTTCGGTGTCATTGCGAGGAGTAGTAGCGACGCGGCAATTCCATGGTTAGCACTGCCATACTTGGGGATTGCTTCCCCGCCTAGGCGGGTCGCAATGACAAACGTATCCTCTCCCCTTCTCTTTCCACCACCTCGCCGTCGTATTCCCCGGAATGAGCGGTGACGCCTTCGTAAATAGGGCGTTTTTGGTCCAGATGCAAGTCAAAAATAACATTTTCTTCGTCTACTTTTATATACACGTGAAAACGCGGATAAAAATCGCGATGAATGCGTTTGGCATAGCTGGTTTTGTTCATACGGCGGTCTATAATTTTGCCATAACCGCAACGGCGGATAAATTTTTCCGGATCAGGCACTTGATCTTTTTTAAATTTGATTTGCATACCAATTAGATCGCCCGCTCCAGATGTTTCAGCTCTTTGGCGCCTAACAAAGAATTACGTTTCATGACGGAAACTAATTCATGCTTAAATTTATTTTCATGTTCGGCGCGTCTATTTATTATTTTACCCACCTCCACAATTACTTCTTCCGATTTTCTGTCTGCATGCACGAACGCCTCATCTCTTGCTTTGCCGATTTCTAAACGCAGATTTTTTTCCAGATTATCAAATCTCTCGTCTATTTTATCAAATCTTTCATCTATATTCTCAAATCTCTCGTCTATTTTCTCAAATCTCTCTTGCGTATTGCCCGCAAAAGCATGCATGGCGTCAAGGACATCTTGTATGGTTGGCTCTTTCTCTTTTTCCATAATCGAAATGAGTGAATAAAATATTTAGCTTGATTTCGTTATTTTATCACAACCATTTTGCGATAGCAAATCCGTAATAACTATGGAGTTGAAGTGACTATATCAGCTGATTCATCGGGAACGGTTGGAAGCGTAGAGCTTAGAGTTTCTTCAGAGACAGTTGCTGGAGTTGTGTCAGGTACGTTAGAATCCTGTGTTGTGGTGGACAAAAATCCCTCGTCGGCTACGACCTCGCTCGGGATGACAGGTACCGGAGTGGCTTGAGTTTGAGTTTTACTCAAAATATCTTGCAATTGCTGTTCGTTTATACAAGTCTGGCCGACGCACAACTGGTTAGTCTTCACTTTATCCGCCACCAATTCTTTTACCATGGCCACGCCATCTTTTATCAGCAGGCCCAATTTTCTTAAGCTATTTTTTACAGCCAAAGTAAATTTGTCCAAAATTACAGTGGCAAAGTTTGGCATGTCGTTGCTAATATCCGCTACATCAATACTGAATACCGAAGACATTAACTCTGCTGAAGCAACATAAGCGGTCAATCTGGCATCTATATCTTGCAATGCGCCGGTAAGAAGAACCGAGATTCGGGAATAATCAACTGTTTGCGGAATTAATATTTTACCGTCTTTATATAAGGTTGAACTTGGATAATTAGCCTGTTCAAAAGCCAGATCTTCCGGAGTGTAACTATCGGTATAAACAACCAGCATTGGGTCTATTAGGGCAATTTCTTCGGCGATAAAACCCTCGCTCGGTTGTCCATTAGACTTGTAATCAAAACTAACCACTCTTAGTTTTTGAACTTTTTCCATTAGTTTATCCGATGATAGAGATTGGATATTTTCTTTGAAACGAGCAGATGAAACAGTGCAGTTGGTGGCTTGCCTGGTTAATTGTCCGTCTGTAGTCCAGCAAACAAGAATATCAGAAAGAGCGCCGGAGGGGAGATTTGCTAAAGCAGCCGTACCAGTAGAAACAAAGTTATAGGAAGGGGTGGAACTTCCGATACCAACATTCCCATTCGTCAAAACAATGAACATAGATTCGGCCCCTGCAGTTGAAGTTACGATGGAAAAAGGATTGGAGCTGGTGCTTTGGATAGTTAGTTTTGCTTGCGGGGTGGTGGTGCCGAGGCCGACATTATTGGTAGTTAATTCAGTGATAACAACCGTCCCGCTTAAATTTTGAAGTAGAACAGTTCGGTCGGCTGTAGGTTCGACAACATTCAAACGAGTTTCAAATGAATTGTCAGTACTCCCCTCAAAAATGATGGGAGCCGCGCCATAAAGCTGAAACCCAGTGGTGACTGCAACAGGCGCGTCACCTCCAAATCCAGTACACCAGCCGTCATTACAAACATTGAAGTACCCACTACCAGATGAACCAGCAGTAAAAACTGCGTTGTTAGTAACAGCGTTGTTGTGTCTAATAGAAAGAGCTCCCATTCCCACATTAACTGTTCCATTAGTTTGAACGTTTAACATAGTTGCTCCAGTTGAGGAGTTTATAGAAAAAGGATTTGTTCCGTAATTTCCTTGTACTGCCAAAGTTGCAATAGGACTAGATGAGTTGACGCCAATATTGCCGTTGGTGAGAACGGTGAGCAGAGAAGCTGTGGTGGAGGAAAGGATAGAAAATGGATTGATGCTATCCGTGCCCTGCACTGTGAGGGTGGAGTTTATGGTGGTAGTATTTATGCCGACCACATTATTTTTAATATTCAAAATTGCAGCGTTCCCATCAATCCCCAGAGTTAATCCTACTGTGGTTAAATCAATGACACCTCCACCACTGCTTCCCGCAGTACTTCCATTGTATATCGCACTTACTTTTAAGTCGTTTGTTGATATTGAACCGTTATAAAATTCGGCTGTAATCGCGCCATTGGTGGTAATGTTCAAAGTGGTAGCGGTTCGCTGATAAATACCATCTGTAGCTGTGCCAATAGCCAGAGCAGGAACAGCCGCTGAACCCCTATTTAAAATCTGTAATCCGTTCATCGTAGAAGTTCCATTTACGACCAATAGTGTTGACGGAGTGGAACTACCAATACCAATTTTTCCATTCGCAAAAACATTAAATATATTTGATGTCTGGGCGGATGAAACATTGAAAATAGAAGATGTGGCATCGGTAGAAGAAGCAAAGACAGACAATGCGCCTTGGGACATAATACCTCCAGCACCAACCGACAGCGAAGTGCCGGCCATTATATTTCCTTCGGCAAAAATGTCGTTTCGGGATTGCAGATTCCCCACCTCGGCGCTGTGGGCGATGAGTGAAGTGACCTCGGTGCCGGAGATGTCGATGACGGTAATACTGCTGCCGCTATAATTTGTCACATAGGCGTAGCGACCGGAAACATAAACACCGCCAGGGCCTGGGGATACAGGAATTGTGGCGGCTAAAACGGGGGTGGATGAATTAGAAATATCTATAACAGCTAAAGTGCTTGAAGCGCTCCTGGTCACATAAGCGTAACGGCCAGAAACGTACAAAGCATAACCGCCCAGTCCACTGCTTGCAGGGGTGCTAGTTACCACCACAGGAACGTTTGGATTAGAAATATCTACAACTGCAAAATTATCATTTTCCAATACTGAAACATAAGCATAACGGCCAGAAACGTGTATATCGTGAGGGGATATACCCACAACCGGATTGGCAACGTTGCGAGGGGCAGAAGGATTAGAAATATCTATTATTGAGATGTAACTGCTACCCCTATTAGCCACATACGCATAATTTCCTTGCACATAAATCTGAAGAGGGTTCGTTCCTGCGGTAGTGCTCGCAACAAAAGCAAGGCTAAGGGGGTTGGATACATCTACAACTGAAATGGTACTGGAATCAAAATTAGTCACATAAGCATAGCGACCGGAGACATAAATTCCCGCAGGTTTAGATATACTAAAAGTAGCAGCTATTTTAGGAACAGCGTGATTAGAAACATCAACGACGGAAATAGTACCAGCGTTATAATTTGCTGTATAAGCATAGTGACCGGAGACATAAACCGAATAAGGGCTTGTGCCTACACTAACAGTTGAGATTTCTGAAGGTCTTAAAGGGTCGGTTACATCTACGATTGAAAGGGTACCTCCGCCATAATTTGTCACGTAGGCGTAGCGGCCGGAAACAAAGATATCATAAGGACTTGTGCCTACAGTGGCGATGGAAGATGAAAAAGTGGTGTTAGAATCAATCACATTCGAAATATTTCCCACCACCTGAAGTTTTTCAGAAGGGGTGGAAGTGCCAATCCCAACATTCCCGTTCGTCAAAACAGTCAACATTGACCCATTGGTTGAAGAAACGATAGTGAAAGGGTTTTTTGTTCCCGTTCCTTGCACTGATAAACTTGCGATGGGGCTAGTGGTGTTGATGCCCAGAGCGGCGCCGATAAGGCCAGTGCCGCTAATATTAAAATTTCCAGTTTGTTGCGTACCGGACGTAACGCCCTGCAGATTAACAAATCCCATGGTGCTGGTATTTATCCAAGTAGGAGCGCCGGTGCCATTGGCCTGCAAAATTTGTCCGGCTGTACCGGCGGCGGTAAACAAGTAACTGCTGGCGTTAGAATATGCGACAGAGCCGGCTGGGCCAATGGTGGAACTGTTGGTGCCGCCATAAGCAACGCCAATAACACTACCATTCCAGGTGCCACTGGAAATAGTGGAGAAATATGAATTGGCTAAAACCGAAATTTTATTGGCAAAAGTAGTGGTGACACCGCCGGTGGAACTGACCGTGAGCGCGCCATCTGCGGCCACTGTGAGGGCGGTATAATTTGTAGAGTCGTAAGCAAACCGTAAAGCAGATGTGGCCATAGTAATGGCCGTGGAAGTGGTGAGGGTGGTGGTGAGAGGCGGGTAAACTGTACAATTAGTACTGCCGGGAGTACAAGCGGGATCGGTGGTTTCGCCGGGCGCGTATGGAGTAGTAGGAGGAGCGGCAAAAACCGGATAAAAATAATAAAGCGCCATGATGACACCGACAAAAATAGAGGATATTTCTAAAATTTTAAAAAGTTTTCTTTTTCCTAAGGTTAGCATATAACTGTCTCCATTATTATACCACAAATTTCATGTTTTTTCTTTAGTCAAACAGACTTATCCCCAGTAGCTGTGTATTAATATCAAATTTATTTAAGATATGTCTTATCCACCAGCATGGCCAGTAAATCTTTGACGTTTTTTTGCGCTTCGAATTCGTTGGTAGAGGCCACAAACTTTTGCCATTGGAGCAAAATTTCCGGGTCATTATATTCGGCGGAAAGCTCGCGGATGTTGTTTTCCAATTTCAAACGCGTTTCAAAATCCACTTCTTTGTCGGATTTTATAACCAGTCTGATAAACATTTTTAGAAAATCCAGGTACTTGGCGTTATAACGCTGGGTAGACAGCGCTATTTTTGTGCCTTGCAATTCTTTGTTGGTTTGAAAATACAGCAGGCCAAAAAGTACGCTGGTTCCAAACATGACCAGAAATATTACCACCCAATATGCTTTTGATTTCATACGCGTTTGAAATTAAGAAATAATTAAAAATGATTAAGAAATTATGAAATTAATGATTGCGAAATAAACAAGTCGATGATTTGGAAATTAAGAAATACTTTTTTGATTTAATTGTGATTTAATTAATAAATTAAGTTTTAACAATATATTCTTATGTACTTCCAGCATTTCCGCATATTTCTCTTCGGATACAAGTTTTCTTTCTTTTAGCAATTCCAACCAATGCTTTGATTCGAATAATGAACCGCGGGCAATGTAATAAAACTTATTTTTATCCAAGTAGTGGAATCTGCCATAGCCTTCCGCGATGTTTGCGCCAACCGAATCAATACTTGTAATAGCCTGATCACCAATAACTTTTCTTTGCTGCCAATCAAATTTTTCGTACATTTCCCAGCCTCTTCTGGAATAATCACGCGCTAATTTATAAACATCCAGATTCTCCAACATTACATAAACAGTACTATTCATAATTTCCTAATTTCCCAATTTCTTAATTTCAGCTTTCTCCCTCCGCCTGTCTTTATAAAAATTCCATAACAATAACATGGCCACCAAAATTAGGAGCGCGGTTTTCCAATCTAGGACTTTTAACCACCAATACTGGGCTTTTAATTCTATGTTGGCATGAACACCGCTTCCCTCTTCTACTATAAACGGCTTGCCTTCGTAGGTAAGATAACCGGGAGCCTCTATTTTTATAGAGTAGGTTCCGCCCGGTACCAGGAATGAATAACTGCCGCTTAAGCCGGTAACTTGCGGGTTGTCTTGCTGGAAATCTTTGGCCGGCCAGACTTCGTAGGCTTTTGTTTCCGGATTAAAATGATAAAGAGTAGCAACGGCTCCGGGGATGCGCAATTCTTTATCACCTACTTTTTCAAAGACATAACCTTCCGGATCAATCACGGTAATTAATCGGATTTGTTTTATTCCCATTTCCGGATCCACATAATCTATAACCGTAATAATTTCGTATTCTCCGGTCGGGATTGGCGCTTGAATTTCGGCGTTATAAATACCATCGCCATCCGGATCGGTATATTCAAATTCCAACAAAACCAGCTTTTCTTCTACTTCTACCGGCTGTTCTTGGGTGTAGGCAAAGGCCGGTTGGGCAAAAATTAATGAATTTATTAAATTAGCCAGCGGCATTTCCGCTCTGGCCTGCGGTGATTTTGATCTAAACACCAAAAAACCGCGGACGCGTTTAGCCGGGAATTCCGGCCTAACGGTAAGCGACAGAGTCTTTCCGGAGATGGTAGAAATTTTTTGCTCGGGCCGGTTTTTGGCAGTTAATGACAAGGCTATTTTGAAATCTACCAGCTGGCCGGACGCGCGCGCGAACACTACGTCGGTTGGTATTTTATCTTTAAGATTCGGAGTTAAATCGCCGATAGGAATGGCTTTTTCTTCGGCAAATTGGCCGGCTAATATTTGGCCTGAAGGAAGCGTGGTTGTTTGCCCGTCAATTTGACCGGGGATTATTTTTGGCGCGCTAAAAGTAATGGCGCGCGTTAAACTGGGCAAATACATTTGGACGGATTTTAATTTTTCTATATCGCTTAGACGATCAATACCAACCTGCTGTAAAATATTTTTTAACTGCGGAAATTTGTTGGTTAAAGCCAAAAATTCTTTTGGCAAAGGAGCGAATACGAATCTATTGATTGGCTTGGGGTCAAGGTAATTCCATTTGCCTCTAAAAGCAAAAGGGGTTTTCTTGGATACAAAACGCTCAATCGGAATTTGTTCCACCGGCGGCGCTTTAAACCAGTACGGGAACCAAAGCTTGGCTTCGGAATATAATTTTGCAAGCGGAGCCGTTATTACTTTAACCGGAAATATTCTGGATAAAATTTGCCCGACTACGCCTTTGACCTGGTCTATGATTTGGCCGACGGTTGTGGATGGTAAGGAAATTGGAGAAATTGGGGAAATTACCGGTGGCGGCGGAGCGATTACAACTGTATATAAAATGGAATTGGAAATTAAACCGCTGCATGTCCCCCACTGATTGCAAAATTTCGCGTAGATAGTTTTTTGACCTTCGCCGGAACTTAAAACAAACGGAATGTTTACTTCCATGACTGCGGGACTAAAATCTACCCGCGTAGGATTATTGGTAAACAAAGAATCCTCCGCCACCCAGGCATAAGAGGTGTCCGCGCTTCCGCGCAGAGTAATAATTATGGTACTTGAGTTGGTTTGCGGCGCGCCGTTATTTAAAATAATTAAATAAGGCGCCACTGGCGGAGAACCGGCGGCGGGAGGCAGAGTGGCGCCGCCGACAGGGACGACTCGCGAACTGGCCGGACGCCAATCGGTTTGCACCAAACAATTTGCGCAGCTAAAATTTACAGACCCGGTATTGTCGCCGCTGGCCGCGCCGGAAAAAACTCCGCTGGCAAGAATAGTTACTCCGGAAAAATCTATCCAGCCGATATTTTCTCCCCAGGCGCTTCCCGACAAGGCGCCTTCGGAGTTATTTGTAACTCCGCTGTTGGCGGGGTTTAATTTAATCCAGCCATAAAGACTGTTCCAAACATAACCGGTTAATTGTGAATCTGTGACATGCGCGTTGCCGTTGGCGGCGGCAAAATTTATCCAGCCAATTTTTGCGCTCCAGGCGTTTCCTGTACTGATAGTGCCGTCGGTGGTGGACGCAAAAACCGGCTTCACCAAAAAAAGTGTTGCTACTATTAACAATATTAACTTCGCAATTTTTCCTCCTAAAACCATAAAGGTTCAAGTTTTTTCCTGTCTTCTCTACGCTAAATTATACCATGATTTACAGATAACAGCACTGTGGATATGTTGTGTTTGTATATTGTCATCCCGAGCGAAGCCCGCCATAGCGGGACGACGAGGGATGCCAATTCACCACTACGAGGCGGTGACAAAACAATTGCGGCAGACAGGCTGGTAAGTGAAGGTGCCATCGTCCGGAATTACCGGGGGCATGCCTTCGGTAAGAGGAAGTCCTTTGCTAAATACTTGGGAATAAACAGCGGAGGGTTGACGGCAGAGTTCGCAAACAGCCCTTTTATAACGAACTTCTTTGGGACCAAGCTCTAAAAGTCCTTTTACCACATCAAACATTTTTCCCCGATAATCCAAATCCAGTCCGGCGGCTACCACTTTTACTCCCCTTTTTAATAACTCGGCCACGACCGCCACATCTTTGGGATCAAACATATGCAGTTCGTCTATGCCGACAATAGTAAAATTGTTTTCTAAAGCTTCGCTTAAGGCGCTAACTTTTTTGGCTTCTATTACTACTCCGTTGCGGGAAGAAATATGTTCGTCGCGGACATTGCGTTTAGACTGATAAAGTATGTGCGGGATATCGGTGAATTTTAACGGCGCAAAATAACTTATTAAGTCAAAAGATTTTCCGCTTTTCATCGGCCCGAGGATTAAAGTTAGGTCCATATTCGAAATGAGTGAGTGAAATAAACAGTGAAATATTTTTTGAAATTTCCAATGAAATTTCAAAAATATTATAACACATATAAAATAAAAAAGAACCGTCTTGTCAAGTCAAGTACGGTTCATGCTGATGTGCTTTTGAAAATTAGAATTTCCATTCCAAAATTAAAATCTTACCTCGGTCCCGAGAGCGAGTCCCCATGACCATTTTTTCTCTTGAAATACTCCCCAAGGAACAACCAGTGATGAGCAAAAATGCTTGCCACACCACTTCACTCCAGGGTTGAGATAGAAGAAGTTTGGCGAACTCTTCAGTTCTCTTTCCACATTCGCAACGTCATAATTCAGAGCATTAAGAATGTCTTTACCCTCATCGTCAATTTTTATGCTCATGAAAACGTTGTACCTCTGCCACAACACGCCAAAGGTAATGGAAAGCCTTTTTGGAAGCGGGAACTCCACATCCAGTCCTGCTTCCAGGATTCCCAATCTGCCAACGCTGGTCAAGTGCTCGGAAGCAAGTTTGGTAATGTCAAACCACCTGTCGCTAAAATCCACTTGCATCCTATTTATCTTGAACCTACCGCCGTTGACATTTTGTATACCGGCCAATGCGCCGACTTTTACATGGTTAAAGTCGTAGACCGCCCGTACCCACTCCTTAAAACCAAGCTCAACATACGACACAGAACCTTCAAGGGATTCATTCGCGTGATTGAGCTGAAGGCTTCCGGAGTAGATTTCTGCGCCAACCCCAAAAGTTAGTCTGCTGTAGTTATTGTAGCTGCATTTTGCTCCAAAACCCCAGCCCTGCCGATAAAACTCATCGCTACTGCTTTCGCTGCTGAAATTGCCGGTCAGGTATCTCCAATCAAGATACAAACCGCACGAACCGGCAGGCTTCCTAGCGCGATGTTTCTTCGCCTTTTTGGCAGAAGCTTGGGTTGCGCACAGCCCAATAACTGCGACAACAAAAAACATTGCCAAACCACGATTTTTCATGACGACTATCCTCCTAGTATTTAGCTTAAACTGGTATGGGGTTTATGTCAAACTTACCAACAACAATAATTAGGAAATAAAAAAATGATTAAGAAATTAATTTCCCAATCATTGTCGTTAATTTCCTAATCATCTTTTTATTTCTTAATCATCGTTTCGTTAATTCCACCCTCGATCCCGCATTGCCTTCGCGACTCTTTCTACGGCTAAAATATAAGCGGAGGTTCTAATGTCACAATTGTATTTTTCTTTTCTGTTCCAGACTTCGGTAAAAGCGGATGTCATTAAAGTTTGTAATTTTTCTAAAACATCTTTTTCCGTCCAGTAATATGAATAGGCGTTTTGTACTTGTTCAAAATAACTGACGGCCACTCCGCCGGCGTTGGCTAAAATATCCGGCACAACTTCTATTTTATTGTTTGCCAGAATACTATCGGCTTCGGGAGTGATGGGACCGTTGGCCAATTCTATAATTAATTTGGCTTTTATTTTTCCGGCGTTGTCTGCGGTAACGGAATTTTCTAAAGCCGCCAAAACCAGAATGTCGGTTTCCATTTCCAGAATATTTTCGGCCAGATTTTGCGAGCCGTTGAAATTTAAAACTGAACCGGTGGTATTTTTATGCTGTAAAAGTTCGGTTATGTCTAGTCCGTTTGGATTTTGGATGGCGCCCTTGGAATCACTGACGGCAATAATTGCATAACTGTTCTTACTTAAAATTTCCGCCATATTCGCGCCCGCGTTTCCAAAACCCTGCACGACCACTCTCTTACTGGAAATGTTTAATTTTTTTACCGCGTCTGCGAGCACATAAAATCCGCCTTGCGCGGTAGAATAACCGCGGGCTTTTGACCCGCCAATGCTTAATGGTTTTCCGGTAATTACACCCGGCGCGTGATGACCGACCAATTTTTCGTATTCATCCAGCATCCAACCCATTATGCGCGGGTCGGTGTAAACATCCGGCGCCGGCACGTCGTTTTCCGGACCGATAAATTTATATATTGCCTGAATATAACCTCTGGATAATCTTTCCAATTCTGGAACGCTTAATTCTTTGGGATTAACAATCACTCCGCCCTTGCCTCCGCCAAGCGGGATATCTACCACGGCGGTTTTCCAGGTCATCCACATGCTTAGAGCTTTTACTTCGGATTCGTTTACCCCAGGATGAAATCTGATGCCGCCTTTGTATGGCCCTCGGGCATTATTAAATTGCGAACGAAAACCTTTAAATACTTTAATATGGCCATTGTCCATGCGGACCGGAATTGATACTTCCAAAAATTTTTGCGGGGCCTGAAGCTGTTCAGAAATGTTTTCCTCTACGCTGATAAATTTTTTTACTTTTTCTAATTGTTCCAGCGCAATAGAAAACGGATCTGAATTTTGCATAAAATTAATTAGCAACTAACAATAAACAAATAGCAATCGACAACCAACTTGTTAATTGTTAGTTGCTAATTGCTAATTATTCTTAAGCCGCGATATCAACTTCCGGCTCCTCTTCTTCTTTTTCCGCCAATTCATCCAACGCTGTGGCCAGCTTGCCGACCCTGCCTTTTTTAGGCAATGTATTATTTTGTAAATCCTTTAAATAGGCTTCAAATGCGGAGGTAGTTTCTGGCATATATTTCGATTAGAAAATTATGCTCATATTGTATGTGAAATTACGGCTTATGTCAATATCAAATAAAATGGCCTAAAACAACAAAAAATGACCGCCTTTTGGGCGATCATTTTTTTATTTTTTAATATCGTCTGCGGAAATTTTTGTTGCCTCCGGATGAACCTCCATAAGGTTTTCTTGCTCCTTGATAACCGCCTTTGCCACCGCTTCTGCCCCTGCCTCCACCTTGATACCCGGAAGTTTCTTCATAGTGTTCGGCGACATTTGTCCGGCGTGGCGGTAAGACGGGTAATGGTCGTACCGGAATTGATTTTTTGATTAGTTTTTCTATGTGGCGGATGTCTACCCATTCTTGCGGAGTGGCAAACGAGATTGCCTTGCCAAAACTTTCGGCCCGGCCGGTGCGGCCGATGCGGTGAACGTAATCTTCGGTGTTATCCGGTAAATCATAATTTATTACCAAAGAAATTCCGGTGACGTCTATACCGCGGGATGCGATATCCGTAGCCACAAGAACGCGGTGCTTGCCGGTTTTAAATCCTTCCAAAGCCATTTTGCGTTGAGACAAAGATTTGTTGGAATGAATTTCGGAAGCGGTGTGGCCCATGGCGCGAATGCCGCTGGCGATTCTTTTGGCGCCGTGTTTTGTGCGTGAAAAAAGCAAAACAGAACCGTGATTATCCGCTAAAATTTTATCCAGAAGTTGCATCTTGGCATCCTTATTTACAATAAAGATTTCCTGTTCCACGTTTTTGGCGGATGTTCCGGATGGAGCCACTTCTATACGAAGCGGAATTTTCATGTAGCGGGTGGCGATTTCCGCGATTGCTTTTGGCATGGTGGCGGAAAACATTAAAGTTTGTCTGTCACGGGAAATCATCCCGAGAATTTGTTTGATTTGCGGCATAAAACCGATGTCAAACATGCGGTCGGCTTCGTCCAGCACCACAATTTTCATGTTGGTTAAAGAAAGATTTTTTTGATCAACGTGATCCATTAATCTGCCAGGAGTGGACACAATAATATGCGGACCGCGACGCAACATTTGTTTTTGCGCGAAACCGGAAGCGCCACCGATTAACACAGCGGTGCGCAGACCGATTGGACGGCCGATTGTTTGCAAAACCTGATCTACCTGCAAAGCCAATTCGCGGGTAGGAAGCAAGATTAAACCCTGGGCGTTGCCCGGCATTTGAGACAAAATTTGTATCATTGGGATGCCGAAAGCCAAAGTTTTGCCGGTGCCGGTTTGGGCAATACCGACAATGTCTTTGCCTTGCAAAGCCTGGGGAATACACTGATGCTGAATAGGCGTAGGAACGACAAATTTCAACCTTTCCAGGTTGTCTAAAAGTTTCGGCGAGATGCCAAGATCGCTAAAGCGGGCTTGGGATGGGATGTTTGGTGTCATACGTTAAATTTTAGTGACCCGATTCCTACTAGGCCACTTAAATATGACACAATGAGGTTCGTCAGGTCATTCGACCTGACGCCCGGTCGAATGACCTGGGCGAGTCCGTAGCCGCCCTTAATTGGGGGCTAGTTGTTAAGACTGGTCAGTATAGCAGAGAAAGGCCCTGCTGTCAAGGGCAGAAACTAAAAAGCACGCCACTAGAGCATGCTTTTTATGATTTAAAATTAGGAAAGGTGTTTGGAAACGAGCTTTGTCATTTCAAACATGTCTACTACAGCCTTACCACCAAACACAACCTTCAATGCTTCGTCAGCAACGATGTTCCGTTTCTTGTTTGGGTCTTGCAAATTCTTGCTTTTGATATAAACCCAGAGTTTTTTTACCACCTCTGAACGTGGCATAGGACCTTTACCAACGACGACAGCGAGTTCGTCGCTGATGGTCATCGGCTTCATAAATGCGGAATTGGCTTTCGGCATAAATTGTTTATTAAATTAATTAAATTTGATTTGACTAAATGACGCAGCGTAACGACCATTGAAACGCGACGTTGTAATGGTACCACAGGTTATTTTATTTGTCTATACCTACGCTCCCCCGATCGGGAGAGTTTTGACATTATTAAATTTATTTCTTTGCAACCTCTGTATTCTTGACCGTGAAGTATTTGATACCGCTTGCCTCAATCATGTTTAATTTGGCCAATCTGGATTGGATGTTGTTCATGGAACTGTTGTCCGCAATTTCTACCTGCAATTTTTGTACCTCGGTTTCCAGGGCTGAAGTTTGTTTTTCCAGTTCATGCATTTGGTAACCGCTGGTGGCGGATGCGGTGGTTTTGATTATATAGGCGAAACTAAATAAAAATATAATAGAAAATAAAGCCAAACGGGTGGTTTTGCCACCGCTATGAAGCGGGGCCCCGCCGTGGCGGTGGGAAGTGAGTTGTTTAGGCAAAGAGATGGTTTGCAGAGAGCGAACCATGCCTTGGTAACGGAATTGGATTTGGCGTTTTAGGGACACAACGGTTGAATTATGAATTAAGAATGATGAATATTGATTGTCATCCTGAACTTGTTTCAGGATCTGTCACGACATAGATGCTGAAATAAATTCAGCATGACAGTTTAAATTTTCTCCACTACCCGTAATTTGGCGCTACGACTGCGGGGATTTAATTTTATTTCTTCATCGGTCGCGCTGATTGGTTTTTTATTTATTAATTTAATTGTTTTACCCGCGATTGATTGAAAAAAATGTTTTACGATTCTGTCTTCTAACGAATGAAATGTAATGACCGCGAGGCGCCCGCCTGTTGCCAATACATCTACGGCTTGAGGCAACGCCAATTTTAAATTATCCAATTCGTGATTTACTTCCATTCGTAGCGCTTGAAAAACTTTTGTGGCCGGATGCAAACCGCCTATCCAGGGAATGGCTTTATCGGAATGTAATTTTGTCCGATAAACCTGTAAAATTATTTCCGCCAACTCCCCTGTTTTTTCCAATTTTTTATTCTTCCTGAAACCAACAATTGCTTCGGCTATCTCTTTACTCAAATTTTCCTCGCCAAAGTTTTTTAAAATTCCCGCCAATTCCTGTTCGCTGTAAATGTTCACAACGTCGGCGGCCGTTTGTGTTGTCATCCTGAGTGGAACGAAGGATCCCTCTCCGTTGTTAAGGGATTCTTCACTTCGTTCAGAATGACAAGAGGCGTCATATCGCATGTCTAGTGGCTCGTCCGTCTGAAAACTGAATCCTCTCCCCCTCTCTGCGAATTGTGGAGACGACCAGCCCAAGTCCATCAGAATTGCGTTTACCGGACCGAAATTTGATTCATCTGTTATTTTTTTTAAATTAGTAAAATTATTTCTGACAATTATGGCTTTATCTCCGAAACGATACAAAAATCTTTTCGCCCGCAACACCGCTTCCATATCCAGATCTATACCCAACAATTTTCCTTTAGGCGCAATTTTTTCCAGCATCGCTTCACTGTGTCCCGCATCACCCAAAGTACAATCAACAACATTATCATTGGGTTTAAGATCAAACAATTCTAGAATTTCTTTCAGCAACACAGGTTCGTGACGCATAATGCATGATAATGAAATTAAGAAATTGGGAAATTTGTTCGGTCTCTTGAGTGATCTCACGGAAATTAATTTCTTAATTTCTTTATTTCGTAATTTCTATACACCGAGCTCTGACATCTTCTCCGCAATCGCGCCGCTTTCGGCTTCGGTTTGACCTTTATACTTATTCCAAACTTCCTCATCCCAAATTTCTAATCGGCTATAAAGTCCGGCGATTACCACATTCTTTTTTACAGTCGCAAACTCGCGCAAATATTCCGGCAACATTATTCTTCCTTGTTTGTCCAATTCTACATCCATGGCGCCGGCCAGCATTAAACGGGAAAACGCCCGGCTGTTGGCTTGCGCGATTGGCAAGTTGGCGTATTTTTCTGCCACCTTTGCCCACTCGCTTTTGGTGTAGATAAATAAACAATTATCCAAACCGCGGGTGACAACCGCGCCGTTTTTTAGGTCGTGCCTAAATTTGACCGGTATGGCCATTCTTCCTTTTTCGTCAATGCTATGGCTATATTCACCGATGAACATATATTTTTTATTTGTCATCCTGAACTTGTTTCAGGATCTGTCGTCGAAAGATGCTGAAACAAGTTCAGCATGACATTTGCTGTGGTCCCCACTTCTTCCCACCTGTATCCATTTTACTCCACTTAAAAACACTCGTCAACATTTAAATCCATTTTTAACATCGATTTATTTGGCTAATATAAAACAAAAACCCCCGCACTTGCGAGGGCTGTGGATAAGTTTAGTTTAATTATACCTCAATTGTTAATCCAAAACTGGCTGGCGTTGCTTTTACTCCTAAATCCCCCACCAATCTTTTGGCCAAGGCGGAAGACGCGGCCGGTTCGCCATGAGTAAGTATTACTTGTTTGGGAACGGACAATCCGCCGCCTATCCAATCTAAAAGTTTATCTTGATCGCCGTGGGCGGATAAAGCGCCGATGGCTTTGACGTGGCAGTGGACGGGAATTTTTTCTCCCATAATTTCTACCGGCGAGTGTCCGTCTAAAATTTTTCGGCCTAAAGTATTTTGCGCCTGATAGCCGATGATGAGCAAAGTATTTCTGGCGTCGGATAAATAACGCATAGCGTGATGCACAATGCGGCCGCCGTTCATCATGCCCGCGCCGGCAATAATTATTTTTGTTCCCGGCATCTGATTTATTTTTTTGGATTCTTCTTTTGTGGCAGTCATTACCAATCCGGGAAATTTAAATAACTCATCTCCGCTTTTGGTTAAACGCGTGGCTTCGGCGTCGTAATATTTTGGATATTTTAAATAAACTTTGGTGGCTTTGATGGCCAGCGGACTATCCAAAAAAATCGGCACATGCGGAAGTTTGTGTTTGCGCGCCACCAAATCGTTTAAATCATAAATTAATTCTTGAGTCCGTTCCAAAGAAAAAGACGGGATCATTAATGTGCCGCCTTTACTAATAGCCGTAGAAATTAATTTTTCTAAAATTTCCTGGCGTTGCATAGCGGACTCATGCAAACGGTCGCCGTAAGTTGATTCACAAACCAAAACATCCACGCCGCCAGGCAAGGTGTCGGTGTCGCGCAAGATTGGCACGTTAATGTTGCCGATATCACCGGAGAAAATTATTTTTTTTCCTTCGGCCTCTATTTTTACAAAAGCCGAACCAAAAATATGCCCGGCATCATAAAAAGTAAAAGCCACATCCGGAGTAAGCGAATATTTTTGATGATAATCCACTGCCTTAAAACGCTCCACAACTTTAGCGATGTCAGTACTGTTATATAAAACCGGCTTGCCAAAATGGCGCTGATTGTAAAGCATGATTTGCAAAGCATCGTCTAAAATTAATTCGGTTAATTCTACGGTGGGAGGTGTGGCAAAAAATTTACCCTCGTATCCGTTTTTTACCAGCAACGGCAAACGTCCCACATGGTCTAAATGCGCGTGCGTTATTATTACTCCGGAAATTTCTTTAGGTTCAAAACCAAACGGATCATTATTTTTGTCTTCGTTAAATTGACTGCCCTGGAACATCCCGCAGTCAACCAAAAACTTTTTCCCGCCGGTCGTGAACATATTGCACGAACCGGTTACTTCTCCCGCCGCGCCGAAAAATGAAAGTTGCATAGATGTTTTATAATTGTCATCCTGAACTTGTTTCAGGATCTATCGCCATCCGTTTAGATGCTGAAATAAATTCAGCATGACATAGAACAAGTATACCACAATTGCTAGGGCTGAATAAAGAAGAAAGTAAATTTTTTTTCTTTTGAAGCCCGACGTAATTGCAAAGCTTTGCTTCAAAAAGACGGATGCGGACAATAAAAAAAGCGCGCGGGGTGAACCGGGCGCTGTAGCACAACTCTGTTATTACTTTTTTTCAGTTACATCGACTTTGGAAACGATTAGAATATCCTTATTTACCTTCAAACCGGGAATGGGCACTTTGCCTTCCTTCAGTATTTGCGCGATACCTTCCCACATGAAAGTGGCCATGGCCAGGCTTACGCCGGCGCTGAAGCTGATTCGCCCAATAACATAGCAAACGCTATATGACTTTTGACTGACAATAAAGTTGCCGGCGCTCTCATCAAAAATTACCGGATGCGGATGAGGAGGCTTCACTCTGCAATCAAACCGCGACATCAATGCCCAAAGAGCCAGCGAGGCTTCTGCCACCGCGACGGCAGCCACAACTTCATCAGGCGCAAGATTGTTTGGGTTGGAACTTTGCGAAAACAACGTCGCCAGATTACCGGAAACCGGAGACTTCAGATCGGCACCGATATCGGGTGGCAGTTTTTTCAGCAACTCACGTCCCGCCACCAGCAATTCATCTTGCACCGAAGACGCAGCCGTAAATCCTCTGATTTCCAATCCGCTCATTTTTGTGGGCGCATATTCAATGAAAAGCCATTGATCCACATTGTTTGCGTCGCCTTTTTTTGAGGCGGGCTTTCTCATATTCATCACAGCTACGACAGCAATCACCAAAACCACAAACATCATGATTAAAAAGAAGCCGAAATTCATGTTCCTTCTCCCGGTTGGTTGTTCAATGTGCTAACTAAACTGTAACACACACAATTGCGGGCGACAAGACAGTTCACAAACATAATTAGGACTCTCCTTCACTCGCTGTGGCTCACTCTGAAGTGAATTTTATTACGAAATAAAATTCAACAATACACAATATTCACAAATATGTTATTTTCTGCTATAATATTCTGGTATGCGACGCAACATAAACAATGTTGAAATAGTAGAACCGCCAATTGGCGAACTAACCAAAAGATACTCGGCATTTTCCTCTATTAAACGCACCTGTTTTACCGGGTGCGGTTGTTTGGTTGTGTTTCTTATCGGCATTGCCATTTTTCTCCGTCTGGCCTTGGGAAGCGGCCCCCAAACATTAAAAAATATTCCCGAAAATTTCCCCAAAGATATTACAATTTACGACGAAGACAATATCGAACAAATAACTTTTGTTTCCGGAAAATATAAAAACCGGGGCATAGAAATTGCCGCTTTTTTTCCTAAAATAATTTTATCTCCGCTTTTTCTTACTTTAAATAAAAGCGAACAAAGCGCGGAAGACACCGGAAAATTGGCTTCCGTAAAAAATTTGTGGAAAATAATCAGCACGCCGGTAAGCGACCATCGCGACACTGTACAAATTGAATGGAGAAATCTTGATGCCGAGCCGACGTTTATAATAAATTATTACAAAACCGAACTGCAAAAAAGAGGTTATAAAATAGATGTGGAAAGCGAAGGGCAGGCCGTACGGCAATTTTCATTCAGCCAAGACACTATTACCGGTTCTATATATGTAGAAGGCGACAACACTGTAAAGCCGGGCACGGATTATGTGGTGCTGACGGTGAACCTTGGTCTGGAAAATCCAATTCCGGAAGAAGACCCGTTTGGTAACCAGTAATTATGTTAAAAATTCTCAACGGCCAATCCAAATCCATAACTGGCGCCGCGATTATTATTTCCGGCGCTACTTTGGTTAGCCGTTTAGTTGGATTGTTGCGCGACCGGATTTTTGCCCATAATTTTGGCGCCGGGCCAATTATGGATGCTTACTATGCTGCCTTTAAAATTCCGGATTTGGTTTATAATCTTTTAATTATCGGCGCGCTTTCGGCGGCTTTTATTCCCGCCTTCACAAAATTATTTAATTCCGGCGAAGACAAATCTCCGGCCTGGAAATTGGCCAACAATGTTTTAAATATTACCGCTGTTTCTTTGGGTGTAGTCAGTTTTCTCGGCATAATTTTCACCCCGGCCCTCGCTCCCCTCATTGCCCCTGGTTTTATCCCCGCATCCAAAGAGTTGGTAATAAGTTTCACCAGAATAATGTTTGGCTCCACTATTCTGCTCGGCCTGTCCATGGTCATCGGCGGGGTTTTACAATCTTTGCGTACTTTTTTCCTCTATTCCCTGGCGCCGATTTTTTATAACGTCGGCATTATAATCGGCGCCACTGTACTCGTGCCAATCTGGGGCGTAACCGGTTTGGCCTGGGGCGTGGTGCTGGGCGCGTTTCTGCATTTTAGTTTACAAACTTACAGCGCCTATACCAACGGCTACCGCTGGCGCTGGCACTTAAACTGGCGCGACAAAGAAACTAAACTAATTGGCAGACTAATGATTCCGCGCACCATGGGATTGGCTATCAGCCAATTAAATATGGTCATCATCACCATGATTGCGTCTTTACTCCCCGTGGGAAGTGTGGCGATTTTTCATTTTGCCAACAATTTACAGGCCGTACCCATCGGCATTATCGGTATTCCGTTCGCGCTCGCCGTTTTCCCGGTGCTGTCTATGGCCGCATCGCAAAATAACATGAGGGAGTTTATAAAAAATCTATCCGCAACCATCCGCCAGATTTTATTTTTAATTATCCCCTTCTCTATTATAATTATGTTGCTCCGGGCGCAGATTGTGCGCGTGGTTTTGGGAACCGGAAAATTTGACTGGACTGCCACCATAAACACCGCTGACACTTTGGCTTTGTTCTCGTTAAGCTTATTCGCCCAAGCATTAATTCCGGTAATTGCCCGCGCCTTCTACGCGCTGGCCAACACCAAAACTCCGTTTATTGTCGGTGTAATTTCCGAACTGTTCAGCATCATCGCCGCTTTATTATTAATGAAACCGCTGGGCGTGGCCGGTTTGGCTCTGGCGTTTTCCATCGGCTCCATTTTAAACTTTTTTATTTTAACCATCGCTCTACGCAGTCATTTAAAAAGCATAGACGGAGAAAAAATACTGTCATCCTTCTTCCGCATCATGCTGGCCGCCATTCCCATGGCTTTAGTTATCCAATTTTCCAAATACCCACTGGCCGCAATTTTTGACCAAACCCGCTTTTTTGGTATCCTCGGGCAAGGCTTAATCGCCAGCCTGCTGGGTCTGGCAATTTATCTGCTGATATGCTACCTTTTGAGGGTGCCGGAGTTAATGCAATTAAAGGAAAGCTTAACCCGTCGCTGGTTGCAAACCAAAAATTTGCCGACTGCGGAACCCATCAGTAATAACGAGTAAAAATGTCAACCAACAACAACATCCGAAACTTCTGTATCATTGCCCATATTGACCACGGTAAAAGCACCATGGCCGATCGTCTTTTGGAATTTACAGGCACAGTGGCGCACCGGGACATGCAGGATCAACTCCTTGATTCCATGGACTTAGAGCGGGAAAGAGGAATTACTATTAAGTTAACGCCCGTCCGCATGGACTACAAGCTACAAGCTACAAGCTACATCCTAAATTTAATCGACACTCCCGGCCATGTGGATTTTAACTATGAAGTTTCCCGTTCTCTGGCCGCGGTGGAAGGCGCTATTTTATTGGTAGATGCCAGCCAGGGCGTGCAGGCGCAAACTATCGGCAATTTGTATCTGGCGATTGAACAAAATTTAAAAATTATTCCGGTGATAAATAAAATAGACATGCCGGCCGCCAATGTGGAAAAAACCAAAGCGGAAATTTTGCATTTGCTGGGATGCAAGCCGGAAGAAATCATTCTGGCCTCGGGCAAAACCGGGCAAGGCGTGGAGGATATTTTAAAAGCGATTATTGAGAGAGTGACTCCTCCGCCGGACACAAGCACCCAACCCACCCGCGCTTTAATTTTTGATTCTGTTTATAACGATTACAAAGGTGTTATTGCATCGGTAAGAATTGTGGACGGCGAATTAAAAAAAGGCGACAAAATATTTTTAATTGGCACCAGAACGCCGGCGGATATTTTAGAAGTGGGATATTATAAACCGAAATTCCAATCTACGCCTAAATTATTCAACGGCGAAATCGGTTATGTTGTCACCGGCCTAAAAGATCTCAAAGAATGCCGGGTTGGCGACACCATTACCACTTTTACAGACGAAGAAGAAAAAGATATTCATACTTTGGCTCTGCCCGGATATAAAGAAGTAAAGCCAATGGTGTATGCCGGCATCTTTCCCAAAGAGGGCGACAATTATCAGGTGCTTCGCGACGCCATAGATAAATTAAAATTAAACGACGCCTCCCTTTTTTACGAACCGGAACATTCTTTGGCTCTGGGTTTTGGTTTTCGCTGTGGATTTTTAGGTTTATTACACCTGGATATTTTTCAGGAAAGATTACAACGCGAATACAATTTGGAAATTATTATTACCGTACCCAGCGTGGCCTACAAAATTACCACTCAAGCCGGCGTACAAAAAACTATTCACAGTCCGCAGGAAATGCCCGACCCCAATCATCTGCTGGAGATTTTGGAACCGTGGATGAAGCTGGATATTATTACTCCCAAAAGTTTTACAGGTAATGTGATGGGCTTAGTTTCCGAACGCAAAGGAAAATATATAAATACCGAATATTTAAGCACGGACACCGACCAGCGGGCTATGCTACACTACGAAATTCCACTTGCCTCGCTTGTTACCGATTTTTATGATAAACTAAAAACCGTCAGCTCGGGCTACGCGTCCATGAACTACGAATTTATGGATTACCAGCCAACCAAGGTGGTAAGGCTGGATATAATGGTAGCCGAAGAACCGGTGGAAGCTCTTTCCACGCTGGTTTGGGAAGACCAAGCCTATAAAGCCGGCAAAACTATAGTGGAATCCCTAAAAGAATCCCTGCCTAGACAACAATTTGTGCTAAAAATTCAAGCCACCATTGGCGGAAAAGTAATTGCCTCGGACCGCCTATCCGCTCTGCGCAAAGATGTGCTGGCCACCATGAGCGGCGGCGATTACACCCGCAAACAAAAATTATTGCAAAAACAGAAAAAAGGCAAGAAACGCATGTTGACTCACGGAAAAATAGATATTCCGCCGGAGACTTATCTGGCCGTATTAAAAAGATAGTTATGTCGGAAATAAAACCCGGGCACGCTCCAGAGAGCAATAAAGAAAGCAAAGAAACAGAACCAAAAATTACGGTTGATTTCTTTTTTTCATATCATGGAACAGCCGAGGATTTTAGTCGTTTGCCGGAAGCTTTAAAAAATGCCGATGTTTATGTTCCGGAATTTGTGGGCTGGGAAAATATAGATGAGCAAGGTTTTAACGCAGTATCTCAAGGTAAAATAGAACCTCCACGAATAGATGGCCATCCCGGCTTTGAAACACCATTGCATTTAATTTATAACTCCAAAATACCAATTATTTTTGTGGATTTACCCGCAGAACATCCCGAAATCAAAGAAACAATAGACGCCATAAAAGAAATAACGGGAGCTTATGATGATTTTGAAATTGGTAATTTTGATAAAGCCATGGAAAACCTAAAAAAAGGAACGGTGGACTTCGCCTCTAGCATAAGAAGAAGGGAAGATTTTATTGCCAATCAACTAAAAAATAAATTAAAAACATTGACTCAAAAATTTCCCCAACTAAAAAATAAAAAAAATATTCGGGTGCTAATTAGTATTGGGGCTGTACACACCTCGCTGCATAAAAAGTTGAAGACAGAATTACAGTCTTCCAAAATGATGCTGGGTAGAGACACTATTGTCTTTCCCACAAGCAATGAAATTCAGAGGAGGTTGATTAAAAATCCGCAGGAGATTATAAATGATGATGTTTACGCCAGAGATCTGATGGAGGGCGCTATGGGTGTCATACTGTGGGGTGTTACCAAAGACAACAACAAAATGAGCTGGGCTATCAGGAAGTTAGTGGTTAATTTATCCACAGATCAAATACGCGCCTTTTCAAAGAATATTGGCGGCTCATTAGGAGACATGACGGAAGCCTTAAACCAAAAAGAGCATAACGACTTGTTAAGAAAAAAAATAGAAGAAATGGGAATCAAACTGCCAACCACCGAAGAAGAAATTGATAAATTGTTAAATATACGGAAAAAATAAACATCATTCTATGAAACGAAAAACCATAAAAAAACTTTGGATTGTGGTTTCTTTTGTGGGTATTCTGGCGATGCTGGTCTTTTCTTTTCTACCCGCCCTCCAATAACTTAGTACTTAGCGCTTAGTACTTAGCGCTCAACACTGCCCTATGAAAGTTCTCCGCAAATACCAGCTGGATATAATCTTTCTTTTCTTTGCTTTAATTTTAATTATTGGTCTGCTTTTTTTTGGCTTGTCTTATTACGGCGAAGACCCGCATAATTACGAATGGTTTACAGCCGGACCGCTAATTTTTCTGTATTTTATTTACGTTTGGGAAATAAGAAGTAAAATAAATATTGCGGAAAGAAGAGGCGTGACAAGCAAAACATTAATTTATTGGATTGCGCTGGGCATTATTCTTTTTTTAAACTTCAACAACCCTATTTCCGCGGAAGAATACACCACGGTAAATATATTTTTTATTATCTTCACTCTGCTCCTGGCCGATTCGTACTGGGATTTTAAAAAAATTACGTTAAACAGTTTTCGAGACAAAAAAGAACTATAACCTTTGTCATTCTGAACTTGTTTCAGAATCTCTCGTGCAATTTTAATATAACCGTAAGATCCTGAAATAAATTCAGGATGACATGCTAGTATGCCTAAGAAGTGGAATGTTTTACCCTTGCCACCGCCGGAATTCACCGGCTCTCATCCGGAACTGCCTGTGGCGGTGGCGCAATTGTTGTGGAATAGAAATCTGCGCACTCAAGCGCAAATTGATGAATTTTTAAATCCGGATTATTCGCAGGATATTCATGATCCTTTTTTATTTCAAGACATGGAAAAAGCCACGGATATTATTTTTAAAGCAATAGACAAACAGGAAAACATTGTGGTGCACGGAGATTATGACGCGGACGGTGTTTGTTCCTCGGCTATTATTATTACCGGACTACGGAAATTAGGAGCAAAAAATGTAAATGTATTTATCCCCCACCGCGAAACCGACGGTTATGGATTAAATTTACGCACCATCGAACTTCTCCATACGCAAAAAACAGATTTAATAATTACCTGCGATTGCGGAGTAAGCAACGCGCCGGAAATTGCTTTGGCCAGAAAATATAAAATGAAAGTAATCGTGACCGACCATCATACCGTACCGGCCAAACTGCCCAAGGCCAATGCCATTATTCACCCGCTGGTGAAGGGCGAACCGTATCCAGATAAAGGATTATGCGGCGGAGCCGTAGCTTTTAAATTGGTGCAGGGACTTTTAAAAAAATACGGCCGTTCACACAACGCTCTACCGGACGGACAAACCTTTGAGGGATTTGAAAAATGGATGCTGGATCTGGCGGCCATTGCTTCTATCGGCGATATGGTGCCGTTGGTTGGCGAATCGCGCACTATTACCAAATACGGATTAACCGTAATCAACAAAACCAGAAATATTGGTTTAAAAAAACTTTTCGCCGTAGCCGGCCTAACCGACGAAAAAGGACAGCCGAAACATGGGGCTTATGATTCTTATACCATGAGTTTTCAAATTGTTCCCCGTCTAAACGCCGCCGGACGCATGGATCATGCCAACACCGCTTACGCGTTACTGATGGCCACAGACGAAAAAGAAGCCACCAGTTTAGCCGCGCAACTGGACCAAAATAATGTTGACCGCCGAAAACTTACTGAACAATACGTAAACGAAGCGCGCAAACAGATAAAAGAAACCAACCAGGAAAATAATCCGGTTTTATTTGTGCTGGGCAAAGACTGGCCCACCGGCATTTTGGGATTAATTTCCGGAAAATTAAAAGATGACTACTACAAACCGTCCATTGTAATGGGAGAAACTGCCAATGAAATAAACGGTTCCGGCCGAAGTATAAAAGAATTCAGTTTAATCGGCGCCATGCAAGCCATGCCGGAAGTATTTTACAAATTCGGCGGCCACCCGCAAGCCTGCGGTTTTACTTTAAAAACCAAAGACAAATTGGAAGAATTTAAAACCAAACTAATCGCCAAGGCCGCGGAGCAAACTGCCACCATAGATTTAGTTCCGCAAATTAACATAGACGCGGAAGTGGAACTGGACGAAGTGAACTGGAAATTTTACGACTTACTACAAAAATTTGAACCCTTCGGCCAAGCCAACGAAGAACCAAAATATGTTTCCCGCTCACTAACCGTTACCGCCATAGAACCCGTGGGCCAGGACGGCAAACATTTGCGCCTAATGGTGAAACACAATTCCCAATTAATTAAAAAAACTATTGGCTTTGGCCTGGGCGATGTAAACCGCTGTTCCGAAAATTGGAAAGAATGCCTAAAACCCGGAGATAAAATAGATATGGTTTATTCTATCGGAGTGAACGAGTGGAATGGAAATAGAGAACTGCAACTGACAATAGAAGACATTAAAAAAATCCCCTAAAGGGGATTTTTTTAATTACTTTTTTATTTCTTTCTCCAAATGCTTCCATCTCTTCTTTAACTCTCTGACCAATTGAACTTTCATATCCATGGCCATTTCTACTTTGGCGGCGTATTCTTCTACGGCTCTTTCTACCAGCGCGTCATACATTTCTTTGGTTGGGCCTTCCAGTTGTTTTATGCTTTCTTTGAGTTGAGAATATAGGTCATTGGCTTGACCCACAAGCTTTTCCCGCATTTCTTTACCTTTTGGAGTGGCGTTTAACCACATTGCCGCCGCGCCTATTAAACCGCCTAGAAAAAGTCCTTTTTTAAACATGCCCATATATGTTGAATTAAGAATTATGAATAATGCGATACAAATCGAACCTTAACTCTTTTCGTTCCTCCCCGCTTTTAGGGGGAGGGCAGGGTGGGGGTATTCGTTGTCCAAAGGCCGCGATACCCCTCTCTCTGTCTCTCCCCTAATAGAGGGAGAGAGCGATTGAGAGTGAACTTACAAGTTATTATACATCAACAATGTCCTGTCCGCAATAGACTGCTGGGATTCTTCGGGGTTAAATTGACTGGCGCTATCCGCCAATTTAAAAAATTTCGGCAAATAATAAGCGTTATAAAATCTTATAAACAGGCTCATGAGATCCAAAACCCGAACTGCGCGGTAATAAGTAATTACCAAAGGGATGTTTGAATTGAGTTTTTTCCAACGCAAGATTTTCCCGGCCGCGCCAAAAAACGGGCAGTGCAGGTGAACGATATCAAAATCCGAAAAACTGGCTATGGCATTGTCCATATCAAAATTACCGATATAATCATGAACCGAGGGCGAAACCTTTTTTATGCTGGCTTTTAGCGCCTTTCCGGTTGACCCGTATTGCAAAGTAAAAGCCTCCGATTCCACACCCCCCTTGTGTAATTCCTCCAACAACTTAAAAGCTTCCGATCTGATGTCATCAAAATAATCAAAGGCGGATGGGATGATGTGGATAACTTTCATATAGACAAACGTAATTGTCATCCCTCGTCGCTACGGCTCGCTCGGGATGACAGCTAATTACTTTTTAACCACCGTTAAATGCACGTTCGGCGACGGGATTCTGGAAAAAATAATTGACTCCAGAGTGACCAGGCTATTTATGATATTTTTTATTATTCGCAAAACTCCCCCGCCTTTTTGATTCAAGTCGTAAAAATACTGCTCGTTATTTACCTGATACAAATTATTTTTTCTGGCAAACCTGTCCATAGAAAAAAATGCGGCTAGACCAAGAAGCTGGCCCAACACCTGTTCGCTGTATCGGATGCGTGTAACTACAAAACCGAATGATTGTACCAAGCCCACTAAACTCTTTCGGGAAAATTTATTGATATGCCCGGCGTACATTTTTGTCAGTTCTTTTTTCAAACCCAGCTTGTGCAATAAGTTCCAAAAAGATAAAGCGTCGGCTTCGCAAGGCACAAAACAATAAAATACTCCCCCGTTTTTTAAAACACGGCTCACTTCGGCTAAAATTAAACCCGGATTGGCTACGTGTTCTAACACATCATAGATAAGAACGGCATCAAAAAAATTATCTTCGTACACGGATTTATTTTCCGCGCTCAAATCATAAACCACTCCGTCATTTGCCTGCTTGGCTATGGCGATGGCGTGCTGGCTGATATCACAACCATAACAATTTAATTCCGGCCTTATTTTTTTTATTTCACGAATAAATTGACCGGCCCCACAGCCCAATTCCAACACTTTGGCCCCGTTTTTTAACTCGGCTATTGATTTTAAACTCTGGCGCAACCGAAAACTGGTCGGAGAACTAAGTTTCAGACTTGCATTGCCGTGCCCCCAGATAGACTTCTCGTAATCAAATGTCATATACTTGCGTTAACTTTACCATATGTTTGTCCCAAGAATACTCTCCAACGGCTTTTTCTATTTCCAGCTCGCCATTTTTTTTCCTTTCTTCGTCCGACAATGACAAGACTTGTTTTAACGCGCCCTTCAGACTCTCCACCGACCCTTTCTCAAAGAAAATTGATCCACCGAAATTATTCTTTAGCACAGGCAAATCGCTAAGCACTAATGGCTTGCCACAAGCCATGGCTTCTATGGCCACCAACGAAAAAGATTCGTAATCCGACGGCACCACCACACACGTAGCTATGTTATAATAATCGGAAAGTTTTTGCGGGTCGTTGCACTGGCCGGCAATGAATACATTGCTTAAATTTTTCGCCTTTTGCTTGTATTTTTCCAATTCATAACCTCCACCGACTATCACCAAAGCCAAATTGTCGTCTGCCAACAATTTCAATGCATTCAATAAAAGGTCCAGACGTTTTAATGGCATTAAATTACCGACAAAAAGAATAATTTTTTTATTTTTTAAATTATCCAGCCCCAGTTTTTCCAAATCAACCGGATGTGAATTAAAAACGTTAGTATCCACCCCATTTTTTATTTCAACAACCTTGCCGGAATATAATTTTCCAAATTTGGTATTTTTAAAATGCTCGGAATCAACCGCAATGATTTTTTTGGCTTTGGCAAATAAAAATTTTGGCCAAACTAAATCGTAGATTTTTTGAATAATAAATTTAAGACCCCTCGCCTGCGCGTCCATATGGTAGGTAATAACTAATGGGATATCAGAAAAACAAAGCCATTCCGCTCCCCCGTAAAACGGGTAATGCAAATGAACCAAATCAAAACCCTTCAGATATTTTAATACTTGTGGCACAAGCCCTGCGTCCCCCAGCCTCACCAAGGGCTTTAAGCGAACAACTTTAAAAGGAAATTTTGTATCGTCGTATACGTTACCCGGATATTTTAATGTAAAGACTGTCACGTCGTGCCCAATCTCTGATAATCGTTTTGCTTCATTATAACAAACAGCCCCCATACCACCGATATGCGGCGAGAAAGTTGAAACTATGTGGGCGATTTTCATAATCGAAATAAGTGAGAGAAATAAATTGTTTACAAATTTATTTCCGAGCGAATGAGATTATATGGGCTTTAGCCCCTATAGATCTTTATCCTTCAATGCAATTTTTCTGGTAAGTTTAGTTATATCTTTATTCAACAATTCAATTTTTATCATCAGCCTGAATATTATAAAAAATATGCCGGCCAGCGCCACATACACCACCAAATCCGCGCCACGGCCAATTCCTACTAATTTTGCCAGCGTAGCAGTCGAGTTTGGCAACAAGACCACCACAGTGGCCGAAATCCAAAATATTGACCACCAAACCATGCCGACCAAACTTAAATCACCGGCCCGCCAACGGCCGATAACTTTTACTAGAGCGAACAGAAAAAAAATCGTTAGTAGAATTTGAATTACAAACATATCATTTTATTAAACGTCCTTGTAAAATTTCCATAATTATTTTAAAACCTCCGCCTACCCCCTGGCCATATTCATTATATGTAACCTCCACCGGATATTCAAGATACGATAGATTATTCTGTTTTATCTGTTTTATAATCTCGGAATTATGCGCCATCCGATCTTGCGTAATTTTTATTTTCTCCAGCGCCCGCCGCGACAATATTCTGAAACCGTTATGTACGTCCGTTAATTTTAATCCGGTTAGAAACCAATTTATTAATCTGGCAACCGGTAATAATATATTTTTTTTCGTCCACGGCATTTGCGAACGATTGTCCAAAAAACGCGAACCCAAAATCACATCTATGTTTTTATCTTTCATCGTCACCAGCGCCTTGGCAATATCCGCCGGATTAAACTGCCCGTCTGCGTCAAAATGAACCACCACGCTGGCTCCGTTGGCCACAGTATACTCATTACCAGTTTGCAGAGCCGCTCCCTGACCCCTGTTTACTTCATGCTTTAAAACAACCGCTCCGGCCGATTGCGCCTCCGACACAGTATTATCGCCAGACCCGTCATCAACCACCACAATATTTTTTAACCCCTGACTAAAAAGGCCGCTAATGACGCGACCGATTTTTTTCTCTTCGTTGTAGGCGGGAACTATGACGAACAGCATAACTAATATCTGTGATTAAACATTAACGCCTCCTTATTGGCGATAGTATAATCAATTGTTTTTTCCAATCCGTCTTGAAGACGTACCAAAGGCATCCAACCCAATACGTCTTTTGCGTAAGCCAAATCTGGCGCGCCTTTTTTGGTTAAAAATACCAACGGCTTTTCAAACACAACCTGGGATGCGGAATTTGTCAGTTTAATTATTGTTTCCGTGACATCTACCATTTTAACAATTTTGTCATCACCAAGATTAACAATCTGAACTTCCGGCGCGCTGGACATTAAACGCACCAAGCCGTCTACCATATCGGTAACATAACAAAGCGAGGTGGAAAATGTTTCATCTCCGTGAATGGTAAGATTTTTTCCTTCTAATGCGTTGATAATAAAATCCGGAATCATCTGGCCTTCAAATAATTTCATGTGCGGACCGTAAGTGGTAAAGACGCGGGCGATTTTGGCGTCTATGCCGTAAACTTGGCGGTAAGTGGCCACACAGGTCTCGGCAAAACGCTTGCCTTCGTCATAGCAGGCGCGTAGAGATAAATGGTCGACAACTCCCTGATCGGTTTCCTTAAAAACAGATTTTGTTTCACTGGCGTTGCCGTAAACAACCGAACTGGATGTAAAAATATATTTGGCCTTATGTTTTACCGCCAAATCTAAAGTATTAATCATGGCAGACGAATTGGCCCACAATGATTGCATTTTTAATTTTTCAAAGTTAAGCGGGCTGGTGGGGCAAGCCAAATGATAAACTTCCTGGATACCCTGAAATTTTACTTTAAACTTATCCAACTCCTCAAATTTATCCAAATCAATCGGCTGATTAACATCGTATTTTATAAATTCAAAATCAGGATACTGCAACAGGTGTTTTATATTAGCCGGAGAGGAATTAGAAAAATCGTCTAAACAAATTACCTTGGCTTCTTTTAAAAGCCGTTCGCAAAGATGGGATCCGATAAAACCGGCGCCACCGGTTACTAAAACGTTTTTTTTCTCAAAAATAGGAGTGTCCATAGATAATAAATAACAATTAACAAACAACAATTAACAAACAACTTGCTTTTTGCTCATTGCTAATTGTTAATTATTCAATCATATTGTACCATTATTAGCCTTAATTGACAATATATAATTAAACCCCATCCAGAATATCTGTTTTCCAGCTCTGACTCGGCAAATCTATTATAAACCGCCAGGTCTCGCCAGCTCGCTTAACAAATAAAATCGCATTCGGACTATCACCCCACACCGTATCAATTTTTAAATCATCTATCTTGCTTACTCCTGCCAAAACCCAATTTGTTAATTTTTTATTACCGGCCCAATCCCAGGCATTCACCGTCATTTTACCTTTGCTTAAATTGGCAGACACCAGCAAATCTTCTACCACAGCCCATTTGGTGGTTTTTGGGTTATAACCGGGCAAAGGCAGGTCGCGCAAAACCTTGCCTCCGGATGTAATACGAACAAAATAGTTTATATTTTTCCTTATTAATTTTGACTCAAAAACCAGCGCTGTCGGTTTTAATTCTATAGCCCTAGCCACCGCCCTGCCCACATTCAAACGTCCATAACCAACTTGTCCGGCGTAACCGGGATTCAATCCGTCTATGTCATCCGCGGTAGCAAGCAAGTTCAAAATTATTTCCTTGGCTTTCCAATCCGGACGCGCCGACTTTACCAACGCCGCGGCGCCGGCTACGAGTGGCGCGGAAAATGAAGAACCAAACCACGGGCCGTCAAAATTTTTGGCATAACCGATATATTGCGGGGCGTATCTTTGTGTACTATAAATGTATTCACCCGGAGCGGACAAATCTACACAAATGCCAAAATTGCTAAAATCGCTTAACTTATCATTTTTGCCCACTGAAGTCACACCCAATATCCAATTCTCCGAATCTTCGAAGTCCGAACAAATCGGATATTGTTTATTTTTGGTGGAGTTATCATTTCCGGTTCCGTCATTTCTGTTATTTCCGGACGCCGCCACTATCAGCACTCCTTTATTTCTGGCGTTAAATAAACTTTCCTGCAAACCAAAACTTTTAGAATCGCCGACAAAACTTATGTTTATAATATCGGCTCCGTTATTAACCGCGTAATTAATTGCGTGGGCCACATTTTCCAATGATCCCCCGCCTCCGCTGCTAATGGCGCGTAAAGGCATAATTTTTATACGCCAATTTAATCCGGTCCCCAGTAAATTATTATTTCCGACAGCGCCAATCAGTCCGGCCAAAATTGTTCCGTGACTCACCGCTCCGGAATCATCATAATCGTTAATTACTGAAAGACGGACATCGTTGTCGTTTTCCACAAAATTCCAACCATTCACATCGTCCACGAAACCATTTACATCATCATCTACATTATTGGCGGGAATCTCTTTTAAATTTTGCCAGACATTGGTTTTTAAATCATCATTTAATATATCCACGCCCGTATCTATGACCGCCACCACCACACTGCTGGTGCCGGTTGTAATATCCCAGGCCGCGAGCGCGTTTATTTGCTTATAAAAAGACTCCTGCAACAAATATTTAGGATCGTTAGGGACTTCAGCTAAGACAAAAACGCTTGGATACAACAATACTACCGTGGCAAGAAAAAACGTGATAAAGCTTGATTTTTGCATAAACATAGGATATAATCCGAACATTGCCATATTATACCACATTTACTATGTATCGCTTTAAACAACTAACCCTCTTGGCCGGTGATTTAATCGTTCTGTATGCGGGGCTATATCTTGCTCTGTATTTAAGATACCTTAAAACGCCTGGGCAAAATTTTCAGGAATTACTCTCACCCATGACCCAACTATTCATTTTGGCGGCCGTTATTCTCTTTATTGCCGGCCTTTACGATATCAGTAAAACCAAAAACTCATGGTCTTTTTTTCAAAAAATTATCCTCAGCTCCCTGGCATGGACTGTCTTTGGTATAATTTATTTTTACATAAACCCCAAAACCGCCATCACGCCAAAAACAATCCTGGTTCTTACCGCCATAATTGGCTTCGGCCTAATTTCCTTGTGGCGCTATTTTTACAATAAATTTATTTCTACTTCCTTAAAATATAACATAATCTTTGCCGGAGTTACCGCCGAAGTTAAAGAATTGATAAACAACATCCAAAAGGAACCGCGGTTGGGATATTTTGTTACCGGTGTGATTGGTGGCGATGAATCAGCCGGTCAATTCCAAAACATAGTCTTTGGTAAATCGATTGCCGATATAAATAATCAAACTAAAAATTTCGCAAATATTATCGTACTTTCACCTCACATGACTGCGGACGCGGGATTGCTCAAAGAATTATACCAGGGTCTTTTTCAGCAGGTTAGTATTATTAACCTAGCCGATTTTTATGAATCAATCATGCACCGCATTCCCCCGTTCACTTTTTCTGAAAGCTGGTTTGTGACGAACTTGCACGAACAACAGAAAAAAATCTACGACCGTTTCCGCATTTTAACCGATTATATTCTGGCGGGCGTACTGGGAATATTTTTTGTATTCACCCTCCCATTCGTTGCTTTGGCCATTAAATTAAACTCCAAAGGCCGCGTATTTTTTTCTCAAAACCGCATGGGCAGACAGGGCATAATTTTTAAAGTCTATAAATACCGCACCATGGTGTCGCTGTCTGCGGACGGTAGCGCCGAAACCGGCGGACCGCAATATGCATCCAACAAAGATGCCCGAATTACCGCCGTCGGAAAATTTTTACGCCTCACCCGCCTGGACGAAGTACCGCAATTTATTAATATTCTAAAAGGCGAAATGTCCGTTATCGGTCCCCGCCCCGAACGCCCGGAATTTGTCGCCCAATTAACAGAAAAAATGCCCTATTACTCTTTAAGACACTTAATTAAACCGGGGCTAACCGGCTGGGCCCAGATTCATAATGCCTACTACGGCACCATAGAAGAAAACCTGCAAAAACTGGAGTACGATTTATTTTATATTAAAAATCGCGGTCTTACTCTGGATATTTCTATAATCCTAAGAACCATTAATACGGTTTTAAGGTTGGCGGGAAGGTAATAACTATTTTTGGGCAAAGTGAGAGAAATGAAAACTTGTTTTCATTTCCGAGCGTGCCTAAAAAATACCTTAGTACTTCTTATGTGGTTTTTTGAGGGCCGCTTTTACCAGCCCCACAAAAAGCGGGTGCGGCTGTAAAAATCGGGATTTAAATTCAGGATGAAATTGAACGCCCACAAAAAATGGGTGTTTTTTTAATTCTACAATTTCCACCAGATCGGATTGCGGATTTACCCCGGCGACGAGGAGACCGTGTTTTTCCATTTCTGATTTATATTTATTATCAAACTCATAACGGTGGCGGTGGCGTTCACTGATTTTTTCAGCGCCGTAAAGTTGGCGCGACAAACTTCCGGGTGAAAGAACGCAGTCATAAGCGCCCAAGCGCATGGTTCCGCCAAAACGTTCCTTTTTAACATTCTCGGCTTGCGCTGGATTGATATTAATTATCAGTTCTTTACTTTTCGGATCGCATTCCACAGTGTGCGCGTCTTTATAACCCAAAACATTGCGCGCAAATTCTACAGTTGCAAGTTGCATGCCATAACATAAACCCAAATACGGCAAATTGTTTTCTCTGGCATATTTAATTGCTTTGATAATTCCTTCAATACCTCTGGTGCCAAATCCACCGGGCACAATCAAGGCATCATAACCGCCAAGATCCTTTACTTTTTCCGGATTTTTTTCATAATCTTCGGAATCAATCCATGTTAGTTCGGGTTTAACATCGTTGTGCCAAGCCGCATGTTTTATGGCATTGATTACAGAAATATATGAATCAGCCAAAGTATATCCGCCCGTGGCAAAATACTTGCCCACCAACGCAATCTTGAGCGGTTTTTTTACATTGTTCATTTTGACCACAAATTCATCCCAGCGCTTGTCTGCTAACGGACGCGGTTTGATTTTTAATCTTTTCATGAGCAAACCGGCGAATTTTTGTTTTTCCAAAACCAAGGGAATTTCATAAATACTGGCCACATCTGGAGCGGCAATTACATCATCTTGTGAACGAAGCCAACAAAAAAACGCCAGCTTTTCGCGTCTGGGCTTGTCCAGTTCGTCTTTCCCTCTGGCCACGATGAAATCCGCTTGAATACCGGAATTGTTCAAGGTACGGGCCGCGTGCTGGGTAGGTTTGGTTTTCATTTCTCCCAAATGAGCGGGCACCGGCATATAACTTACCAACACAAAAGCTACGTCATCCGGGGCGTCCAGCTTCATCATGCGCGCCGCTTCCAAAAATAATATATTTTCGTATTCACCTACCGTGCCACCCACTTCTATCACCATTACCTCCGCCTTGGTTTTTTCTACCGCGTTTTTTATCCGCGAAATTACTTCCATGGGAATATGAGGCACCACCTGCACACAGCGCCCTTTATAAAACATACTCCGTTCTTTTTCAATCACGCTCATATACACTCGGCCGGTGGTCATGTAATTGTACGAATAAATGTTATCCTCCAAGAATCTCTCGTAATTACCCAAATCCTGGTCGGTTTCATCTCCGTCTTCAGTTACAAACACCTCCCCGTGTTCCAGCGGATTCATAGTGCCGGCGTCAATATTAATATATGGATCAATTTTAATAACCGAGACGTTAAAGCCCCGGTTTTTTAGAATACGCCCGATGGATGCGGCTGTGACTCCCTTGCCCACCCCGCTAAGCACTCCGCCGATGACGAATATAAATTTTGTTTTTTTCATGCTATTAAATTAAGATTTTGAAACAATTACTCTTATTTCCGCCTCCAACCCGTGAGGGAATTTAATTTTGGCTTTGTACTCCCCTGTTTCTTTTATTGGTTTTAAAATAATCTGGTCTTTACTAATTTCAAAACCGGCTTTCACCAGCTCGGTAGCTACTTTTTGCGGACCAACAGCGGCGTAAAGCAAGCCTCCTGTGCTGACTTTTTCTTTTAAAACCAACTCCCAGCCGTCCAATTTGTCGGCGATACTCTGCTCACCACGTAATTCAACTTCATAGTCTTTGGCTTTTTTATTTTTACGAATTTTTAAATCCGCCAGCACTTTTAGGGTTACGGGGATGGCTAAATTCCGGGCAAACAGAAAATTACGGGCGTAACCTTCGCTGGCTTCTTTTATATCGTCTATCTTGCCCATTCCGGGTACATTTTGTATCAAAATCACCTGCATACTCAAAGCCTTGCTTTAATTGGTAATTTAATGTATAGTCAAGATTATTATACTCTTAAATAAGAGACAAAGGCAAATCGTATGATTTTACCCGCCGAACAACCTAAAAGCGAATTTAAAACCGGTTTTATAACTCTTGTCGGACGCTCTAACGTAGGGAAGTCTGCTTTGTTGAACACGCTGGTTGGCACCAAACTGGCCGCTGTCACCGACAAACCGCAAACAACCAGAAACATTATACACGGAGTATTAAACACCGCGCAAGGGCAGGCAATCTTTGTGGATACTCCCGGAGTTTTTAAGGATAAGGGCAACCCTCTCTCCGGAAGATTAATCCAGCGCGTGCACGAATCTTTACAGGCCATAGATATGGTAATTTATGTGGTTGACCCCACTAAGTCTTTAGGCGCCGAAGAACGCGCGACTTTGGCCATGATAAGAGGCTTGGAAATACCGAAATTATTGGTTATTAATAAATCCGACCTGCCTACAAAAGAAAAGGTTTTTTTAGATGACTATAAAGCTTTGAGCGATGAATTTACCGCGGTTTTTGAATTATCGGCGGAACAAAATAGAGATGTGCAACCGTTGCGCGATAAAGTTTTTGAACTTTTACCGGTTGGTGAAGCCACTTACCCTCCTACCCAGCTTACAAATATGGATGAAAAATTTTGGGTGGCGGAATTAATCAGAGAGAAAATTTTTAAAGCCTTACGCCAGGAAGTACCGTATACTACTCATGTGGAGGTTTCGGAAATAACAGACAAACCGGATGTTTTTGTAATCAACGCCATTATTTATACATACGACAGCCGTTATAAAAAAATGATTATCGGCTCCGGAGGCCGTTCCATAAAGGAAATCGGCATAGCCGCGCGCAAGGAACTGGAAGCGGCTCTTGGTAAAAAAGTATTTCTTCAGTTAGAGGTTGAAACCGACCGGCGCTGGGAAGAGAAGATTTAGGGATTGACCCCGCCCTTCGCGAAGGGCGGGGTTGACATTTTTTAACCTTATGATAAGGTTAATTTAGTGTTGTCTGCTTTTTCACAACCAAACCGATGGGAGAGCCCATGAAAAAAGAAGTGAAAAAAACCAGACTGCGGGTAACGATATATCTTGACGGGGGCAGGCTATACGTCCATGATTTGGTTAAAAAAGACCCTCCATTTTTGGGTCGGCTTCTTACCGATGCGACCAAAGATGATCTTTGGCGCATGATAACCATCTTTCGGGACACTGATCTCTGGGATAAATTCTTACGCGCTTTGCTCAGTTTGCCACAAGACGTGTGGTTAGAACACAAATTGGTGATCAACAAGTCCAGTTTTGAGGCGAAAGAGGTAGAACAAATAATTCGTATTTATGAAGGAATGGGCACGGATGTTAAAATCCGTGAAATCCTCTTCGATTTAGACTATGATAAATACTGGATTCGCCGAGTGCAAAAAGCTGGCGAAGATAACTTGCAGGCCGCGCAAAAGGAGCTTGATAAGGCTCACAATGGCCTACGCCTCGGCGGCATTCCCACCCAGGCAAGCGCAAAGTGCTTGGCCGAACTCGCCGCTTATGTGAATTCTTTGAAAGAGAAAAAAAACCGGAAGTGAAAACTGTCCGGACGCAACACACCCCAGTCAGCCATAAAAGCGACTGGGGTGATTTTATCTTCGGGCAAAGCGAGAGAAATGAAAATTCGTTTTCATTTCCGAGTGTGCCTAGAAAATACCTTAGTATTTTACATTACCATTTGAAAGTGCTTGAAGCCATTAATTCCAAAGCTTTGCTTAAAACAACATCTTCACCTATTTTTTCTTTCTCCCAGTCTTGTTTTATTTCTATATCGGGCTTAATCCCCTCTTTATTTATATTTTTTCCGTTCGGCGTGAACCATTCGGCTACGGTTAACTTGAGCGCCGAACCATCAGGAAAAGTTTCAAAATCCTGCACTGAACCTTTGCCGTAAGTTTGCTCGCCGATTAAAATCACATGTTTGGTATCCTGCAAAGCGCCGGCCACAATTTCTGACGCCGAAGCCGAACCCTTATTTACCAATGCTATGGTTTTGATTCCTGACAAACGGTGGGTGCCTTGAGTAAGGTGATCATTACCTTGACCGTCCCTGCCTTTTTCACTTACCACCGCACCGCTGGTTACCCACTCGCTGGCCATATCTATAGCCGCGCTCAAATAACCTCCGGGGTTGTTTCTCATATCCAAAACAATACCTTTACTGCCCCTGGTTTGAATTTGTTTTATATATTTATTAAGCTGATCGGTAGTATCGCCGTTAAATTGCATTATTCTTAGATAGGCAATATTGCCGGGTTTTATCGAAAATAATATCGAGGGAACGTTTATTTTTAATCTGGTAATAGTCACTTCCATAGCCTTGGTTAAACCGTCTCTGGTGATGGTAAGCACTACTTTTGTATTGGCCGGACCTCTGATTTTACTGACAGCCGTACTAACATCCATGCCAAATGTGCTCGTGTTATCAATATCCAAAATCCTATCTCCGGGCCTTAATCCTGCTTTTTCGGCTGGAGAATTCGGTAGCGGTGAAACTACAAGCAATTGATTATTTTTTACGCCTATCTCGGCGCCGATACCTTCCAATTCCCCAGATAAATCCTTAGCAAACTCATCGGCGGCGGCGGGAGGAAAATACAGTGAATATGGATCTCCTAAAGAAGCCACCATGCCTTGAATTGCTCCATAAAACATTTCCTTGTCTTTTGCAGGTTCTTTTACATACTTGGACTTTACCTTGTCCCAAACATCCCAAAACTGCGAGAAGTCCAAATCTGAATGGTTGGTTTCACGGTTAGAAGCCATAAGCTTCTCCAACCGCAGAGCTTCGTTATCATTAGCATTTTGTTTTTTTACATTCCATGTTTTTTCCACCATCATGCCCATGCCAAAAGATACGATAAAAAGTATTACCGATAAATAAACTCCCGCGTATTTTTTTGCTCTAAGTTTTATAGGCGACATATCCATATTCGAAATGAATGAGTAAAATATTTAGCTTGCTAAAATATTTTCGAGTTAATGAGAATATATGGGCTTTAGCCCCTATAGTTAAAATGTTCAGGATGACAATTAAATAATTATTCGCTTACTTCTTTAATATCTGCTCCGACTTTGTTAAGGGTATCATACAGGTTTTCATAGCCGCGATCTATAACATTGGTGTCTCGCAAAACTGATTTGCCTTTGGCGGACAGCATGGCGATTAATATATTGACTGCGGGCCGAAGCGCGGGCGGACAGGTGATTTCCGCCGACGTAAGTTCTGTCGGCCCTTCCACCCAAATACGATGCGGATCCAGCAAAGTAATTTTTGCCCCGAGCTTTTGCAATTCCAAACTATAAGTGGCCCGGTTTTCGTAAGCCCAATCATGAACCATGGTGCGGCCGCGCGCCTGCGTTAAAAGCGGAATAAATAAAGGCAAATTGTCTATGTTCAATCCGGGAAACGGACGCCCGTAAATTTTATCGGGCAATGCTGTTAATTTACTTGGGATAATTTCCACATCCACGATTTGAAATTTCCCGTTTTTGGAAAGTCTTTCGTTTTTAACCACAAACTTCTGCCCCATTATTTCCAGTTTATATAATTCCAGTTCCAAAAATTCTAGCGGACAATTTTTAATTGTTAAATTTGAGGCAGTAGTGATAGCTACAGAAATATATGTCATGGCCACTATCGGATCCGGCATAATTGGATATTCTGCCGATGCCTTCAGTTTTGCTACACCGGTAATAGTTAGAGTGGTGTTGCCAATACCGACAATATTTGCCCCAACGCTATTTAAAAAATAACAAAGATCCTGAACCTGATAATTTGCCGAAGCCATTTTTAAAGTGGTGACGCCAGGCGCCAAAACTGCGGCCATAATTACATTTTCAGTGGTAGTATCACCAGACTCATATAAAATAACATGCGATGCGTGAAGAGGCTGACTATTTTTTACTTCATAATAACAATCCTTGGAAACAACACTTACTCCTAATTTTTGCAACGCGTACAAGTGCGGACGAACAGTGCGCTCTCCTAAATGACAGCCGCCGGACTTGTAAAGCAAGTATTTTTTTTCCCGGGCCGCCAATGCTCCCAAAAGCAATAAAGAGGTACGGGTGACTTCAGCCGCATGCTGATCCATTTTATCTAAATTTAATTCTCCAGACGCATCCAAATGAACCGTTGTTCCCGAACGATCAATTTTTACACCAATACTGGATAGTAACTCCAGAATTCTGTTTACACCCTCAATTTGAGGCACGTCGGTTAAAGTAACCGGCCCTTTTATCATTAAAGAGGCGCAAAGCAAGGCTTCGGCCGAATTTTTGGAAGACTGATTAACGATTTCTCCGTTGAGTTTTCTACCTCCATTTACAACTAAATAGGACATACAATATAACTAACAAAAAACAATTAACAATTAACAATTAACAATCGATTGCTTTTTGTTAATTGTTAATTGCCAATCCTCGATTTAGCCTTTGACTTCACTGCTATTTTAGACTAATATAAGTATACTAAAATTTAGCATAATTTGCAAGATGGAATATCCCGGAACAAAATTTACCCACTTAGTACGTCTAATAATGCTAATTGTTTTTTTAGCCGCTTTTTTTGTAATTTCACCAATTATCATACTTTATACGGCCGGCTACCGTTATGATTGGCAGAGTGGTTTGCTGAAGGAAACAGGCGCCATTAGCATAGATGTTGAACCGGCCGATGCCGTTGTGTATTTAAACGGCATAAAACTAGAGGATAAAATGCCTATTCGTTTAAATAACATCGCCCCCGCCAAATACAGTTTGCGCATTACTATGCCCGGGTATTACGACTGGCTAAAGGAAATTGAAGTAAAAAATAAACAAACCAACTATACAAAAGAACTAAGCCTCATTAAAAAAAATAAACCGGAAATTTTTATCAATGAAAAAATAACCGGATACGCCGTTTCTTTTGACGGCAGATTTATAATATATACTATCCAAAATAAGACCGCTTCCGATGTTTGGTTGCGGGACAATAATACCGGAAAATCTTCCATCATATTCCGTTTAAACAGCGCCGAACCAATCGCCATCCGTTGGGCTGAAAAAAATAATTATGCGCTAATCGGAGATGCCGCTTTTCCCTACTCCAAGCTTTTAATTATTAACGCGGAAAATCCGTCAAAACAAACAGACCTTGTTAAAAATAATGCGCCCATCAAAAAAATTGAATGGGCAAACACAGCCGACCCGCAACTATATTTCAGCACCAAGGAAAACATTTTTTTATATTCTCCAGCCACCGCCAAGTCTCAAATCATAACCAAGAACATCTATATAGATTGGTATATGGAAAACGGCCAGTTGTGGACCATGCAGGCGGAAACCTCCACAAAACAATTCAAAATTACCAAAGACACTCTGGGTTTTAACTCCGTTCTTAACCGTCTGGATGCCGTGGATATAAATTTGGCTACCGGCCAAACAGAAACGGAGAATTTGCAAATTCTGGCCGCGCATCAAAATACGGTTTTGTTAAAAAATCTTAATGGCTCGGAAATGATCCTTCTTACTAATTCCAATAAATTCAAAATATCCGCGGATAAATTTCTTATTTCTAAATATAATAATTGGTGGTTAATGTGGTCGCAGTGGGAAGTGTGGACATACAGCGAAGGCGAAGATCCATATCTCTTAAATCGCTCCGGAGAACATTTGCAGGCGGTTATGCCGATAGATAAATATAATACGCTGGCGCTGGGATGGGCAAACAAAACCACGGTGCTGTTCCCCTATTATTTGGTAAGCCACGATTTTATTAATGAAAAAATAATAAATCCTTCCACTGACACCGAAAATAAAATCTTGTACTATATCAATCAAGATAAAAATAAAGAAGGAATTTGGAAATTGTCCTACTAATGTCATCCTGAACATGTTTCAGGATCTCTTGATAACTATTTTAAATACCTAGATCCTGAAACAAGTTCAGGATGACAAATAAACTTATGAAAGTAATTATCTTTACCGACGGCGGAGCGCGCGGAAATCCGGGTCCGGCCGCGGCCGGCGTTATTATAAAAGACGCGGCCGGAAAAAAACTGGCCGGTTATGGCGAGTACCTGGGCAAGCAAACAAATAACTACGCCGAATATTCGGCCCTGATTTCCGGTTTAAAAAAAGCCAAAGAATTGGGGGCAACGGAAGTGGAATGTGTTTTAGACAGCGAACTGGTGACAAAACAAATGAACCGGCAATACAAAGTAAAAGAACCGAATTTGCAAAAATTATTTATCCAAACATACAATTTGGCAACCACTTTTAAGAAAGTAACCTACCGGCATATTCTGCGCGAGGGAAACAAAGAAGCCGACTGGTGGGTTAATCGGACTCTGGACGATCAAACCTAGAAGATTCTATTTTTTTCAATCTTTCCTGTTGTTTCTCTAATTTTTCTCGTCTTTTCTCAAACCTTACTTCAAGACGCTCTCTAACCTGTTCGCGTAATTTAACATCGTGGGTAGTTTTTTCAATAATTTTATCTGTCTGATCCAGTTTATCTTCGGTCTTCTCTATTAATTGCTCAACTTTTTCTATTTTTTTCAACTCAACATTTTTTTTCTTAAGAACAACTTTTTCTTCCTCACGGCGTTCAATTTTTTTTAAATAAAACTTTGCCTTTGCTTCCGGAGTAATTTGCGCTATCTCCTCAATGCTTTCCAATTTCTCTTTGATCGGGTATAAAACCGAACCTTCGGTGACTTCCGGACTCGTATAAGCATAAGCGCCAGTTCCCAAACTTCCGGCCATTAAAACCATAGTAGCAAAACCGGTAGCATGCTTGAAGAATACTGTTTGATACCAGACATATTTAGTATTGTAAGTATTGTCCCAAACAGCGCTTAATTGTTTCTGCAATTTAGCCTTAAAATGACTGTCCGGTGACAGGCTTCTCTTGGCTTTAAATAAATTGTATCTGGTCTTTAAGGACATATTAGATGTGTGCGGATAGTTTTTTAATCGCCCGGTGGGCGGCAACTTTTACGGCCGTTTCGGACATGTTTTTCATAGCCGCTATCTCTGCGTAGTTATACCCTAAAATGTAGTGAAAAGTTACAATTTCCCGGCTACTCTCATCAAGCTTTTCCAGGATATCGGTGACCTGCCTCTTGGTTGCCTCCTTTTTAAAGGAATTTACCGCTGACTTTAGCCAAAAATCATCATTCGCCTCTTCCTCATCTTCGGGGAGCGAGCCAACCGGTTTTTTGTCCCTCCAGTAGTTAGCCAGGTGGTTTTTTGCGATGGTGAAAATCCAGGCGGAATTGCTTTTTTTCTGGTCGTAATCGGCAAAATGTTCCAGAGCTTTGATAAATATTTCCGATACCAAATCCTGAGCCAAGTCTTTATTCCCTCCGGTGCGAAAAAATACAAAGCGATAAACTTTGTCTATGTGGGTATTATAAAATTTTTCAAATTCTTTTTTGAGCCGTATTTTATCCAACATACAATAACTGTGAGTTAGAGTTCCTTTTTGAGTTCTTCCAATTTTTTTCTTGTCTCTCTGTCTAGTTTTTTAGGAACTCTGATTTTTATTTTTACATAATGATCGCCGCGGGCATTCCGGTCCAGATATTTTGTGCCTCTGCCTTTTATCCGGATTTGCTGGCCGGATTCCGTACCTTCGGGAACAACCAATTTTACTTCTCCATCCAGAGTTTCCACTTCGATGTGATCGCCAAGCACGGCCTGCGGATAGCTAATTTCTTTTTCCGTGTAAACATCATAACCGGAGCGGGCAAAACCTTTTAAGGGTTTAACGTGCACGCGCACATACAAATCACCGCTGCCACCACCGTGCGGGGCCGCCTCGCCGTGGCCTTCCAGTCTGATGGACTGGTCGTTATCAATACCGGCCGGAATTTTTATTTTTATACTGGAAGTTTTTGTGGCTACACCGCTGCCGTCGCAATGCTTGCATTTTTTGGCGGGTTTTTTCCCGGCGCCATAGCAATCAGAACAGGTGTTTACCGTTTGCATGGAACCCAAAATAGTCCGCTGCATTTGCACCACTTTTCCCTGACCTTTACAGGTGGCGCAGGTTTCCATTTTTGTACCCGGCTCCCCGCCCGTACCGCCACAAACATCACATTTGCTTTGTTTGCGTAAAGACATTTCTCTTTCTACGCCAAAAGCCGCTTCCTTAAATTCAATTTCCACATCAACCTGAATATCTCTGCCTCTGGCTGGACCGCGGTTTCGTCCGCCTCCGAATAAATCACCCAAGTCTCCAAAATCGAAACCAAAATCCTGACTCTGACCACCCTGGCCCCGAGCCTGGCGCATCACATCTTCCCAATTCATTCCCCCGCCAAATCCGCCCTGCTGTTCAAAATCCGAACCATATGAATCATAGCGCTTGCGTTTTTCCGCATCGCTTAAAACCTGGTGAGCTTCATTTACCTCCTTAAATTTAGCCTCATTTCCGCCCGGCCGGTCCGGATGATGTTGCATGGCCGCTTTTTTAAAAGCCTTTTTAACATCCTCCGCCGAAGCGTTTTTATCTATACCAAGGATTTTGTAATAGTCTTTGGACATGGTTTGCTTATAATAATAAACCTTTCTTTTCCACCAACAAACTTTCCCTGCTTTTCATTAACGTTGATTCGTTTGCTTTGCTGTTTTTGAGAAACTGTAAATTAATAGATAAAACCGCCAAACGATTATTTATCCACGCCAAAAATTCCGTTCTATTAGGATTTGTTATCATTGATAGATTCCCGCCAACAGTTATGGCCATCTTTTTTATTTCGTTTATTAAACCGGCCGGAACGTCTTTATTTTGCATATCATATTTCGACAACTCCGTCTCAATTTTTTTGAATAACAATTTAAATTCTTCCCAAACTTCGCCTTCTTCCGCTTGAAGCTCGTCTACATTTTCTACAGCAAAAAGTGACGGAAAATTTTCCTTAATCTTTTTTATTTCCGCTCTAAAATTTTGCAGGGCCGCTTCTTTATTTTCAATTTCCGACATAAATATAATTAAGATAATTAAGATTATTTTTTATCATCAACCACTTCCCCTTCAATTGGATTTTCCGGAGCGCCAGATTCGCCGGCTTTTTGTTCTTCGGCTCCAGGTTTGGCTTCAGCGGCTTTTGCTTGTTCGTACATCTTAGCGCCGATTACTTGAGCAACTTTGGATAATTCTTCCGAAGCCTTTTTAATAGCCTCCACATCGTCTTTGTCTTTTACTTCTTTGAGAGCTTTCAACGCCTCATTTACTTTATTTTTTTCCTCATCGCTGACATTAACTTTTTTCTCTTCCACTTCCTTCATCATTTTTTCGGTGGTGTAAGCCATGGTGTCGGCGATATTTTTTATTTCAATTAATTCTTGTTTTTGCTTGTCTTCAACCGCATGAGTCTCGGCGTCTTTTTTCATTTTCTCCACTTCTTCTTTAGACAAACCGGTACTTGCTTCAATGCGGATAGATTGTTCTTTGTTGGTGGCTTTATCTTTTGCCTTGACGTTTAAAATTCCGTTGGCATCTATATCAAATGTAACTTCCACCTGCGGAACTCCGCGCGGAGCCGGTGGAATACCGTCCAGAATAAATCTGCCCAAATTTTTATTGTCTGTGGCCATCGGACGTTCACCTTGAAGCACGTTAATTTCTACAGCCGGCTGATTATCGGCCGCGGTAGAAAATACCTGGCTCTTGGAAGTCGGGATCGTGGTGTTGCGTTCAATTAACTTGGTCATCACTCCGCCTAATGTTTCTAAACCGAAAGACAAAGGAATAACATCCAGCAAAAGTACATCGTGCACTTCGCCTTTTAAGACGCCTGCCTGCACCGCCGCGCCAACCGCCACCACTTCGTCCGGGTTAACACTGATATTTGGTTTTTTACCAAAAAACTTTTCTACTGTTTGCAGAACCAAAGGCATGCGAGTCATACCCCCAACCATTACCACTTCGTTTAAATCTCCGGCCTTAAGTTTGGCATCTTCCAAAGCTTTGCGCACCGGAGCCATGGTTTTGTCCACCAACTCCCCTACCAATTCTTCCAGTTTGGCTCTCGTTAATTTCATTACTAAGTGTTTTGGCCCGGTGGAATCGGAGGTGATAAACGGCTGGTTAATTTCGGTTTCCTGGGCTGTGGATAACTCTATCTTGGCCTTCTCGGCAGCCTCTTTTATGCGTTGTTTAGACAAAAGATCCTTGCTTAAGTCTATCCCGCTGTCTCTTTTAAACTCTTCGTTAATCCAATTTATAATAACATTATCAAAGTCATCTCCACCCAAATGAGTATCGCCGTTAGTGGACAAAACCTGCACGGTGTCGGCGCTAACTTCCAAAATAGAAATATCAAAAGTCCCGCCGCCCAAATCGTACACCGCAATTTTTTGATCTTTCTTTTTATCAAAACCATAAGCCAAAGCCGCGGCCGTAGGTTCGTTGATAATACGCAAAACATTTAATCCGGCAATCGCGCCCGCGTCTTTGGTGGCCTGGCGTTGAGCATCATCAAAATAAGCTGGCACGGTAATAACCGCTTCGGTAATTTTTTCACCCAATTTTTCTTCGGCATCCGCTTTCATTTTTCCCAAAATCATAGCCGAAATTTCCTGCGGAGTATATTCCTTGCCGGACATTTCTATTTTTACTCCATCACCGCTCTTTACTATCTTGTACGGTAAAAGAGCCAAGTCGCGCTGAACTTCTTGGTCTTCCCAGCGTCGGCCGATTAAACGTTTGATGGAATACAAAGTATTTTGCGAATTGGTAATGGATTGACGTTTGGCCAATTGCCCCACCAACCGCTCACCGGTTTTAGAAATAGCCACAATAGAAGGAGTGGTGCGCGCGCCTTCTTTGTTTTCCATCACCTTTGGCTGTCCGCCTTCGATAACTGCCATGCAACTGTTTGTAGTACCGAGGTCGATTCCGAGAACTTTACTCATATTATTGTTTTATTATTGATTTATATACGATTGTGCTTCTTGGTTTATATCCGACTTTTTGATAAAAATGTTCGACCTCTTTATTTATATAATCTATTTCTATTTTAATTGCAGTACAATCTTGCTCTTTAAAATGATTTTCTAATTTTTCAAGTAACTGTTTTCCAATACTATTATTTCTATAATCCTCTTTCACAAACAACTCTTGTACCACGCCATATTTATTCTCTCCATTTGCAACCCTATCAAACGCGTCCTGCTCTAATATAATCCCTGCGGCAAAACCAATTATGGTACTGCCTTGCTTCGCCACCAATATCTGACCATTTTGACTTTTTGTTTTTTGAATAAGGAATGGTGTAAATTTTTCGCCAAAATCTGGCGAGCGACTTTTTCTTTGATTTCCACTCAAAAAAGCATAGTAATCCTCAAAACTATTTATACAATTTACTAATTCTTGAAAATCACTTTCTATATATTCTCTAATTTCTACATTCATAATTTATTTTTTTATCTCAAACGAACAAATACCCCTCCCTCTATCCCTCCCCTAAAAGGGGCGGGAGCGATTGAGCGTACTGACTACTATTTGTCGTTGTCTCGTTCCTCCCCCTTTTAGGGGGAGGGCAGGGTGGGGGTATTCGTTCGTAAACATTGTTCTACAGATACCCCATCCTCTGTCCTTCCCCTAAAAGGGGAAGGAAGCCCTGCTGTCGCAAATTTTCTTTATACCACCAACCAACACTCCGATATCCCCATAAACCTGTTCATTTGTATACCGCACAACTTTATACCCATTCTCCTCTAACATTTTCTGTTTCCGTGCATCCTTTAATTGTGTTTTCTCAAAATCATGCGTCCAGCCGTCGATTTCTATAACCAGCTTTAATTGCTCGCTACAAAAATCCACGACTACACTATTTATGCTGAATTGTCTGCGAAATTTAAAACCTAATTGATTGCGTCTTAAGTGTTGCCAGAGAATCTCTTCGGCCTTGGTGGGGTTGGCGCGGAGTGATTGGCGTATGTCTTTTAGTTTGTGGGCATTTTTGTAGATGTATTTTTTGATCATACTCAACGCGATTACCGAATACCCATCTCTCTGTCTCTCCCCTAAAAGGGGAGAGAGTGATTGAGTGAAATACCCCTCTCTTTATCTCTCCCCTAATAGGGAGAGAACCCGCCGAGATACCCCTTCCTCTGTCCTCCCCCTAAAAGGGGGAGGGACGAAAGAGGAAATTATTTTTTTACATCCGCGACATTAGCTGTAAAATGGCGGTTTTAACTTTTTCTTTTAGATTTTTTGGGTCTGGCCGGCCGTTAATTTCATACTCATCGCTAAGACGATATAATACGGTAAAGTGCAATTTTTTATCGTTAACCATTTGTATTAAATCGGCATTTTGAGCCATTTTTTCCGCTTCCGTTATCACCCGGCTATATTCTTTAAAACTTTGTGTTCTATCCGTTGAAAACAGCGGAACATTAACGGCTATTTCTCTGCCTGCTTTCCTGCTTTCTTTGGGTTCTATTTGCCCAAAAAAATCTTCCTCGCCTTTTTCTGGTGCCATACTTATTATTTAGAAATTATTACCCTGGCTGGTTTTATTACTTTGTCACCCATTTTATATCCGCTTTCCACTTCTTTTAGGATGAACCCGGCCTCGCGGTCTTCGGCTTCTTCTTCACCAATCGCTTCGTGCCAATGGGGGTCAAACTTTTCGCCCACTGTTTTTATTTCTTCTACCCCGTAAGATTTCAAAACCCCTGCAAACTGACGTATAACGTGTCTAACACCTTCCAACCAAGGGTTTTTATCATTTGCTAGTTGTTCGTTGTTAATTGCTAATTTCAGGTACTCATAAACCGGAATAAAATTCTGCAAAATATTTTCTTCACTCATTTTGGCCCACTGCGACCGCATGGCCATGGTTTCTTTTTGCAGATTCCGGTAATCCGCCAAAGCCCGTTGCCAATTGGCTTTGTATTCTTCGGCTTCGGATTTAACAGGTTCAGAATTTTCTAAATTTTCTTCTTTTATTTCTTCGTCTGACATAAATATTTTGTATTATTAAAGTATTACTTACGATACCCCTCTCTCTGTCTCTCCCCTAAAAGGGGAGAGAATTGATGGGGAGGTTAAATTAATTCTAACAATTTTTTCATTAAACCAAAATTGTATTTGTAATCCATTCGTTTCGGTCCCAATAGCGCCACCAATCCGTCTTTTCCAAAGCGCATGGACACCACGCTAAGCATTTCGCCGAAAGGATGTTCGTCGCCGATAAAATATTGCGGGTTAACGTCTACTTTATCAAAAAAACCTTCCAGACTTTCTTCGCAGTGGTCAAACATTTCGGAGATGCCGGCTACCAAACTTAGTTCGGTAAATTCCGGCTTGTTAAAAAGATTGGATAAACCGGTATAGTATATATTTTCCGGTGAAAAAGCAATGACCACGGTTTCGTTGGATAACTCCACCATTGTTTTGGCCATATTTTTAAAAGATGATTCGTGGTCGGTGTCTTTTTCCAAGGAATTTGATAGGATTTTACCGTCGTTTTTGGAGATGTGGCTTTTGGCTAAATTTAGATTTTTAATATAGTGTTTATAGCCTTTTTCCGTGGGAATTCTTCCGGCCGAAGTGTGCGGATGAGTTAAAAAGCCCTCTTCTTCTAGCGCACGCAATTCATTGCGAATAGTAGCTTCGCCCAAATCCAAACCACCCACAGAAACCAAAAACTTGGAACCCACGGGTTCGGCGTTGGCAATATAGCTTTCAATGACTAAATTTAAGATTTTTTCACCACGACTATTCATAGGGTGTTATTATCACTCCAACCTTACGAGTGATAATATACCACACTTAAAAAGCCCCGTCAAGAGGGGCTTTTTGTCTTGTACTGTGCCTGTTAAATTTTGGCGATTTCGCTTAACAAAACATTTTCTACATAGATTCCGCGGGCATAGAAAATTCTTTCCAGCTCATTCTTTAATTCCATTTCTACCGCGTCTCTTTTGGCGCCAACTATGTCTTGGTAATCAAATTTGGAGAATACCATGCGTATGCGGCTGCGGATAGTGGGGCGCACAATTTTGGCCACAAAGTCTTCCCCGATTGTTTGCCAGATAGACGGCACCTGATGCACATCCAGACGCAATAAAATTGTTCCTTCCACCCCACAGCGCTGGCCGTCTTTGGTGCCGGCGGCAATTGGAATGTCGCCCAAGGCTTTTTCGTGTTCCGGATTAAATTGGCGGGAAATACTGTATTCCAAGGTTTGCGTATTGAATAATTTGGCTTTTTGCCAAAACGGAATTTTTAAATGAAGACCGGGTGTTAAAACCTTTTTTAATACGCCTCTGCCCAAATCGTAAACACAAGCCACGTATCCGGGAGGAACGCTTATAAAAATCCCCTTTAAAACATCATCCATTACAAATGAATACATTAATTTGTCGAAGGAATCTCCGGACATAGAATTTAAATTTAGCTGTCATGCTGAATTTATTTCAGCATCTTTATCGTGTAGATCCTGAAACAAGTTCAGGATGACAATGATTATTTCTTTTTTAAAACCTCTTTTTTCTTGGGGAAAATCATCATTCTGATTAAAGTAATAGTATCAGAAAATATCATGGAAGTCAAAATGAAGAGGGATTTTACCATGGGTAATAGCCACAGGGCCAAAAAGGTAAAAAGCGGGAAAAGGAACATGAAGGTGGTTCTGGACTGGTCTTTTTTACGGCTAGGGCCTTCTCCTAAATAAATTGAAAAGAAAAGATACAATGCGGTTGCTCCGGCCCAAAGACTGTCGTGGCGGTTGCCGATGTTGAAACCGTAAAAATCAACGTTCATTTTACCGGGAAAATCTATCCACAGATATAAAAACTTGATTACCCGGTCTCCGGTTATACCCCGGACGAAAACCTGGTATAAAAGTATTAAGACCAATAACTGAAGACCAATGGACATGACCTTGGCCCATGGAGAAACCCGGTTTTTCTTCATTATTTTTCTGATTTCTTCTTTTTGCGCCACGGCATCGTTCTTAAACGCTTTGGCCGCATGGCGGGCTTCTTCTTCCACGTTTTCTTGCCTAACGGCATCGCGTTCGGAAATTAAAGTGAGCGGTAAAAGAATGATACGTAAAAAAATAGTGAGCCAAACCACGGACCAGCCCAAATTACGCTCGGCGATATTAAGGTAAATCCAAATTAGCGCGTTAAATACCGGCTGATATAGATAACTCGTCCAAAAGTAGGTTAACATACAAAATCTAGTATATCACGATTTCAAGGCCGTCGGTAGTGGCTGTAGTATTTGGAAAAATCTGTTTGGCTACGTCTTCAGCGTTTTGCCGTACTGCTAAACTGTTATACCCGGCGGCGCCAAAATGAGTTAGGGCCAGTTGCTTTACATTGGCTTTTAAGGCCAATTCGGCCACTTCCTCTGGTCTGGAATGACCCCAATCGGAAACCTCGCCAGGCACAAAGGTGCACTCATGAATAAGCAAGTCGGCATCTTGCGCCAACAGCCGGTCATTATCGCAAATGGCTGTGTCCGAACAATAAACAATGATTTTGCCGTCAACATTCAGGCGGTAACCCATGGCGGAATCCATGTGTTTTAATTGCTTACAGGAAAAATCAAACGGTTGTGTATAACTGCCCTCTTTAAGAGGAACCAGGTTTACTTTATACCGCAGATATTCCAACGGCGCGGAAAAAGGATGATTAATCACTGTTTTGAAAAGTTTTTTTAAATCCTTCCGGCCAAAAATGGTCAGCCCCTGTTTAAAATTAAATTTCGGCAAGGCATGCAAACCGCAAATATGGTCTATATGAAAATGGCTAAGAAATAAAAAAATTGGCTTGTCGTCTTTGATGTAATCTCCCACCTTTGCCAACCCAAAACCGGCATCAAAAATAATATAATATTTTTCCGTCTCGAGTAATGCCGATGGCGTATTGCCGGTGCCGGAATCATACCAGCCGTTTGTGCCGAGAAATGTTAGTCGCATAATAGTTGCTGTGATAAAATTTAATTCCCTCCTGTATAATATTAGCATCAATACTTTAATTAGTCTATAAAAATTGTGTCTTTTTAATATACGTGCTAAGATAATACTCTGTGGCCATATTTGACCACAACACGAAGGAGAAGTGCGATGAAAAAGATCGGCGTCTCAATGGGTGTAGTTCTGATGTCCCTGGCGTTCGTCTTGGTGGCGGCCTGTGCAGCTGTAAAAGGGTCAAACCACGACACCGCTACAATTTCAGTGGCAACAGAAATGAGCCCCCTGGAAAAAAAGTTTTACCAGGCAACGGCCCAGCTCTTTGTCAATGAAGACGGTGATAAAAGATTTTTGTGCACAGCCACAGTGTTTGCCAAGGAGGGTAAGATTACCTACCTTATCAGCGCCGCTCATTGCGCAGCAGAAGACGACGCTCTGTCCGGCCACGTGAACATAAGCAAAGAAGATTTTTTCATCAACTTCAATGACGATCTTCAAGCCGGGCCTTACTACCCAATCACAATCGTCGGTGCCGGCTACCAGCACGCGGGAGATGACCTGTTGTTCCTGGCGGCAGAATTGGATCGTGATATTGAAATCATCCCCCTGGCAGAAAACGATGCCACGCTTGGAGAAAATATCACCAATGTCGCCTGTCCGGGCGGCTACGGCAAACAGCTCTTTCGCGGCAGTGTCAGCCTGACAAAAGTGCTTCGCAATCTTGTTTTCAACGACATCAACTGGACAAACAACATGTTTCTCCAGGGCGAAGTCGGGCCAGGCTCGTCCGGCTCATCTGTCGCCAGTGTTCGGCAAAAAGCCATCGTGGCCATTGTCGTTGGCCGATTGAGCAATTCGCCGAGCGTAGTAACAATTCCGGTCAGCCGAGCAAAATCAGTTTGGGCGCAAATTCGCGCCGATACGTACCCGCACAAGATGAGTGCGTCGTCTGTAAAAGAAACAAAAAATGGCGATACTAACGGCCCCTCTACCGAAAAACTAATCGAACAGATCAATAATCATTACCCCAACATGTCAGAACTTCATCAGTCCAAGCCGGAAAGATTGCCCATGCCGCGCCAATAGCATGCGCCATAACAAAATAAGCCCTCTCTGTTCGCCTAGGCGAACGGAGAGGGCTCTTTTATTAAACATAATCATGTAATTTATTCAGCCACCAGTCCTTAAATTTTCCGTACCAACCGCGCTTATTGCCGAACCCCAAATCGGTTAAAGGCACGGCTTCACTTTTCCAGTCGTCTAAAATATGGTTTAACTCCTCCACCATCTGTTCGTGGGTGAAAGTTACGCCCGCTTCCTGGTTTACATAAAAACTCCGCGGGGTTAAATTGGCGCTTCCCACCATTCCCAGATTATTATCCCGGCTTAAAGCTTTGCCATGATTCATTTTTCTTAAAAAATAAAACGCCGCTCCGGCCTTGGCGGAAATTCCGTAAAACATAGTGGCCATATATTGCATTAAGCGGATATCGGTTTTCCACGGCAAAATAATATTGATTTTCACTCCCCGGCGTTTGGCCTGCGACACCAGCGATAAAAATTGCCTGTCCGGCACATAATACGGCGTGAGCAGGTTGAAACTTTCTTTGGCCGTATTCAGGGCTTGTTTATAAATTTTTTTAAAAGGAGAACGGTTGGTTGTGCGCAACGGCGAATGAAAAATAAAACTGACTTTTTCCCGCAAATCATCTAATCCAGCAAGTAATTTAGGGTGCAGTAAATGTTCCACATCTTTTTTATTTCCTCCGGCCCGCACATAAGACTTGGCAAAACCAAATAAAATCGGGCGCACTATTTTTCCGGAAAGTTTTAAATGTAAATCATACCAATCTTTAGAAGCATCCGAAATATTTACCCCGCCTATAAACGCCAGATCTTCGTCTATGATTAAAACTTTGCGGTGCGTGCGGTGCCAGACGCGCCGCCACCAATTTTGTACCATAAAATCCGGACGAAGATGATTAAAAGTCAGAAATTTAATACCCGCATTTTTTATCCGCCCAATCGCCTCTTTAGATAAATAAAAACTGCCGATGGCGTCGGTGATTAATTTTACGTCCAGACCGGCTTTGGCTTTGGCGCACAAAATATCTATAAACGGCCTGCCCGCCAAATCATCGTTGAGAGTGTAAATTTCCCAATAAATTGATTTTTTTGCATCCAAAAGAGCCTGGCGCATCCCCTCCCAGGCCAAAACGGTGGTATTATAAAATTTATATGAAAATTCGCTTTGCATGAAATTACTATACCGTATTCCGCGGAAAAAAACAAAGCCCGCCGAAAATTAATCCAGGCGGGCTGGCAACTAATAATATTACTCCCCTTTTTCAGTTCGCAGACGAAAGATAACAACTACGCCGTAGTGATCCGACAAATGTTTTTTGACCGGCTCGCCGTTGTAACCTGCGAACTTGCGGGGCTGGTCAAAAAACTTATACACCGACTCCGTTTCCAGCTCCGTACCTCCGGCCGGGTCCCTAACCAACACATGATCAATAAGGGTATCCGTAGAGGATTTGGGCCGCAAGGTGTTGGTTCTGCACATGGTGCAAAACGGCTCCTTGACTTCCGTTACTGGACTCGAAAAACCAAGTTCCATAATCCGCTTCCAAACCATCGGCATCTCTTCGCTGATATTATCGCCAATTTCCGGCCCTGCATTCATGTCACCAAGAAAAAGCGACGGCCGGTTATCTTTGGCTCTTTTCTTGAGCCGTTTGGAAATAGCGTCAACTTGAGCAATCATCTCATCCTCCCAACTGTAAAAATCGGGATGATTTGGTGGAACCTGTGTCCACGTAGACAGATGAGTACAAGCCACTTCGATTGGCTCGTAGCCTTCAGGTTGAATAGTGGCAATAATAGCCACCCGATTGGAAAAGCTTGCCCGCAAACGCAATGTTTCCGGATTCTTAAGAGGCCAATGCGAGGCCAACAGTACGCCGTTTTGTCCGTCGTAAGCGCGGGATGCTCCGGCGATTGGCGGTTTACCGTTTGGCTGAACGCAAGTTTCCAAAATCCCTTCGGCTGATTTGCCTACAGAGACTACCAGGCATTCCAAACACTTGGAACCGCCAAAAATGAAAATATCTTTTAGTTCATCCTTACATTTGTCAAGCGCGCAAATTCCCTGCTCTTCAGCCGGCCAATCGGCGCACTTATTCTTGCGGATGCACGCAACCGTTTTTTCCACTTGAGACGGAGAACAGACGTTAACACCGTCACGCTGATTCTCTCCGCGGGTATCTTCCGCGGTATACACATGCATATCGGGTCCAAGCACTTTGGTAACCGCATCCTTGGATTCTTGAGTCCAAAGTTCTTGAAAACAAATGATTCCAAGGTCGTGCATTGCGCTAAGTTCCTCCGCAATAGCCGGAATCCGCGGTGTGGCCAAATGCACGACACCAGGGGCCACTCCCAAATTGATGGTTGCCGCCTTCAGAATCAACCCATCGCCCGTATACATTTGTCGGGGCTGGGTTTTAGACTTACAACTGACAATAACCATAAGTGTGAGAACCAAACATTTGTGCATACTGCCTCCTTCTGCGTCGTTGAATTTCAAAGAACACCTGATACCAATGGGAATCTAACCATTATTTGGACAAAAAGTCAACCACCATAGCCTCCACATCGGCGGCGCTTTTTGCCCCCGCCATTAGCTTGATGCGGAGCTCTTTCGCGCCATCAAAACCATTAACGTACGCTTTGTAATGTTTTTTCATGATGTCAAAGTTTTTATGTTCAACCAAAAGTTTTTCAAACATATATGTGTGCTCCACCATCACGCGTAATTTTTCGGCCAGAGGAATTTTTGCGTAATCTACCGCGCGATTAAAACACCACGGATTGCCAAAAATCCCCCGCCCGATCATAACCCCGTCGGCGCCGCTGATTTTTATTTTTTCATCCGCATCGGCCAAATCTTTTACGTCGCCGTTGCCTAAAATTAATGTTTTGCTTGAAGAATTATCGTGTTGGTCACGAATACGAACAGCGTCCGTAATCACATCCCATTTGGCCGGCACTAAAGACATTTCTTTGCGCGTGCGGGCGTGAATAATAATAGCGGCCGGTTCGGTTTCCAATAATGCCGGCAACCATTCGCTTAAAGTATTTTTGTTATAACCGATTCTTGTTTTAACAGACACCGGCAATTTACCCGCTCCCCTTTTTGTTTCCCGGATAATTTCTTGAGCCAGTGGAATATTTTTCATTAACGCCGCACCGGCCCCCTGCTTCTCCACATTTTTATCCGGACAACCCATATTTATATCAATCCCGTCAAAACCCAATTCCTGAAGCAACAAAGCGGTTTTATAAAAATTTTCCGGCTTGGAACCAAAAATCTGCGCCACAATGGGGCGCTCCGCTTCGGTGTACATTAAATCTATCAGTAATTTGTCCCGCCCTTTTGACGCCAGTCCGTCGCAAGAAACAAATTCCGTCCACATTATGTCCGGTTTCCCGTATTTGTTAATAATACGCCGAAAAGCCGCGTCCGTGACATTGGACATCGGCGCCAAGGCAAAAATAGGCTTCTTAAGTTTTTTCCAAAATCCGATTTGCATATCGTGTAATCAATATAACATTGTACTTGAAAAAATGTTTTTGGTCAACCTGTGAAGGATAAAAAGAAAAGAGAGAAAGCGCGTGCTTTCTCTCTGGGTCGACATTGAACTTGTTGAGGTTTGGTTGCGGGTCTGGAGAGACCCGCAACTTTTACCATCGAACAAAGTTCTCTGTATGCCTGTATTAGACTACGTATCGTAAATTACAGCAATAGCATTATTAAAAGTTATCCACAGGGCTTCAAGTAAGCCGCGGGCGTATTAAACTTATTAACTCCTGCTCGCTTTTGTAAATTCCATGTCTTGAAAAGACTAGTATTTTGCAAACACTATTTTCTAAAATCTGAAATACTAATCGATAACCATTGGATTTTCCGCAATTTTCTTTAAGCGGCACAACTCTTGCTTTGTAAATTTTATATTGTCCAAAACCAGGGTATTGCTCAATACCCGGAGTTTCGCGCAAACCCTTAAAAACAAAAAAACGTTCCCATGCTTCAAGTGATTCTTTAGGTGAAGGAAAACGTTTTAAATCTTTAAAATCTTTTTCAATTCCAGCGTGGCGTATAATTTCCATACTACTTTATTCGCCCTTATCCATTTCGCCGTACTTATTACGGTAATACGCCAAGTTGTAATCTATAACATCATTTGATTTGGTGGCAATCCAAGGAGCTTCGCCATGCGAGGCGTTTTTCATCTCCGCGCCGGAAAATTTTTCCCACTTATCCGCCACCTCTTCCATCATCATCAATTCTTCTCTGGAGAAAAGATTCATCTCGTATAACCGAAGCGGTTCAATGTGTTGCTGATCACGCAAACCATCCGCAACCTTTCTTTTTGATATTTTTACGTCTGTTCCATTCATTTCTTTTAAAAATTTTTCTGCCATTCGCGGCACTGGCCCGTTGTCAAATCTTAAATATTCATCGCCCGTCACCGATTTGCCGTATTTTTCAAAAAAATCAAAATCAAGGAAGTATAAAAGTTTCATTATTTTCAACTTCCCCAAAGTGCCGTTTTTAATCTTATTTGCGAAAAATAAGACTACATTTTTATATTTTTTTTCGTTAATTTGGGCCATATTTACCTTATTTTTACTTATTTTTATTGTACCATAAAATACAACAAAAATAAATACAACTTTTTCTTTAAAATTCCGCGCGACGGGTTTAGCTCATGGTGGCGACAGTAAGACCGTTAAGTACAAAAGCAACTATGCTATAAGCGGAAAGCATGATTATCACGCCGATAATGGCGTTGAATATTGTTTTTTTAGCGCCGCTTACTTTTTCTTCATCTCCACCGGAAACCATAAATGAAAATCCGCCGGACAAAATCATCAACAATAAAACAATACCCACAAAACCTAAAGCGGTGTGAATAAGGCGGGCGATTATAAGTCTGGGGTCCGTATCAGACAGCCCCATGTTGCCGCCAAAAAACTTTAAACTTTCTAGCATGTATTGCATATGTGTAGCCCCAACGGGAATCGCACCCGTCTTTCGACCTTGAGAAGGTCATGTCCTAACTGATAGACGATGGGGCCGTTGAAGTAATTAGTGTGGGTTGTTTGTAATTTGGAAAAACTTCCATGCGCTAATTACTAAATACAAAATACTAACTACTTAATTTTTATCGGGGTAAAAATTATTTACATACCGCGCGCTTTACGGCGAGCGTCATTCTCATCTAAAATGACTTTTCTTATTCTAACATTTTTAGGAGTAATTTCAACTAATTCATCATCACCGATATATTCCAAAGCATCTTCCAAACCCATAATTTTTGGGGTGTTGAAATGTTCGGCCTTGCCATCGCCTTTGGAACGCATGTTGGAAAGCGCTTTTTCCCGGCAAACATTCACGCTGATGTCTTCACTGCGGGCGTTTTGACCCACCACTTGGCCTTTGTAAACCTGCACGGCCGGACCAATAAATAATTGTCCTCTGTCTTGGATATTTAATAAACCATACAAATTGCTGACACCTGTTTCGTGCGCCACCAACGACCCCTGTTCACGTTCGCGCCAATTGGCCGGGTCGGGCATATATTCATGAAAAATTGTGTTTATAATACCCATGCCTTTGGTGTCTGTAAGGAATTCTGTTCTAAAGCCAAACAAACCGCGGGTCGGAATAATAAATTCCAGAAACGCGATGCCGTTTTCATTTCTCATTTCTCTCATTTCACCGTGTCTGCTGCCCAATTTTTGAATAACAATTCCGGCATATTCTTCCGGAACTTCTACGAACACCTGTTCATAAGGAGTCATTTTTTTACCGTCAACTTCTTTCACGATAACTTGCGGACGGGACACCTGCAATTCGTAACCTTCGCGGCGCAAACGTTCAATTAAAATTGCCAGATGCAATTCACCGCGTCCGGAAACAATCCAGTTGCCCATATCGCTGTCTTCCACTTTTAAAGCCATATCTGTTTCCAGTTCTTTGTGCAGGCGGTCGCGAATTTGTCTGGAGGTGGTGAACTGGCCTTCTTTGCCGGCAAACGGAGAATCATTTACACAAAAAGTCATTTTTACGGTCGGCTCTTCCACATTTAACAAAGGCAAAGCAATCGGATTGTTTAAATCCGCGATTGTTTCTCCGATGTTTATATCCGGAATACCGGCAATGGCCACCACATCTCCGGCCACCGCTTCCTGTACTTCAATTCTTTCCAGGCCAAAAAATGTCATCAGCGCCATAATCCGGCACTTGGTCATTTTTCCTTCGCGATTTATATGCATTATATCCTGACCGGTTTTAATGGTGCCGTTATAAATTCTACCGGTGGCAATTCTGCCTTTAAAATCATTGCCGGTAATAGTGGTAATTAAAATTTGTAGCGGAGCGGTCGGGTCTACTTTTGGTTCGGGAATAAATTTTAAAATGGTATCAAAAATCGGAGTGATGCTGGTCATTTTTTCCAGGTCCGGTTGCAGGTCGGCTTTGCCTTGTTTGGCGGAAGCGTAAATAACCGGGAATTCCGCGGTTTCATCGTTAGCGCCCAAATCCATAAACAAATCAAAAGTTTTATCCAATACCCAATTTGGTCTGGCTCCCGGTTTATCTATTTTATTTATTACCACAATAATTTTATGCCCCATCTGCAAAGCTTTTTTTAACACAAATCTGGTTTGCGGCATTGGGCCTTCTTTGGCATCTACCAAAAGCAAACAGCCATCGGCCAGTTTTAAAACTCTTTCCACTTCTCCGCCAAAATCCGCGTGGCCCGGAGTATCAATAATATTTATTTTCGTGCCTTCCCATTCTATAGAAGCGTTTTTGGAAAAAATAGTAATACCGCGTTCGCGTTCCAAATCATTACTATCCATGATGGTAATTTGACTATCTTGCGCTTTGGAAAGTTTAGTTGAGGATTGGCGCAACAAAGCATCCACGAGTGTGGTTTTTCCGTGGTCTACGTGAGCGATAATGGCGACGTTGCGGATTTTCATAATAGGTTATAGTTTGTTTTTGTTGTCATCCTGAACGCAATGAAGGATCTCTGTCCACATCGTTTTCACCAACCAGACAGAGATTCTTCGCTATGCTCAGAATGACAATTGGGGTGGGGTCGGAATGACAAGAATGATAATTTAAAAATCTGCCCAATCGCGGCAGAAAGCGTTGCAACTATACTACAAAACTAGGGATTTGTCAAGCTAATGTACAGGATGACCACATCGTAGACAAGTGCATAGTTTTCTCCGCGAATTGC
>CAZXML010000003.1:0-97246 GCA_964641245.1 uncultured Gammaproteobacteria bacterium | reverse complement strand
GCAATTCGCGGAGAAAACTATGCACTTGTCTACGATGTGGTCATCCTGTACATTACCTTGACAAAACCCCTATTTTATGGTAATCTATTGGCGTATAGCGATGATCGCCTCGATGCAAATCGGGGAGGAAAGTCCGAACGTTCTCCCGACTTAGTCGGGAAAAATGGTAGCGGGTAATTCCCGTCGGCCGCAAGGCCCGAGGTGCGAGCAGAGACGTTTCTTTTCGAAAGGAAAGAGAAAGCAGATCCCACATTCTTGGTTTAATCAAGAATCCGCTTAATTCTCAACGGGGATAACAAGTTGAGAGGTGAAACGGCTAAATCCTTACTTGAACGCAAGAGCAGAGCCATGTACCGTTCTGGTGCGTGGTAAAAAGTTCGCTCGCTTGAGGTTGGCGGTAACGTCAATCCCAGAGAAATGATCGTCATCCAATGAAAGTTGGATACAAAACTCGGCTTATGCTATATCAAAAACCACCCTTAAAACGGGTGGTTTTTGTTTTTAACTTAATTGTATCTTAGAAACCGGAAGGTCCCATTGGTGCTTGCGGTTGCATTGGCGCCGGTTGAACTTGCGGCATCTGGCTTTCTTGTTTTTGCGGCATGAATTTTTGTACATCCGGAGACATTTGTACTTGTTTAAATTGTTGCGGTCCTTGTTCCCAAGGCATGGCCGTCTCTTCGCCGGTGAGTTCGGAAACTTTATCGCTAAATTCTTGTCTTAAATTTTCCAAGTCATCTAAGGCGCTGGTCACTGTGTCCGCGTCTAAAGGTTTGACTTTTAGCAAGGCGATAACTTCCTGCCCTTTTGTGTTAGCTTCCGCCACTAATGCCGCCAAATCGGTTGTATCTAATTTTTTTAATTTTAATTTCTTAATTATAGCGTTGGATTGGTTTATGTTTTGTTTGAAGCTGGTTGCAAAACCGCCCAAGTTGCTCATCATTGAAATTACTCTTTGGTTCTGCCAAACATCTTCCATTTGGCCAAAGAAGTCATCTTCCAAGGCGGTAAATGCGTCTTCGGAATTACCGGCAGCCATTTTGGCGACGGCATCATCCCGGACGCTTTGTAATTTAGCTACCGCATCCGCAAAAGCGGTGTATTCGGCCTGAAGATCGATGTCTTTTTTGGCCAGACGGTCCACAATTGCTTTGGACTTTTTTAATTCACGGGTTAGCCGGGTAAGCTGTTGATTAACTTGTTTTAAAGTTTGCGGCCAGCGCGCCAAAACTTCCAGCTGTTGGCGGTTCTCATCCATGTTTTGCATTAGTTCCTGCATGGAATCAAAATCAATGGCATCTATTTCTTCGGAAGTCTTGGCGGTTTTCACCGACGAGATTATTGCCTCTAGTTTGGCAATGTTATCGGAAACTTCCGTAGGAACTACAATTTTTTGTTTAGTTAATTTGGCAATTTGGCTTTTGAACATTTTTAAGCCCTGCTCCATGCCTTTCATGCCGCGTTTCATGCCGTCTATGCGCTGTTGTTTTTCTACAACGTCGCGCCTAAATTCGTCCATGGACTGCATCAGGTCGCCCATTTGTGACATGTCAGCATCTTGCATTTCTTCCATGGTGGTGGCGTTGTTGGCGGTGGCTAGGAGCTCTTTCATTTTTGCTAAATTTGTTTTTACTTCCTCGGGAACAGTCGTACCCTTTTTTTCCACATCGGCAATCATTTTGTCAAATTGTTTTATCTGACTGGCCATTTGTTTTGTGCCGCGCTTCATTTGCGCCAATTGTTTTGCTTGTTGTTCCGGACTGGGGCCGCCTTGACCTTGACCGCCTTGTTGCATGCCTTGTTGGTTTTGACCATCCGGCATACCCGGTTCAGGACCAATTCCTTGATATCCCATGTTTTGACCTGGGGTAGGACCAATGCCTTGGTATTGACCGGAAGTGTCGCCAACAGGAACAGTATTTCCTACGGTAATAGTATTACCAACTGTAATAGTGTCGCCAACTGGCTGAGTGGTGACGGTGGATGCTTCCTGCGCGGATGTTTTATTTGTTTTAAGGGTGGCGAGTATATCTTTTAGCGCTTGAGGCACCTCAAGATAGAAAGCTTTTGCCGGTCTTGCTGAACTAAAAATAAAAACAAAAACAGCAAAAACTAAGGTCATTTTTACGAGATTTTTTAACATATATTTAAAAAAATTAATAAATTGTGACGAAAAAGAGCTTCGGTCCCGATGGAGTCGGGAGAATCGACCTTTTTAAGAAGTTGAAAACTAGAGTAAATATAGTATAGCACAAAAATAACAAAAAATCAAGGGGATAAGTTTAATGTTTTTTTGATTTTGGCGCTGTCACATCATTTTTTACCTCGCCGTTAGCGAAAGATTTTATATTATCTATAGTCACATCCACTATTCTTTGCAGAGCTTCCAGGCTATTGAAAGCGTTGTGCGGAGTGACGATGGTATTCGGGTGGTCAATAATAATATTGTTCATTAGATTGGTTTTTATCTGGCATTCACTGCCTTTGCAGGCGGCTTTAACCATCGCTTCCTCGCTTTGCACAAAACCTTCGTCTTCCAGCACATCCAGTCCGGCGCCGGCTATTTGTTTGGATTGCAAAGCCCAAACCAAAGCCTCCGGGTCTATTAAGGCGCCCCGGGCCGTGTTTATAAGGTAGGCTCCTTTTTTTATCAGCTTAATATTTTTTTTATTTATTAAATGGTGAGTGGTTGGTAAAAGAGGAGTATGCAATGTAATGAAATCCGATTCGGCCAAAAGTTTATTTAATGGCAGATATTTAAATTCCAGTTTTTTGGCTAAATCTTTGTTGGGGTAGGCGTCGTGGGCCACAATATTCATTTCAAATCCTTTGGCCATTTTTATAACATGCCCGCCAATGTGCCCAGTGCCGATAACGCCCAAAGTTTTGCCTCTTAAGTCCACGCCACGCAGTCCGTGATAATCATAGACGCCTTCTTTTACTCTTTTTACGGATTGAAAAAGTTTGCGGGACAATCCCAGCATTAAAGCCATAGCGTGTTCGGCCACAGTGTTTTCGCCATAGGTCGGAACATTGCAAACCGGCACTTTATGTTTCTTGGCCGCGGCTAAATCGATATGGTCGTAGCCCGTGCTCATGGTGGCAATCATTTTTAAATGGGAGAGCGAGTCAATCATTTTTTTGGTAACCGGAGATTCCACAAACACCGTTAAAATCTCCGCGTCTTTATCCAGATTATTTTCCGTAACGGTTTCTTCTTTTATTTTACAGGAAAAACCATGCATTTTGGACCGGACATAGTCTTTCATCTCCGGCCAGATGCCGTAGAAGGAAATTTTTAGTTTGGAGGACATAAAATTAAATTATTTCTTTTTATAATAATCAAGAATATTTTTTTCCGCCTGTTTTAACTGAAGTTTTTTGGCAGTGGCAATGGCGCTGGCAGGGTTCTTTAGCATTTGCATGAGAATCTTTAAGCCGTCTTTGATCCCTTTCTCTCTAAATTTATCGCTGATAACTTTATAAATTTTTTGGTCGCCGGTAATATAGGCTTTAGCAAATAAGTATAATGCCTCGTCCGGATTGTTTGGGTTAATTAGGTCAAATATATCTTCCAGTACTAATATCTGCGGTTGGTAGCAATTATATTTGTCTAACTCTTGCCTTTGTTTTGGTCCGACCCGGGCCACGTCGCTGTAGGCTCTTCTGATACCGCGAGAGATTATCTCCGTCATGCCTTCGGTGAACCCACTGCCAACGTAACCGCCCTCTGCCGTATTGTGTATAAAATTTTTAATCGCCTCGTTGGTGTTTATGTTAATATCTCCGCTCTCTTTTTTGCTGAGATGTAAATTGTTTAGATGATAGCCGAGATCGTGTGTTATTTCATGGGAAAGATTGTTGATAAACCACGTCTCATCGCCGCCTTCACGAGTAACAAAAATATTTCCATTAATGTGGTGCGCAGCACTGTTGAACGTCTCTTTATATTTTGAAACATTAATTATATGCACCGCTTTATCTGAAATGGTTAATGGTGGCAACCCAAGATCTTCCAAGAGTGCTTTAGCCGCTTCGTTTAGGCGATTGATGATAGCCAGCTCTTTTTCAGTTTTTTCCACTTCGTATTTTTCATATTCCTTTGCCGTAGCTTCGTCAGTCCGTACAATTTGTCGCAATTTCTCCATGTCTTTTTTTGACAAATCATCTTCCTTTACAGGGCTATCTTTATCAAACCGTATATCCATGTTCCATTTTTCGGTCATAAAATTGGGGTAAATAATTCTGCCAATATTATATCTTATTAATGATGGATAAGCAAAACCGTTATTCCACCTTTTGTGCAAACAAAAGGTGGAGCCCAAAATTGCCGAGCTGATGAACTTTACCTCGAACTGCCATCGATTCACCTTTGTTCGTGTTCAGAAGAGCAAGCACTCGCACTGAACACGTTTCGTCGCCTAGGCGACGAAAACACAAAGCCTCATCGTGGCCAGTTCGGGCGAAAGTTCAAATGCTCGGACGGACACCGTTGGACAACGGACAATCGACAATCGACGGACACCGTCCGAGCGCATGCGTAACGGCGTGTACTTGCCACGGTGAGGGTGAGCGATTCCATTTGGAATTTGTCCTGCTGTTTGAGACGGCCTGTTAGAAACAGGCCGGCGAGTTCAGGACAAAAGTGAGACGGAACCGATGGAAGTACCGACGTGAAGCATCTAGCTCGGTGCTTTTTCGGTTACATTTTGTGCACACAAAAGGTAACAAATGTTTTGGTTACAAAAGGTGGAATAAAACAAAAACACGGCACATGCCGTGTCTTGTGTAGTTTAATTGTTAAACTTCAATGATAACCGGAAGTATCATAGGGCGTTTTTCTGTTTTGGTAAACAGAAACTGCCCCACATAATCGCGCAGTTTATTTTTGATGTTGTTGGTATCGGCCCAAGAAAGCGGATCGGAGTCGGCGACCATCTTTTTCACACGATGGCGCAAATCTTCAATCAATTCTTTGTGTTCTTTTAAGAAAACAAAGCCGCGGGAAATGATATCCGGGTTATTTATTAATTTTCCGGTTTTGCTGTCTACGGTGGCAATAATTACCACCATGCCATCTTCGGCCAGCACTTGCCGGTCGCGCAAAACAATGTTGGTTTCATCACTTACGCCCAAGCCGTCTACGAAAACGTAATCGGCCGGGATTTTATTTTTGGTAAGCACGCCCACGCCTTTGGAAAATTCCATTACCTGGCCGTTATCGGCGATAAAAATATTATCTTTGGAGAAGCCCATAGACTGCGCCACTTTGCCATTGTAATGCAACAAGAAATGGTTGCCTTCAATCGGCACGTAATATTTAGGATTAATTAAACGGATCATTAATTTTACATCATCGGCTTTCGCATGTCCGCCGGCGTGCACATCCATCATTTGGTAGTGGACAACTTCGGCGCCTTTGCGAATTAAGGTATCCTTTAAACGTTGTACGGTTCTTTCGTTGCCCGGAATTACGGAAGAAGAGAAAACAACGGTATCACCGGTGACCAGTTTTACAAACCGATGTTCGCCGGTGGCAATTCGCATAAGCGACGCATTTTTTTCTCCCTGCGCGCCCGTACAAATGATTACCACTTTATTATCCGGATAGTCGGCCGTATTTTTTAAGTCAATTAAAGTTTTGGGATTAAATTTTATGTAACCCAATTCTTGGGCAATCGCCATATTGCTTTTCATGCTGAAACCGTCCAGCGCGATAACCTTGCCGTTTTTTTCGCAAATCTCTACTATTTGTTTGATGCGGGATAGCAGAGAAGCAAAAGTACCGATGATTAATCTGTGGGGCGCCTTGGTAATAATGTCTACCAGGTTGGTGCCGATTTCCGATTCGGAAATTTGATGTCCGAGTTGGGAAGCGTTGGTACTGTCGCTTAAAAGCGCTAGCACGCCTTCACTGCCAATTTTGGCAATTTTTTGCAAGTCAGCTGGCTCTTCACCCGCCGGTTGATAATCGAATTTCCAGTCGCCGGTGTGAACGATTACGCCTTCCGGGGTTTTAACAACCACGCCCATAGAATCGGGAATATTGTGGTTTAGATGGAAAAATTCCAAATTAAAACAACCCAAAGTCAATTTATCATTCAGAGTAAGATTATGAATGTTTAACGGTTGTAAATTTTTATAATCTTCCTGGCGTTTTTTGATGATGGCATTGGTGATTGGCAGGCCATATATAGGAGGGTAGCCTAACATAGGAATAAGGTGGGGGATGCCGCCGATATGGTCGTAGTGGGCGTGAGTAATGATGACGCCGCGGATATTTTTTTCTTTTCCTTTCATGTAGCCCATGTTGGGAATGATGTAGTCGATGCCGGGCATGTCTTCTTCGGGAAACTGCAAACCCATATCAATTATGATGATGTCGTTGCCGTATTCCAGCATGGTGCAGTTGCGCCCCACTTCTTCACATCCGCCAATAACTACCACTTTTAATTTGATGTCATCGGTTTTAAAGCGCGCAAAAGAAGGCGCCGGCGCTTTGGGGTACTTAATTACGGAAGGCTTTCCGGTTTGGAAAGTTCGTTTTTGTCTGGACTGGCCGGTTGAATTATTCGCCATCGTAGCGAGGCGAGGTCCTCCGCCATGCGGAGTAACCGGCGCGCTTCGGAATGTTCCCATTGAGGAAGCGGTCGGCGTTGGATTAGACGGGTCTTTGATCATAATATCAAAAAATAAATTAACAATTAGCAATTAACAACTTGAATTGTTAATTGTTTTTTGTTAGTTGTTAGTTAAGTTGTGGGCGAGGAGGGACTCGAACCCTCAAGGATTACTCCATACGCTTCTGAGACGTACGCGTATACCAGTTCCGCCACTCGCCCCTTTGAATTAGCAATTAACATTGAACAATCAGCAATCAATTGTTAGTTGTTAATTGTTAATTAAGTTTCCACTGATGTTTTGTTTTGATGTACCAATTGCTCAAATTATTATATCTGTCTGACGGGGAAAAGATTTGGTTTAGGGTAATTCCTTTTATTTCTTTGCTGGCAAGGAAATTATAAGTTGGAGTGTAAAGAAATATGGCCGGAATTTCTTTGGCAATAAGCTGTTGGAACTTTTCGTATAGGTTGGCGCGGGTTTGTTCGGTGGTAGTGGCGCGCGCGTCTTCTAAAAGTTTATCGGCGGCGCGATTTACATACATAGCCAGATTTAAACCAGGGTAGCTGGTTTGCGAGGAGTGCCAGAATGGAAACGGGTCCGGGTCGCTGCCGACAATTTCTCCATAAAGCAAAACCTCGTAATTTCTGTCTCTTAGAATATCACGGTTAATCTGGCCGCTACCGATAACTTGGGTTCTAATTTTTACACCGACACCGCGCCACATTTTAGCTACTGATTCCATAGCCTGCTGGTATTCAGGCGTATCGGCAGTAGTTATGGTAATTGTTAAAACTTCATTACTTTTATTTTTTCTGTAGAAACTTTGATCGGCGTTCATATTTTGGCGGACAGAGTCGCTGACTTCTTTTTCCAGCGCAGTTTTTTCGTTAGCGAGCTCTTCGGGGGTGGAGCTGACTTGTTCAGCCTGCCCCGCCGTGGCGGTGGTTGAAGTGGGGGCGCTCTTTTTTAGCGCATCCAGTTCGGTCTGTCTGGTTTTTAAAGCCGCGTCGTATTCGGTTTTAAAAAAGTCTTCCGGTTGGACTCTTTTCCAGGTTTTATCTAAAATTTGATTGGCTTTTTCCACATCTAAACCGGGGAATCCAATTTCAGAATTATAACCAATCTCGCCTTTTAGAATCGGAGAATCTACAATTTCTCCCTCGCCGCCAAGAGCGTCCGTTAAAATCTTGCTTTTATTAAGAGCCAGATTCAAAGCCAGGCGCATATCGCTGTCTTTTAGTATTGGCGCGGCATCCTGATTAAAAAATAAAGCGGTATATTGCGGTAGTTCAAATTTATATAATTCAAAATTTTTGCCGACAATTTTATTGGCCAGATCGTTGGGCATAAAACTGACCGCCGTTACATCCTGGTTTTTTAAGATGCCGCTGGCCAGCGCGTAATCCGTATAAAATTTAAAAGTCAGGGTTTTTAAATGAGGAATATCTTTGTAATAGATTTCGTTGCGGTCCAGGCTGTAAGTTTGAATATTTCCGCCGGAATCTTTTGTCAGTTTGCTAAATTTCCACGGGCCGGAACCCAATGGCTGTAAATTTGTTTTTGCCAGCCGGATGGCGCTTGGCGGCACATTAGACCAGGCATGTTGAGGCAAAATACCAACCGTAAGACTGCTCAAAAATGGTGCAAAAGGCTCTTTTAAAGTAAAGCGAACGGAGTAGTCTCCTGTTTGTTCTACGGCAATACTTTGGAAAGCGGCAATAAGCGGACTGCCCACTTCCGGATCCTGAATTGTTTCAAAAGTATAAACTACGTCGTTGGCGGTAAGCGGTTCGTTATCCGACCACTTGGCGTCTTTGCGCAAATTTATGTCGTAAACCTTACCATCAGCGCTAACATTATAATCGCTGGCCAAGTCCGGCATTAGTTTTTGGTTGTCGTTATATTTAAATAATCCGGAAAATATTAAAGAAGCCAAATCGGCGTCTACATCGTTGGCCGTAGTAAAAAGAGGATTAACATATTTTGGCTGGCCTATCATGGCTTCGCTGTAATCGCCACCGCTGGCCGGAACTACCGAGCTGTTTGAAAAAAACCAAGATATTCCCCAGCCGGCAGTGGCTATAAAAAGTACAACCAACGCAATATTAATAATCCGTTTTTCTGTTTTTGATAAAAAATTTCCCAAATACCTAAACTGCGACCACTTGGGCACTAAATTAGACTGAATTTTTTTAATCAGTTTTTGATCAAAGCCGGTTGAGGGCAGGGAGCCGCGGAAGTTTTGTTTCCGCTTTTTCCAGAAGAAAAGTTTTGACAAATTCATGGGAAGGGGTTGTTATTTGTAATTGTCATCCCGAGCGACATCTATTGTCATTGCGAGGAGCCGTAGCGACGTGGCAATCCCATAGTCAGCACTACCATTCATTGGGATTGCTTCGCTTTGCTCGCAATGACAAAACGAAACAGAGATGTCTCTTTAAAAAACTAACCGTACAAGAGATAGCGTAAAGAATATAACAGAGATTATAATTGTGGAAAGATGTAAAATTCTGTCTACGCCCCGTTTGGTGCTGTAGATGTTGCTGGAACCGCCAAAAACACCGCTTAAACCAGTGCCTTTTTGCTGTAAAAGGATAACGGCTACCAGCAGAGCGGCCAGAACAAACTGAATAATATTATAAAAATTCTCGGACATACTATTAAGGAAGAAAATTAAGTAAAGATAGTATACCATTGAATGATAACTTTGTCAACCGGAGACGGATGTAGTATAATATTGATTAACTAACAACTAGCAATTAGCAACTAACAACCGCCGCCAATTTGTTAATTGTTAATTGTTAATTGTTAATTTATTTATGCGCTGGTATCAAACAATATGGGGAATCGCTTTACTGGGTCTGGGAGGGTTGGTGATTTTAGTGACCGTTGTTTTTGGCGTGGTGACGGTTAAGTTTTGGTGGCAAATAAAACACGGCCAAGGCAGTTTGCTGCAACAGCAAGTTTATGGCGGGTTTACTTCTTTAAAAGAAAAAAATCAGAGTAAAGAAAAAGTTGACCGGGCTGTTTTAGAAAACGGTGAATTTCCTTTTTTGGGAAACCCGAACGCCTCCACAACCATTGTAGTTTTTGGAGACTTTCGCTGTCCTTTTACCAAAAGCGCTATGCCGATAATAAAACAATTGGTAGGAACATATGGTTATAAAATAAAAGTGGTTTTTAGAAATTTTTCCTCCGACAAACTTCGCCCTGGCGCCAACCGATTATCGCAAATTGGCGTCTGCGCTTACGAGCAGGGCAAATATTGGAATGTCAGCGATTATTTATTCGCCAAACAAGACGACCTGCCCGTTTCTCTTGCGCCCGCCGATTTAGCCGTTTTAGTCGGCGAGACCGATCTGGATTTAAATAAGCTTAACACATGTTTGGACTCCAGCGCCGCGGCCATTAAAGTAAATCAGGATTATGTAGACGGCTACAAATTCGGCGTTGGCGGCACACCCTCATTTTTTGTTAATGGCCAGAAAGTGGAAGGTGTAGTGCCGTTTGATGTTTGGGAAGGATATGTAAAACAACTATAAATTTTATTTGTATGTTTAAAAAAATAGTAATCATCACCGCAATAGTATTTACTCTCTTAATCTCCTTCCCAACGAGCGCCGCCGGCACTGATAGTCAAATTCCCGAGCTTAATCCTTTTTGTTGGCACAGGATAGATTGTCACAACACCAGAAAGCAGTTTTTGACCGGCGCTCCTTCTTGTACAGCTGGTGATCCTCTCTGTAAGGAACTGGAGCAAGGTTTCATATCCAACGCATCGGTTGCTCCTTGTGTGGGCGGAGAAGGCGAAACACAATGGGGCCGCTGTTTGCCAGCCGGTACAACCAAAACTGAAATTTCATTTGGTGGTAAATCCGAATTTTCCAATATTGGTGAGTTTATTGTTTTAATGTACAAATATATGGTAACCATTGCCAGCATTGTGGCGGTGGTAATGATAATAATCGCGGGCATGCAGTGGGTTACTTCCGGAGGCAACAGTGAAGCAATTTCCAGCGCCAAAAAAAGAATTGGCGGCGCGATCATTGGTCTTTTTATCGCTTACATGTCTTACTTTGTTTTAAACACCATTAATCCGGCCTTGGTGAATTTGCGTTTGCCACAAGTGTGGCTGATAAAACCAGTGGCGATGATGCCAGAGTATTGTTCGGATCTTCCCGGCGCCAGCGACGGGAAGCTTAAGTTTGCAATTGTGGCCGGAGCCGATGAACCAAATCTTCCACTGCCACCACGTGACCAACGTATCTATAAAGCCTTGCCAACTGCGCCGCTGATTACTTGCGGGCAGAGATTTCTTGCAGAAAACGGCGGCGATTCTACTTGCCTTGGGAATTTGTGTCCCGTTGTAGACAATAATCAGCAGACGTGTTTTGACAAGGAAGGCGACGGAACGAGCTATAAGTGTGGCAATGTAAAAATAGCCGGGAAAATAACTTATACAGGGTCCTATACGGCGGTATTAGGTGATTTTTTGGGTGCAACATTTTCAAGCGACTGGAAACATCCACCCGCAAATAGGGTAATTTTAGCGCGTGTTTGTGAGGTAATCATTCATGAAGAGGGCAGCTACCTCGTGGTTTCTTTCTCAAAAGAGGTAAAGAACGCCGATAAGTATTTTATAGAAGCAACAAGTAAGCAGATCGAAAAAATACCTGAAGAGTGCGCAGATAATTTCTCTGGTAATCCGCAAGACTATGTTTTGGTTGTAGAAATGCAAGGAGCCAAAGGTGGGGCGTTTACTTATAGGGAGTGGCATTATTTAGGAAAAAACGGCGTAGATTTGGGTAACTGGAAATTTTTTAGGTCCAATTTTGATAAGATTGATCCAAAATATTTCATTAGTCAGGATGATTTATTAAAAGGTGTAAGAATGAATATAGACGGCGATTCAATCATAAATGTACAGGCTGGTGGTTGGGTTTCTGGTTTAGGTGTTTGGGACGATACAGCTAAGCAAAATAAAGCTGATTCGTTTTATCAAACTCATCTTATCAAAGAGATTTAGCGAAATAAATAAAAATCATTAAACAACCAAAAACCCCCGCCGCGCACATCGCCAGCAGGGGTTTTTGGTATCGCCGATTTCCTTATTGACATCTTGCCAAAACCTGCTACAATATATCACTGATTTAGTATGCAACGTCTGTCATTCCCAACTTGATTGGGAATCCAGACAATCGTCGACTGGATTCCCGCTTTCGGCGGGAATGACAATTATTAAATATGAACGACAAACTCATCATAAAAGGCGCCAGAGTACACAATCTCAAAAATGTATCTCTGGAAATCCCTAAGAATAAATTGGTGGTAATTACCGGTTTGTCCGGGTCCGGAAAATCCAGTTTGGCTTTTGATACTATTTACGCCGAGGGACAAAGACGTTATGCAGAGTCTCTTTCTTCTTACGCGCGTCAGTTTATGGAAGTGCGCGACAAGCCGGATGTAGACAGTATTGAAGGGCTTTCTCCGACTATCGCGATTGATCAAAAAAGTTATACGCAAAACCCGCGTTCTACTGTGGGTACGGTAACGGAAATATACGATTACCTTCGTTTGTTGTTTTCCAGAATCGGTCAGCAGTATTGTCCGGATTGCCATGTGCCGGTTCAGGCTTATACCCCTGGCGCTATTTTGGAAGAAGTCCGTCGCCGCGCGCGCAAGAGTTCGGAATTATTAGTGCTGTCACCTTTGGTGAAAACGGTAAAAGTTAAGGCGGACGAATTGTTGGAGAAAGTAGAAAAGTCCGGATACGAATGGGTGCGCGTGAACGGTAAGCTGATGAAAATAAATGATTTGGCCAAGTTTGAATTTTCCGCCAATAAATTGTATAGCGTGGAATTGATGGTGGGTAGAGTAACGGATTTTCAAAAACAAGACTTAATGAAAATGGTGGATTCTGCTTTGGATTTGAGTAATGGTTTGTTGGTTTTGTCTGATTGTCATCCTGAACTTGTTTCAGGATCTAACAAAGCGACTTCAAAATCCAACGAGATGCTGAAACAAGTTCAGCATGACAGTGTTTTTTCCACTTCCGGTTTGTGCCCTAAGTGCAGTCAGATAATGCCGGTGCTGGATATGCGCAGTTTTAGTTTTAACAGCCCGTATGGAGCTTGTCCGCGTTGTACCGGTTTGGGTATTACTCAAGAAGTAGACGCAAGCCTGGTGATGCCTAACGACCGGTTAACTTTGGCCGAAGGCGCTATTCAACCGTGGATGAGAATTACCGGCAATCAAAATTGGTATCAAAAAATTATCGCGGCTGTGGCCGAACGCCATGGTTTTTCTGTAAATACTCCGGTTAAAGAATTTAATCAAAAAATATTAAATATAATTTTGCAGGGCACCGGCGCCGATGAATATATTATTGACGGTAAGAAAACCCTTTTTTCGGGCGTAGTGCCTAATTTGTTGCAGAGGCATTTGGAAACCGATTCGGAATATGTGCGCAAAGAAATAGAACAGTATATGCGGGAAACAGTTTGTCCGCTTTGCAACGGCAAGCGCCTGCACCGCAATTCTTTGGCGGTAAAAATTGGGGAACATAACATTGCCGATTTATCCGCGCTAAGCATTGAAGATAATATCGCTTTTTTCAAGCGCTTGTCATTCCGTTCCGTTAATTGTCATTCTGAACGAAGTGAAGAATCTCTGTCTCAATCGCCGAACAGACAGAGATCCTTCGCTTCACTCAGGATGACAACACAAACCACTGACAGAGATCCCTCGTCGGCTAAGGCCTCGCTCGGGATGACAACACGTGGCCAATCGTCGGGGTTGAACCAAGCGCAAAGAGAAGCGGTGGCTAAACCGGTTCTAAAAGAAATAATTCAAAGACTGGAAAGTTTGGCGAAAGTCGGTTTGAGCTACCTGGCTTTAGACCGGTCCATGAACACTTTGTCCGGCGGAGAAGTTACCCGCACCCGGTTGGCCACCCAATTATCCACCGGATTAATCGGCGTAATTTATATTCTGGACGAACCGAGTATTGGTTTGCACCCGAAGGACAATAAAATGCTGATTGAAAGTTTGCGGTCTTTGCGCGATATGGGAAACAGCGTGATTGTGGTGGAACACGACAGCGCCATGATGGAAGCGGCTGATTATATTATTGACGTGGGTCCGGGCGCCGGCGTAGGAGGCGGAGAAATTATCGCTCAAGGCACGGTAGCGCAGATAAAAAAGTCCAAGAAATCTTTAACTGGCGATTATTTATCCGGCCGGGAAAAAATAAGTTGTGTTGCAGATGTAGCAAAAAAGAAATCACACAATAAATCATTAAAAATTATCGGCGCCAAAGCCTTTAATTTGCAAAACGTGGATGTGGAAATTCCACTGGGCAAATTAGTTTGCGTGACCGGCGTTTCCGGTTCCGGTAAATCAACTTTAATCATAGATATTTTGGGCAAAGCGTTGTCCAAACATTTTTATCGCGCCAAAGATGAGCCCGGAGAACACAAAGAAATTAAGGGCATAGAAAACATAGACAAAGTTATTGCCATTAACCAATCTCCCATTGGCCGTACTCCGCGTTCCAGCCCGGCCACTTACACTGGCGTCTTTACTTTAATCCGCGATTTATTTGCCGATTTGCCGGAAGCAAAAATGAACAACTACGATGCCGGTAAGTTTAGTTTTAACGTCAAAGGCGGCGGACGGTGTGAGGCTTGCGCCGGCGAGGGCTATATGCGGATTCCCATGCAATTTTTGGCCGATGTTTATGTGGAATGCAGTGAATGCGGCGGAGCCCGTTATAACAAAGAAGCGCTGGAAATTCATTACCGCGCTAAAAATATTGCCGATGTGTTAAACATGACCGTAGACGAGGCGCGCATGTTTTTTAGCGGCATTTCCAATATTTCCGACAAGTTAAGCATTTTGCACGAAGTTGGTTTGGGCTACATGCATTTAGGCCAGCCCGCCACCAACTTATCCGGCGGAGAAGCGCAGCGCGTAAAACTGGCCACCGAACTTTCCCGCAGTTCCACTGGCCGTACTTTATATATTTTGGATGAACCGACCACCGGTTTGCACTTCGAAGACATCCGGCATTTATTACAAGTTCTGAACCGTTTGGTAAGCAAAGGCAACACTGTGGTAATTATTGAACACAATTTAGAAATAATCGCCTGCTCCGATTGGATAATTGATATGGGTCCGGGAGGCGGACGACACGGTGGGAAGCTCGTTGCTCAAGGAACGGCCAAAGATATAATGAAATCCAAAGCCAGCTGGACGGGGAAGTATCTCAAAACAATTTAAAAACAAAAAACCTCCCGAGCGGGAGGTTTTTTGTTTTGTATAAATTCGTATTAAGCTTTTTTTACTTTTCTCTCCTTCATTTTTCGTTTAAATTCCGGATCGCGGAGGAAGTTTAATTTAGCGCGGGCGACTTCGTATTGTTTTACAATTTCGATTTTATCTACAGCCGGGGAATGAACGGGGAATATTTTTTCCACACCCACGCCGCTGGCGATTTTTCGGACAGTAATGGTACCGCCGGCTTCTTGGCCGTGTTTGGCGGCAATAATTATGCCTTCAAAAACCTGAACACGTTCTTTTTCTTCTCCTTTGGTGTTCATTTCTTTAATTTTTTGGTGAACCTTTACTACCATTCCCGGTTTGTAGATGGTAGCGACTGTTGTTTCTGTCATATTAGGATATTTTAATATTGTCATGCTGAACTCGTTTCAGCATCTGTGTCTATCATTCCCAACATGATTGGGAATCCAGACAATTGTCGACTGGATTCCCGCTCTCGGGCGGGAATGACAATTTGCGGACAGAGATCCTGAAACGAGTTCAGGATGACAATGCGTTTAAATGTGGGCGTATATTAGCCCATTATTTATTTTTTGTCAACCCCGCGCTGCTCTTTAGGTGGGTTTTAATAATTTCGGCTATATTATCGGTAGTTTGCTGTAGTTTTCCCTCGTAGTTGGTAATTTGGTAATCATAGTCATGGGATTTGGCTATTTCCTCGCCGGCCAGCTTAATTCTGTCCTGTATCATCTGCGGAGTCATACCACCGCGTTTTTCGGCTCGTTTTTTCAAGGTTTCCAGGCTTTCCGGCAGAAGGAAAAACGACAGATTTTTCACTTCCAATTTATCCATACTATGCTTGCCGTTTACATCTAGGTTGGAAAAGACCAAATCGTGATTTTTTAATAAATCCTCCAGATATTTTTTGGGTGTTCCGTAGTAATTGCCGACGCAGTTGTTGTATTCCAAAAAGTATCCCTGTTTTATTTTATTTTCAAATTCCTCCTGTGATAAAAAATTATATGTCACGCCTTCCTTGTCTGTAGGGCGGGGAGGGCGCGAGGTGGTGGTGACTAAACGGATGGCATTAGGGAACATTTTTAAAAGACGGGCGATTACCGCGTCTTTGCCGCCGCCAGTGGGGGAGGAGATGATTATTAATAATCCGGGGTTATTTTGCATACAATTTAGTTGTCATTGCGAGGAGCCGTAGCGACGCGGCAATCCCACTGTCCGGCACTACCAGTACTTTGGGATTGCTTCGCTTTGCTCGCAATGACAATTTAAATTACTTAAGTAGTGTCAGAAATTCGTCTAATTCCTTTGGTAGTGGTAACTCGAAAGTCTGACGGTTTCCATCCAAATCCGTGAAGCCTAATTTTGTGGAATGTAAAAAAAGCCGACCCAGTCTTTCATCCCAGTTGCGTTTTTGTTTTTTTTGGAAGTAAAGCGGATCGCCAACTATCGGATGGTTGTAGGCCAACAGGTGTACGCGAATTTGGTGCATACGGCCGGTGTGGATTTTTACGCGTATGAGGGAAAAATTAATAAAGTTTTTCTCTACCGAAAATTCCGTTTTTGCTTCTTTGCCCCGGCTGGCTTCACCAGCGGGAATAGCGGCCATGCGGTCCGATGTTTCCGAGCGGGAAATAGGAAAATTAATTTCATCCCAATTTCGGGCCATTGGTTCGTGCGCTAAGGCCAGGTATTCCTTTTCTATTGTTCTGTTTTTAAATTGTTCCTTTAAATGGTTGAACATTTTTTGTGTTCGCGCGATTACCATTAAACCGGAAGCTTCTTTATCTAACCGGTGCACTATGCCCGGGCGCATGGGGTCGTCGCCGACCTTTTTTACGCCCGGGTATTTTTTGGTAATGAAATTCGCCAAAGTATTTTTTTCTCCGGCCATGGTGGCGTGGGAAAGCATGCCGGTGGGTTTGTCTACCACCACATAGTCCGGCGTTACGGAGATTATCTCAACATCATATTTAACCTGCCCGGCCGCCTTTTTTTCCGAAGCCGCCACGGTTAATTTAGGTTTTTTTATTTCTATAGTACCGCCCTCGGTTAAATTGTCGCCCGGTTTTTTGGGCAATTTTTTATTCACATAAACCTGCTCCATCCCAATCATTTTTTGCGCCTGCGACCGGCTTATCTTTAATTTTTTAGCCAAAAAAACATCCAGCCTTTTGCCATCATCTTTTTTGAGTATTTGAAATTTGGCTGGAGAGGGCATTTAATTTTTAAATTTAAAATTGTAATTTAGGCGCGCTTGGCTTGACCGGGGTGGTGGCGCTTAGCGATGCTCTTTTTTTGATTAGCCCGCTTACACTACCGGAAATATGCGCGCGTTCTTCACCTTTTCTCGCGAGCGTTGTTTTGTCTCCCATCGCGTGAACAGTAGCTGTGTTGAACTTTGCAGAAATACTTGTTATGGCATGTTCGTTGTGATTTCTTATGGCGGGATTTAAGTTTCTATTTCCTTTGTATATGAATTGTCCGGGTTTATTGGTAACGGAATTTCTTTGTGATTTTAAAAGGCCGCTTTGTTCATCCATAGCTTTGGGGTTATTGTGGAGCGAACCTTTACGGAACTGACTGCCTAGGCTCTGATTCCCAGTGAATCTATTTTTTGGAACCGGTGTTATGCTCATAAAAATATGCTTATCCCAGGTTATTTGGCGTGGATCCTTTTTGCCTAAAGATAGAAAAAGTGTACCATTTTTCCTTGAAAAAGAAAAGAGGTCGCTCCGATTGATACAGTCTAAACAAAAAAAGCCCATTTTTAGGCTTTTTCTGGACTTCTGTTTGTGCGCCCGCTTGGACTTGAACCGAGGACCCCTGCCTTATAAGGGCAGTGCTCTAACCACTGAGCTACGGGCGCATTTATCGTTAGAAGTATACCATTATTTATAAATATTTCAAGGGTTGCCAAAGCGAATGTTAGTTGTTAGAATACATCAAACTATATGGACATAAACACTAAAATATTTCTCAAAATCAACGGTTTGGTAGGCAAATCTAAGCTACTGGATAGTTTTGGGCGCGCGGGAGCGGAGTGGGTGGTTATTGCTATGGGCGCGTGGTATATTGCCGGCGTTTTAATAGATAGAATGCCGAATAAACGCCTGGTTTTTTTACCTTTGATTTTTTTTGCGGCCGCTTGGGCAGTCGGTTGGCTGATCAGTCTGTTAATCAGCATGACCATGCATGAGCCGCGGCCATACGTTACCAACCCTCAAACCAGATTATTATTCCAACCTTTAATGAGTTGGAAAACATTCCCATCCGATCACAGCATGTCCGCTTGGCTTTTGGTTTTTATGGCTTATATTTTTCATTTGCCCGGCGCTTGGGCCATGATTCCAATGGCCGCCTGGGTAATGTGGGGCAGGGTGTACGCGGGTTTGCATTATCCTTTGGATATTTTAGGAGGAATGGGAGTGGCGGCATTTACAGCGGCTTTAGCCTATTACACAACTAACTTGTTAAATATATGAGTTGGAAATTATTTGGGAAGAAAACTGTACTCAATACTTATAAAAGTTCAGTACAATCATGGCGAATGCGTTTGCCGAATGGGAAGACCCGGGATTTTTTTATTACCGCCGGGTATAGTTTTGTGGATGTCTTGGCGATTGACGCCAAAGGCAGGGTGATTATTTTAAAACAATACTACATTGGCCAGCAGAAAAAATTAATTTCTTTGGTAGCGGGAATTATTGATGATAACGAACAGGCCAAAGCCACAGCTAAGCGCGAGCTTCTGGAAGAAACAGGCTATGCAGCTAAAAAGTTTATTGCCTTAGGAAAAAGCATTAAAGGAAAATATACCACAGGCGATGTGTATCATTTTTTGGCCTTGGACGCGAGCAAAATTCAGGAGCCGAATTTTGAAGACGCGGAAGATATTGAAATTTTAACCGTTTCTATGCCTGAATTTAAGAAATTATTATCACAACACAAATTACCTGACGCTTTCGCGGAAATCTGTGCTTATCGCGCGTTAGCTTATCTGGATAATTTAAAAAAGAAATAGACATATGAACGCCATTATTCTTTGCGGAGGATTATCAACAAGGTTGGGAGATATTACAAAAACTATTCCTAAAATTTTGCTGGAAATAAAAGGCAAAACGGTTTTGGATTGGCAATTGGAAAAATTAAAAAGTGTGGGTATTACCGAAGTTGTGCTGGCCGCCGGTCATTTGGCGGAAGTTTTGCATCAAAAAATCGGCTTGCACAAAGACGGAGTTGATTTGATTTACGCGATTGAGCAAGAAAGACTGGGAACCGGTGGCGCCATAAAGCATGCGTGGGAATATGTTTCTAAACCGGACGAACTAACCATAATTTTAAACGGAGATGTTTTGAGCGCCGTTGATTTGGCAGATATGATAAAATGTTTGCCTCCGGAAAGCGATGGAATTATTTTGGGAGCCAAAGTGGAGGACGTCGCCACCTACGGCACGTTGGAGTATGATAAAAATTTTCATTTAAAAAAGTTTAAAGAAAAAGAAGGTTTGCATCAGCCCGGCTATCAAAATGGCGGAATTTATTTGTTTAATGCCAAAGCAAAAAAATATTTTCCGGCCGAAAAATCTTTTAGTGTTGAATACGATGTTTTTCCAAAAATGAAAGATTTGTATGTTTATGAATCTGACAAGCCGTGGATAGACATTGGCGTGCCGGAAAGGTTGCAGTGGGCGAGAGAGAACTGGAATGAGTAATTTGGATAATGCGAATGCGCTTGAGCGCCACGAATAATGCTAATCGTATTCGAATAATTCGTGGGGCACAAGCCCATTCGTGAAATCCCAAAAAATATGTCTTTAAACAAAAAAATCTTAATATTTTCCGCAGTTCTTATCCTAATTATTCCCTTGGCTGGTATTTTATATTACAAAAAAACCCATGTCCGCTACTACGCTCCCATTCCTCCCAAACCGGAATTAACCGTTACTATTATTCCCGGGTGGAACTTGCGCCAGGTGGCGGAATATCTGGTAAAACTGGGTATTGCCTCCAGCACCGATGATGTTTATAAAATAACCGGCAAGTCGGCGGTGGATTACCGAACCAAAGGAATTAGTTTGCCGGTAATTAATGAATCTTCAGTTGTGTCTTACAAACCGGGTTATGTTTCTTACGAAGGGTTTTTGGCTCCGGAAACTTACCGGGTTTTTAAAGACGCCGTTCTTTTGGATGTGCTTAAAAAATTAATAAATCAGCGCGATAAGGAAATGGACGCGGCGATGTGGGAAGATGTAAAAAATTCCGGTCATAGTTATTTTGAAATTTTGACTATGGCCAGCTTGCTGGAAGAAGAAGTGCAAAGTCCGGCCGATAAAGCCAGAGTGGCGGATATTTTGTGGCGCCGTTACCAAAAAAATTGGGCGTTGCAGTTGGATTCCAGCGTGCACTATGTTGTAAATAAAACCGGTGATGTTTTTACCACCAACAAAGAACGAAGCTTTGATTCTCTGTGGAATACATATAAATATCCCGGTTTACCGCTTGGGCCGATAGCCAATCCGGGCTTAGATTCCATCAAGGCCGCGCTTCATCCGGAAATAAATTCGTATTGGTATTTTTTAACAGCCAAAGACGGAACGGTTTATTACGGCAAAACCTTGGATGAGCATAATGCGAATAAAAGAAAGCTCTAGTATGTTAGCCTCTGATTTTGATTATAATTTACCCAAACAGCTCATCGCGCAAATTCCGTTGGAACCGCGCGATAGTTCGCGTTTGATGGTTTTAGATAGAAAAGCAAAAAAAGTTGAAGACAAACATTTTTTTGATATTGTTGATTGTTTAAAAAAAGGGGATTTGTTGGTTTGGAATAATACCAAAGTTTTTAAGGCCCGTTTGCGCGGTCAAATAATGTTGGATGAAGAAACGGATGGTTTGGTGGGAAAAGTAGTCACTACCGGTAAAATTTTAAACGCCACGCCGGTAGAAATTTTTTTGGTCAAGCCAATGGAAAATAATAAAGTGTGGAAAGCGCTGGCTAAGCCGGGCAGAAAGTTGCGCTTGGGAATGAAAATTGTTTTTGCTCCGGACTTTAGCGCTGAAGTAATGTTAAGAGAAAATGACGGCACTTTTTTAATTCAGTTTGAAGAGGACGATATGTTGGTGCGGGCGAAAGCGAATAAATATGGGGAAGTGCCGACACCACCGTATATTGACCAGTTAACAATTAACAATGAACAATTAACAAACCGATACCAAACGGTGTACGCCAAAGAAGAAGGGTCGGTGGCGGCGCCAACGGCCGGGTTTCATTTTACTCCGGAGCTGATAGAAAAATTGAAGGATAAAGGGGTGGAATTTGCGGAAGTAACTTTGCATGTGGGATTGGGAACGTTTTTGCCGGTGAAAACCGAAAGTTTGGAGGAACATCGTATGCATAGCGAGTGGGTAGAACTGACATCAAAAAATGCCGATTTAATAAATCAGGCCAAAGCCGAAGGTAGGCGAGTGGTGGCGGTGGGGACGACTACGGTTCGAGTATTGGAAGGCGTTGCCCAAAAATTTCTAATTTCTAATTTCCAATTTCCAATTTTGCGTCCGTATTCCGGCGATATCAATATTTTTATTTATCCCGGTTTTAAATTTAAAATTGTAGACGCGCTAATTACCAATTTCCATCTGCCAAAGTCCACTTTGCTGATGTTGGTTTGCGCGCTTGCAAATGATAGAGAGTTTGTGCTAAGATGTTACGATAAAGCAGTTGCCGAAAAGTATCGTTTTTTTAGTTTTGGCGATGCGATGCTGATAACCGACATGAGTGAGTGAAGTGCCAAGCATGCTTGGCTACTTCCGAGCGAGTGAGGTTATATGTGGAGCTATATAGAATAAACCCAAACCTGTTCCGAACACAGAACCAAAAAGGAGAATCCGATGCGAACGATGATGAACCGAATGACAACGCTCTTTGCTTTTGTGCTCATGGCTGGCTGTGGCCAAAGTCCTCCTGGTGGCTATGACCTGGATGGCGGGGTATTGCTGGCTGACGGCATGGTGCCGGCAGATAGTATGGATGCGACGCAGAGCCAGGACGATGCTAGCATGACCCAGGTTGACGGAGGTGAAATGAACGCTGATGCCAGCCTGCCCGACAGCAATACTGTTGACACTGCTGATGCGAATGTCGTCATCGGCACTTCTGACGGAGGAGTTGGCGAAGTTCATGATGGTGGTGTTGTCGGCGTTTCCGATGCCGGCGTTCCGGGGTGCTACTCCGACGACGACTGCCCCGAAGGTCAAATCTGCGTGGACGGCCAGTGCGTCTGCGACGGAGACGGCGACGACGGGGATGATGAATCCTGCGCGTCCGGTAAGGCCCTTCTTTGCCATTACCCACCCGGCAATCCGGCCAATCTTCACAACATCTGTGTCGGCACACCAGCCGTTCCCGCCCATCTGGCGCACGGCGACACGCTCGGCGTTTGTCCGTAACACATTTCCGTTAAAACAGCACAACTAAAAGACGCCCCAACCGGGACGTCTTCATTTTTTATTTGTGTTATTTGTGGCGCTCAAGCGCATTCGTGTTATCCCTCAATGGTAACACCCATATTTCTGGCCGTACCTTCCACCATACTCATGGCGGCTTCTACGGTGTGGCAGTTTAAGTCCGGCATTTTCTTTTCGGCGATTTGGCGAACTTGGGCTTTGGTGATTTTGCCAACTTTGTCTTGCAAAGGTTTGGCAGAACCTTTTTCTATACCCGCCGCTTTTTTAATCAATTCCGGAACCGGAGGAGTTTTCATTATGAAACTGAAACTGCGGTCTTCGTAAACGGAAATGATTACCGGCACTACTTCGCCTTTTTTATCCTGGGTCTTTTCGTTGAATTCCTTACAGAAGCCCTGGATATTTACGCCGTGCTGGCCCAAAGCCGGGCCGACTGGTGGGGCCGGGTTAGCGGCTCCGCCGACAATCTGCAATTTGATTTGCGCCATTAATTTTTTTGCCATAGATTTAAGTAAGAATTATGAATTAAGAATTATGACCGAGAAGCCGGTACTTGTCATCCTGAACGTAGTGAAGGATCTCTGTCCGTTTAATTGTCATTCCCATAACAATGGGAATCCAGACAATCGGACACTGGATTCCCGCTTTGGCGAGAATGACAGAGAGGGATTCTTCGCTGTGCTCAGAATGACAGTCCGCGATCACTTTCTTTATTTAATTACGCTTTTTTTACCTGCATCGCATCCAATTCTACCGGTGTTTCGCGTCCGAACATGGTGATAAGAACTTTAACCTTGCCTCTCTCCTGATCAACGTTACTGACCTTACCCTCAAAGTTTTTGAACGGTCCATCGGTAATCCGCACCAATTCGTTAATTTCAAAATTAATTTGATGTTGTGGTTCGGAAGCGGACATTCTTTTTACCAAGCCGTCTACTTCTGCCTGGTCTATTGGAGTAGGGGTGGTGCCGGAGCCAACGAAGCCGGTGACGTTTGGGGTGTTGCGGACTACGTACCAGGAATCATCGGTCACAATCATTTCTACGAGTACATAACCCGGGAACATTTTTTCTTCTACAACCAACCGTTTGCTGTTTTTAATTTTTATTTTCTTTTCCTTAGGAACCAAAATATTAAAAATTTTGTCTTGCATGGCAAAAGATTCACGGCGTTGTTCCAAATTTGTTTTTACGTTTTCCTCGTAACCGCTGTAAGTGTGTAGCACGTACCAGCGCTTGCCAAGGTTGAGTGTTTGTTTGGCCATATAATGTGTTTTTTGTCATGCTGAATTTATTTCAGCATCTGCGCATGTCATTCCCAACTTGATTGGGAATCCAGACAATCGTCGACTGGATTCCCGCTCTCGGGCGGGAATGACAACTCACGGACAGAGATCCTGAAACAAGTTCAGGATGACAGTTAAATTACTTTAAAAATAAATTTGTAACGCCCCAACTAAATATGTAATCCAATAAGCCGAAAAATAGAGCCATGCCGACGCTTAAAGCGATTACCAATACACTGTAATTTATAGTCTGGCTTTTGGAAGGCCAGGTAACTTTTCTCATTTCCTGAAAAGCCCCGACAAAGTAGTTTTTGATTGCGTTGATCATATACGAAATGAGTGAGAGAAATAATCAAATGTTTTTGATTATTTTCGAGCGAATGAGTATATATGTGGCGAAGCCCCTATATTTTAGGTTTTTTAAAACAGCCTTGCGGCTGTCTTTATTTGATGAGTTAATATTACCCTATTACGGGGAATAAGTCAAGAGGGGGTGTGCACATCTATAGATTAGAATTTCTCGATTAAAGTATTCCGCATCTCTTCTCTCACCGTGTCCACCCTCTGGATTTCCCATAAAATTTATGACTAAAAATTAAATATCCAAATTGCTCACACTTTTAGCATGCGTCTGAATAAACTTCTTGCGTGGCGCCACTTCGTCGCCCATCAATGTTTCAAAAACTTCGTTGGCCAGTTCGGCGTCTTCAATTTGCACTCTTTTCATCATGCGGTTTTTTGGGTCCATGGTGGTTTCCCAAAGTTGTTCGGGGTTCATTTCTCCCAAACCTTTATAGCGTTGAATATTTACTTTAATGCCGTTTATTTCCAGGCCTTGAATTTCATCATTTTCTTTTTGTTCGGCCGCTTCTACCGCTTCTTCGGCCTTGGTTTTTACTTTTTGGTCCTTTTCTTTTTTAGCGGACGGAGTATTTTTAATTTCCAAAAGTATTTTTTCTTTTTCTTCATCGTTGTAGGCGTACTTCATGTTCTTGCCGTACTTTAAACTGTAAAGAGGTGGTTGGGCGATTAAAATATGTCCGCCGGTAATTAAAGGAAGATAGTAGCGGTAGAAAAAAGTAAGCAGAAGGGTGCGGATGTGCGCGCCGTCCACATCGGCATCGGTCATGATGATAATGCGGTGGTAGCGGAGTTTGGAAATGTCGAATTGTTCGCCGATGTTGGTGCCCATGGCAATGATAAGCGATTTTAATTCGTTGTTGACCAAAATTTTATCCAGTCGCGCGCGTTCTACATTTAAAACTTTACCGCGCAGAGGCAAGATAGCCTGAATTTCCCGGTCGCGTCCTTGTTTGGCGCTGCCGCCGGCGGAATCTCCCTCTACCAAAAACAGTTCGGTCAGTTCGGCGTGCCGGCTACTGCAATCGGCCAATTTGCCGGGCAAAGTAAAGCCTTCTAAAGCGCCTTTGCGCAGAATGGTGTCGCGGGCTAGTTTGGCGGCGTTGCGGGCGCGGGCGGAGAGCAAACATTTACCCACAATTCCTTCGGCATCACGCGGATGTTCTTCCAGGAAAATTAAAAATTCGTCGTTCATGACGGCTTCCGCCGCGGTTTTAACTTCGGTGTTTCCCAGTTTGGCTTTGGTCTGGCCTTCAAATTGCGGTTCGGTTACTTTTATGGAAATTATGCAATTCAAACCTTCACGCACATCTTCGCCGGTAAGGTTGCCGTCTTTTTCTTTTAGGATATTTTTGGCGCGCGCGTAAGAATTTAAACTGCGGGTAAGAGCGGCGCGGAAACCCTGAACATGCGTGCCGCCTTCGGGATTGTAAATGTTGTTGGTAAATGCGAATAAAGATTCGGTAAACTCATCGCTGTATTGCAAAGCGATTTCCACTTTTACGCCTTCGTATTCTTTTTCCACATAAAAAACACTTTCGTTTTTGACTTCTTTGTTTAAGTTTAAGTGGCGGACGTATGAAGCAATGCCGCCTTCAAAATAAAATTGATAAGCGGGATTGGGAAAGGGGACGGCAGTTTTGTCCGCGGCTTTTTCTTCGCCCGCTCTTTTGTCGGTAATAGAAATGCGGATGCCTTTGGAAAGGTAGGCCATCTGGCGGATGTGGTCTATGATTGTTTTCCATTCGTAATCTATGGTTTCAAAGATTGTTTCATCGGCGCGGAAAGTAATAATGGTTCCGCGGTCTCGGCAGGTGCCCGTTTGATGGGTTTTTTTAACCGGAATGCCGCCGTTTTTATATTCCTGAACCCAAATTTTTCCGTCGCGGTGAACTTCGGCTTTGGTATAAGAAGAAAGCGCGTTGACTACGGACACACCCACGCCGTGCAAACCGCCGGAAACTTTATAACTGCCCGCGTCAAATTTTCCGCCTGCGTGTAGTTTGGTCATTACCACTTCCAAAGCGCTCACGCCCATCTGCGGATGAATATCTACCGGAATACCGCGGCCGTTGTCTCTTACTTCTATATAATGATCCGGCAAAAGTGCCACATCTATTTGATTACAAAAACCGGCCATGGATTCGTCTATGGAGTTGTCTACCACTTCCCAAATAAGATGATGCAAACCCACCGGCCCGGTACTGCCAATATACATTCCCGGCCGGCGGCGCACCGCTTCCAACCCTTCCAGAACCGTAATATTTTTTGCGCTATAACTGGCATCGGCTTTATCGGAAACCTTGGCTTTGGATTTAACAACCGGCTTCGGAGTTTCAACTTTTGTAGTTTGGGATTTAGTACTTGGAATTTGTTTCGGATTTTCCCGCCGTGAAGCGGGACCCCGCTCGCTGCGGTGGCGGATTTCGGATTTTGGATTTTCTTTTTTAGCGATTATCCTTCCTTTAACCACTCTTTTGATAGGCATAAAACAAAATTTCCCACCGCCATGAGGCGGGGTCCCGCCGTGGGCGGGATAATTACTAATTTCTAATCATTATTTTATCATATAAAGATAAAGAGAGCAAGGGTAGTCCGTGCCATAATTATTGACCAACAATATTATAGATGTTACGTTACACGCAACAACATCACGTTGGAGGTGAAAAAATGGGCAAGCTGGTAATTAGTAAATCACTTGTGGAACGGGTGGCGACAAGTCTTCATAATCGGAATGATTTGTATTCGTCTAAACTGCTTCCGGCGGACGCCAACGCAACTGTGCTGGAAGAGGCCGGAAAGCAGGCGTTCAAAGTCCTTGAGCGCGATCAGCCTGGACTGTTGCAGTTCTTTCTGGTTTTTACAATGGTGCTTAGCGACGAGAGTCAGCCGGTTGGTCTTTTTCTTAGCGAAGTGATTTTTGATACATTTCGTTTGGCCGGTTGGACAGTTCGTCGTATAGATTCCGCCGAGCTCATTGCGGCGTTTCTGGCTAATCATGAGTTAATAAAGAAAGTTGCGTCTGCGCATCCCAAATTTGCCGACCAGTATCTTTGGGGCGAAATATTAAAGGGCCAGCCGGAGTTGATTCGTTATATAGTTAAGGTTTTGTGCGCTAAACATAGTACTTGTTTGCACAACTTGCCACTGGATGATTTAGGCAGATTGCTCGTTGTACTGAAGTCGGCGGTTGATGTACTGGACAATGACTAACATGTCAACCCGAATGCCAATTAGGTTCGCTTTCTTCGGAAGGCGGGCCGTTTTTTTGCTATATTTTTCACATAGTGCTACCTTAGTATATAAGGAGTAGAAACATGCGCGCTCTTTTCATGGCAATTGTTCTTTGTATTACTTGTAGTTGCGCCAGTCGGGCTCCCTACATGGATTTGCGTCACCCAGTCTACATGGTGACTGATGACAGTTTTTGGTCCGGTTGCGAAGATTACGCGTTTGGCTATGAAGCCTGTCGTGAATCCCGCGAACGCCAGATTTATGCCGGGGTTCATCAGTGGTTTCATTATTTTGACGCCACCAATCGTCCAAGAGTGGTAATTGTTCATACGGTGGATGAACTTCCACTGTATATGTTTAACGATGTCATTCATTTGCAGATTCAGAAAGGAGCTTGCGGCGGAAAAGGTTTTGCCGCATGCTACAATTGGGAGCCATTTTCTTATCCCAAGATTGTGTTTGAAAGTTCAAACCAGATTATCCCGCGCATTGTGGCGCACGAGTTTGGCCACACTCTTGATAGGGACGACAACGATGTTCCAGCCGGAACCGATTCGGTGATGTCATATGAGCACCCGACATTTGTTTTACCTCTGGACGTTAAAATGATGTGTCGCTTGCATCATGAATGCCGGATGGTACGACGGAAAATTCCGAACAATTAACACGGCCCGTTCTTCTTCGGAAGGCGGGTTTTTTAATTTATATTTGCGTAAGCAAAACACTTTGTTGCCTTTTCCGGACAAGCAAACTGGTCTTTCGTCACTTCTTCAGAAGAAGTAACCAAGAAGCGCTCGCGGTGGAAAGCTTCAGAAAATTTAGGACTCGTTGTCACTCTGGTTGTGAACTCAACTACCTGTTTCTAACAGGTAGTCTCAAACAGCACAACCAGTCTCCCTTCGGGAAGACCGTTCCCAACTCATCTCTAAATTTAACTTCACCTTGTCCAATGCTCGCCCGGACACCGGTGGACAACAGACAATCACCAACAGACACCGTCCGAGCATTTGAACTTTCGCCCGAACTGGCCACGATGAGGCTTTGTGGTCTCCCGTAGGGAGACGTGTGAAGTGCGATTGCTTGCTCTTCTGAACACGAACAAAGGTGAGTTGATGGCAGTTCGAGGCAAAGTTCATCAGCTCGGCAATTTTGGGCTCCACCTTTTGTTTGCACAAAAGGTGGAGTAACAATTTTTCGGAACGTTATTTTTGTGATATAATAAATAAGTTATGTTAAACATTTATAATCCCAACAATCACGACGGCGACAAAACCGCTCCGCTAGCCGACGGCTCTTCAATCCCGCCTGTCGTAAAGAAAGGGGCTACAAAGTACGAAGACCCTACCCAAGAATTTACCTCCCAAGAATTAAAATGGGGTTTTTGGTATGTAAAACATAAGGCGCTTCTATATAGAGTATTGTTAATTGGTTTAATTGCTGTAAATTCTGTTTTTATAATTTTTGGTTTGTGGCAGTGGGGGATTTATTTGTTGGGCATTCCGGACGCGCAACGGGTGCAAGCCAGCTTGTCCGCTTCGGTAAACTACACCGGCATTCATCCGCACTTTAGCGCCCAGCCGGTTCAGGCTATAAGTTCGCAAATTTTTTCCAGCCGGGAAAATAAATTTGATGCGGTGGCGGATTTAATAAATCCAAATAGCCGGTTTCTGGCCACCTTTGATTATTATTTTGTAATCAGCGGGGAAAAAACTCCAACGCAAAAAAGTTTTTTAATGCCCGGGGAAAGCCGGTTGGTGGCGTATTTGGGATTTGATCTGCCAGTTGGTGGAGAGGCGTGGGTTAAACCCGTGATTGTTTTGGAAAATATAAAATACGAACGAATTTCCGCGCACACAATTCCCGACACCAAAAGCTGGCAGGATTACCGGTTAAATTTTTCGGTCAGCGATTTTGTTTTTCTTAAATCATTGGCGCAGGAAGGAACCAACACGGACGCGCTTCAGTTTAAACTTACCAACGCCAGCCCGTACAGTTATGTAAATGCGGATTTTTATGTGGGGCTGTTGCAAAACGGACAGATGGTTGGTATTCTTCCCCTGCATTTGGATTCCATAAATTCTATGGAAACAAAAGACATTGACCTCCGCAATTTTTCCTCCGGATTAAGCGCCACCGAAATCGCGCTCTATCCCATCATAAATCTTTATGATGAGGGGGTGTACGCAACGCCAGGTATTTAGTATTATGTATCAAGTATTAAGTATCGAGCGGACACTGCTTAATACATAATACTTAATACTTGCTACTCGGCCTATGTTAAACTTCCAAAAATTATCCTCGCGCAGTTTTGACTGGCCGCTTTTTACGGCGGTTATTTTGTTGGTGCTGATGGGTATGGCCGCAGTTTACAGCGTGGATTTATCGCGCAGTTCAAATTTATTTTTTTTCAAAAAACAATTATTGGCGTTAAGCATTGGCTTGGTTTTATTATTTGTGGCCGCCACCAGCCAGCATACTCTTTGGCGTTATGTGGCCAAATGGTGGTATCTGTTTTCTTTATTATTAATGGCTTCGGTTTTAATTTTTGGGCATACTGTCCGCGGCACCAAAGGATGGTTTAATTTGGTTGGATTTTCTTTTCAACCAGTAGAAATGGCCAAAATCGGATTGATTTTAATGATTGCTTATATAATTTCCCGCTTTGGCAGAAGATTTGACCGGCCTTTATTTTTCTTTGGCACGGGCATTGTGGCGTTTTTGCTTTTGGGTTTAACCATGATGCAACCGGATTTGGGTTCGGCGGTGCTACTAGGCGCTATCTGGTTTGGCATGGTGTGGGCGGTGGGCGCGCGTCGTTTGTATTTATTTTTGCTTACCGTCGCCATAATACTCCTGGCGGTTTCCGGTTGGTTTTTCTTTTTAAAAGATTATCAAAAAGACCGCTTGGCGAATTTTATTGATCCCGGACGCGATCCGCTGGGCAGCGGCTACAATGTCACCCAGTCTATTATTGCCGTTGGCGCCGGAAAAATATTTGGGCGCGGTTTGGGATTTGGCTCGCAAAGCCAGTTGCGTTTTTTGCCGGAAGCACAGACAGACTTTGTGTTTTCGGTTATCGGTGAAGAGCTGGGGCTAGCCGGAGTAGTGGCCTTGCTAATTTTATTTTCACTTTTATTTTGGCGCCTACTGCTCATAATCAAAAAATCCGACGATGATTTTGTAGCCGCCACCGCCACCGGAATTTTAATTTTATTTTTCGCGCAATTAATTACCAATTTGGGAGCAAATTTGGGTCTTCTACCAATTACCGGCGTAACGTTGCCTTTTGTAAGTTACGGCGGGTCTTCTTTGGTGATAAATCTTCTATTGGTCGGGATTTTGGAGAGTATGTTGGTGAAGAGATACTAAAGTTATTTTCACCTTTTGTGCAAATAAAAGGTGGAAGACAATTGACCAACCAGCCACTTTGCTATAAACTGATAATCAGGAGGAAAATCATGGAAAAGCTCGTCGGAAAAATTGTGGGGCAGGTTTTAGAGGTAGACGGAGCAGATGGAAGGAAACAAAAACGATTTCATTACTTTATTGAGACCGGGCCGGGACAGAGGAAAGAAATCGTTATTGAGGGTGAACCGCCGTATCAAAAATCGCCCACCCTTCACCCTCTAATCGACAAACGCTGTCAGGTAGAGGGCGACAAGCTCCAACTCAAGCTCGTTGTGCAAAAGGAGAACATCAAGATTCTCAACGAAACTATCCAACTAGGTAAAAAGTAGTTTTTCCATCGGCCCCCTGCGCCATTATTGGTTGCCCGGGGCTTCTTTATTTTTTACACAAAGTGAGAGAAAAGAAAACGCTTTTTCTTTTCCGAGCGTGTGTGAAAAATACCTTAGTATTTAAACTATTGACAAAATCCGCAAAATCCTTTAATATTAAGGCGGATGTACGAAATACGAAAGCTACGAAAACGCAAACTGATCGGTATGTAAAATTTCGTATTTTCGCAATTTTCGTATTTCGTACATAATATATTATGTTGCCAAACAATAGCAAAGCCGATTCTTGGCGAAAAACTTTAAAACTGATTAGCCATTGTCCGATTTGCGGTCATGACTACAAATCTGCCGGCAAGTTGTTTATAAATGAAAGCGACGCCAGATTTGTCCATTTTACCTGCGCGCATTGCCAAAGCCACTTTATGGCCATGGTAATGATGATGCCCAAAGGCATGAGCACGGTAGGAATGATTACTGACCTAAGTTTAAAAGACGTCCAAAAATTATACAAACTGCCGCCCCTTACGATTGATGAAACAATTGAAGGGCATAAATTTATCAACAGTCCAAATTTTTTAACTGTCATCCTGAACTAGTTTCAGGATCTACGTAGATGCTGAAATAAATTCAGCATGACAAAATAATATTATCATATGTCCCTCAAAATATCCGCCACCGCCAGAACAGAACAAGGACAAAAAATGCGCACCAAGACCCTTATCCCGGCCGTAGTTTACGGTATGGGCGCGCCGGCCACTTCCGTTGCTTTAAATCATGATGAGTTTGTAAAACTTTACGCCGAAGCCGGCGAGGCCAGTTTGATTGATTTGCTTTTGGGCGACAAAGCCGACGGAAAAGTTTTGATTCAGGATATTCAGTACGATCCGGTTTCCGACCGCATTGTGCACGTTGACTTGCGCCGTATCGACATGAACAAAGTTATGACTGCTACGGTAGAGTTACGCTTTGTGGGCGAATCATCGGTTATTAAAGCTCAAGGCGGAACTTTAATGCGCAGTGTGGAAAATGTGGAAGTAAAATGTTTGCCGAAAGATTTGGTTTCCCACATCGATGTTGATTTGACCGCTTTAAAAACATTCGACGATGTTATCAAAATTAAAGATTTGGTTGTACCGGCCGGAATCACCATCACCAGTCCTCATGCTGAAGATTTAATCGCCAAAGCCACCGCCGCCTTAACCGAAGATGAAATTAAGGCCATGGAAACAGCTTCCAAACCGGTTGACTTAAGCAAGATTGAATCTGCCGGCAAGAAGAAAGAAGAAGAGGGCGCAGAAGGAGCTGCCGCTGAAGGCGCCGCTAAACCGGAAGCCGGAGCTAAGAAGGAAGAAAAGAAAGAGGAAAAGAAATAAACCTTTAATAAATTTTAAAAACAGGCTATACTATAAATTGTATAGTCTGTTTTCTTAATGTCATCCTGAACTTGTTTCAGGATCTACTTGTTTCAGCATCTACGGAACAATAACGAAGATCCTGAAACAAGTTCAGGATGACAGCTTTATAATTATGAAGCGTAAGCCCTGGCCAATTCCGCCAATCATTGTTTTAATTCTAATTTCCGTAATCGGAATTGGGGTGGTGTTTTTTTATTTATATCCTTCCAAAGAATCATTGCAGGCTATAAGCAATAACGATTTTACAATCACCGCCGTTAAATATGTAAATCCGTTAGACGGAAAAGCGGTGAATAAAAAAGTAGATTCAGTTTTGCAGGTGGTGGGAGTAATGGTAGACAATCATCCAGACGCTCGTCTGGAATCCGGAGTTTCCAAAGCCAAAATAGTTTACGAAGCGCCGGTAGAAGGCGGCCTTACCCGCTACCTGGCTATTTTTGACAGTAAGCAAGCGGTGGCGGAAGTCGGCCCGGTGCGCAGCGCCCGTGCTTACTTTTTGGACTGGATGCAGGAATACGGCCGGGGATTATATATGCACTCGGGCGGTTCGCCGGAAGCTTTAAATTTAATTAAAGTAAGAAATATTTTTGATGCCAACGAATTTTTTTGGGGACAGTATTACAATAGAAGCCAAGAACGGCCGGCGCCGCACAATCTTTATACCGGAAATGGTAATTGGTTAGAAATTATTAATAAATACGGCAACAAAAGTTCTTTGTTTACCGCGGACAAAGCCTGGAAGTATTCCCGTTTGGTGGGGCAGACAATTGGTAAAAAAGGCGGGTTAAAAATTCCTTTTAGCGAAAGTTACGAAGTCGTTTGGACGTATGACGCCAAAAATTTAAATTACAGCCGCGCCAGAAATGGTATTAAAGAAACAGACAAAGACGGGTCCGAGGTTCGGGCGCGGAATATTTTAGTGCAAATTACCGGCGTAAGAGAAATAAATGGCGACGATAAGGGGCGAGTGGATGTTACCACTGTTGGTAGCGGTGAGGCGATAATTTTAAAGAAAGGCGCGGTTATTTATGGAACCTGGAAGAAAAGTTCACTTACCGCCCGCACCAGATTTTACACTTATGAAAAATCCCCCTCCGGGGGATCTCCCATAGGGAGAGAAGTAGTTTTAATTCCCGGCAATACGTGGGTGGAAGTGGTGCCGGCCAATGTTAATGTTTTGGTGACGAATTAAATCAATTGTCATGCTGAATTTATTTCAGCATCTTTGGTTGGTGACAGATCCTGAAACAAGTTCAGGATGACATGACAATTTTTACTAAACGATCTCGCCCGGCGAGGTCTTTTTTTATTTCAATTTTTGAGCCGGGAAGATATTGGTTTATAAGTTGGGAGATTGCATCGGTTTGAGAAGGGTCGATTTCTGTAAGTATAGTTGCTGTCAGACCGGCATTTTTTATTTGATTAAATAATTCTTCGTATAAAGCCAAGCCGTTATTTTTTGCCGTGAGTGCGATTTTTGGTTCTTTTTGAATGCTCGGTTCGGATTGAAATTGTTGTTTGGTAAGGTAGGGGAGGTTGGCGGTGATGAAAACCCCACCCTTCGCCCCTCCCCTTATAGGGGAGGGAACTACAGAGAGGAGTTCGTTCCTCTCTCCCCTATAAGGGGAGAGACAGAGAGAGGGGTTTTTGAAAATTGGTTCAAGCAAGTTACCGTGGAAAAATTTAATGTTCACATTATGTATTCGGGCATTTTTTTTCGCTACTCGCAAAGCCGCGTTCGAAATATCGGTCGCAAATGTTTGTATTTGGTTTGGTATATTTTTTAAAATAGAAATTGGTATGCACCCGCTTCCGGTACCAACATCAACTAAAATTATCTTATCATTTTTTTTAATTTCTTCGATCGCTTCTGCCACCATCAACTCGGTGTCGGGGCGGGGGATTAAAACGTGTTTATTCACAAAAAAATCCAAGCCGTAAAATTCTTTATGCTTGGTAATGACGGCTACGGAATAGCCCTTTTTGCGCAGGGAGAGAAAATATTTTAAACGCAGTTTTTGCCAAACTGATAAACGATATTCGGGATGAGAGTATAAAAATTCTTTTGGTTTTTTTATGGCATGCGCCTTTAGCAAATCAAAATCCAACATATTATTCTTCGTCTTCATCCGTGCCGGAATAATCCAACCCCGCGTAATCCGCCGCGCGCACGGCCAAAATAATCGGTTCTAGTTCGCCGTCTAAAATTCGGGGGATGCTGTTCCAGCTTTGGTGAATGCGGTGGTCGGTAATGCGATCTTGAGGGAAATTGTAGGTGCGGATTTTTTCGCTTCTGTCGCCGCTGCCAATTTGGGCGCGCCTTTTTTCGGTCAGTTCTTTCATTTTTCTTTCCTGTTCTATGGCAAACAAGCGGGAGCGCATTACGGCCATGGCTTTTTCGCGGTTGGCGGTTTGTGAACGTTCGTCTTGGCACTGCACGATCATGCCGGTTGGAATATACACAAGGCGCACGGCAGAGTAAGTGGTGTTCACGCTTTGACCGCCGTGTCCGCCGGCTGTCATAGTGTCTATGCGCAAATCTTTTGGATCAATTTTAAATTCGGTTTCTTCTATTTCCGGCATCACAGCTACCGTGGCGGTGGAGGTATGAATGCGTCCGGCTTTTTCCGTGTCCGGAACTCTTTGCACGCGGTGCACGCCCATTTCATATTTTAAATCTTTGTAGACGTTCTTGCCTTTTATGGAAAATATAATTTCTTTGAAACCGCCGATGCCGATTTTGTTTGAATCCAGCGTGTTTACTTTCCAGCCTTTATTTTCGGCATAACGGCTGTACATGCGGTACAAATCCGCGGCAAAAAGAGCGGACTCATCTCCACCCACGCCGGCGCGTATTTCCACAATCACATTTTTTTTATCAAACGGATCCTGCGGACGGGTCATTTCGTCCAGCTCTTTTTCTAAATTTAATTTCTTAATTTCTAAATCATCAATTTCTGCAGTGGCCATTTCTTTCATTTCTTCATCATTGCCTTTTATAATCAGTTCCGTTTCCGCGATGCTGTTTTCCACTCCGGCCAGTTCTTTTATTTTTTCCATGGCCGGTTTTAATTCATTATATTCCTGGGCAACTTCTTTTACTTTTCTGGAATCACCAAGCACAACCGGATTTTGCAAATCGGCTTCCAGCTTGGCGAATTTGGATTGTAGATCTTTATATTTGTTGTTCATAGGATTAATTAGCAACTAACAATTAGCAATTAACAATTAACAAATTAAACGGTCGGTTGCTTTTTGTTCATTGTTTATTGCTATTTACTAAAAAACAGACTCAACCCGAAGATATTGTAGTCTGTTTTTTAAATTTGATAAAGCTAAGCTTTGGATTTTTCTTTTTTCTCCGCTTTCTTGGCGGTCTTCTTTACAGCTGTGGCTGCTTTCTTTACTTTCTTGCCTTTGCGGACAGCGGAAGCGGCAGTTTTCTTGTCGGTGCGTTCTTGGAATTTTTCTACACGGCGGGCAGTGTCTACAAATTTTTGTTTGCCGGTATAAAAAGGATGGCACTTGTTGCAAAGTTCCACGCGGATGGTCTTCATGGTACTGCCGGTAATAAATTTATTGCCGCAAGCGCATGAAACCTCTGTGTCATTGTTGTATTCCGGATGTATTTTTTTCTGCATATGAAATTAAGATTTCATATAATTGCAACTCGTTCGGAAAAGGTCACGAGCGACCTTTTCTCTCTCTTCGTTACAATTATAAAAGAATGAGGTAAAGCGTAATTAGTGCCTAAAGTGTAGCATTATTTGTTTTGGTTGTCAATAAGAGCCGACTGGACTCGGTGGGGTTCTCTCCCCTTTTAGGGGAGAGATAGAGAGAGGGGTATATCGGCGGTTGTACCACGAACAAATACCCCCACCCTGCCCTCCCCCTAAAAGGGGGAGGAACGACGAAGTATAAAAAAAACCCCTCCGCCAGCACTGCGCTAACGGAGGGGAAGGTTAGAATTCGTTTGATTCAATAACTATCGGAGTAGTTGTACTGCTTAGGTTTTTGGCGGGAACTGTTCCGCGCCGGTAGGGAATGAGCTTGCCGTCCGGGTCGGCTACAAATATGATGTCGTTGGGAACCGGGAACTCGCGGGCCGGCGTGTCCGGATGAGCCTCTTTCATGAAGGCCAGCCAGATGGGCAGAGCCACGGTACCGCCGGTTGCCTCTTTGGCAATCGTAATCGGACGCTGTCGTCCAACCCAGACTCCCACCACCACGTCGGTGGTGAAACCCATGAACCAAGTGTCCTTGAATTCATTGGTGGTGCCGGTTTTTCCGGCCACCGGTCTTTGCAGTTCCTGCGCCTTGCGTCCGGTGCCGAATTGCACCACGCCTTCCATCAGATAAGTCATGGTGTAGGCGTCGGCGGCGGGGACGGCTTGTTCCGGTTTTGGCGGAACGTATTCGTAAATTACTTCTCCGTTAGCCGCGTTCAATACTTTCAGAATAAACACACCGGAATTGGCATCGCAGACTTTTTGGCCCGGATGATAACACTGGTGTGGCATTTTACGGCCTTGTGCCGCTACCGTTGCGTATCCGTAAGTGTGCTCCCATGGTGTAATGTCGATAGCGCCAACCGCAATGGGCAGAACCCGTTCAATGGGCGAGGTAATTCCCAGCTTGCGCATTGTCCGGATGCCTTCATCCACTCCAACCTCGTGAAGCAATTGCACCGAGATGGAGTTGAGCGATTTGGCCAGGGCGGTGCGAAGGTCGACCGCTCCCATATATTGATTCTTAGTGTTTGGGCCGACGTAGTTTGTCGGACACCAAATTCCGGATGCGGACGGGTAACAAACAGCGTGATCGTTTACGATATCGGTTACCGTTTTACCGTGCATCAGCGCGGCCAGGTAGAAATATATCTTGACCGACGATCCGGGCTGGCGTTTTGCCTGAATGGCCATGTTGAATTGGTTTTCGTTGTAGTCGTATCCGCCAATCAGCGCCAGTAGGGCGCCGTTTTTTGGATCAACCACCACCATGGCCGCCTGCAGAGCTTCCGCGTTATTGGCCCCGCCGGTCCGGCGCGCCGAAATGGCGTAGCGGACTTCGTGAGTTTCCTTTTTCTTCTTCAGCACTTTCTCTGCAACAGTAATAATTCGTACCGTCATGTTGTCGCCGGCAACCAATTGGCTGTCGGTATTTTTTTCCCATGTCTGAATATGCTTTACATCTTCCTGATACATCGGGAAAACGTTTCCGCGCGCGCAGACCATGATTTTGTCGCCGGTGTTTGAGACCACTTGCGCGTTCTCAAAACTGCCGTCAGCAACATCTTCGCCAATAGAATCACAGACACCGGTAAAAGCTTCATCGTGTCCTTCCGGACCGTTGAAGCCAAGCCGGCGTTCCAAATCCACTAGTCCGTTTTGGACCGCGGCTTCGGCGGCGCGTTGCATCTTCATATTTAGAGTGGTGAAAACAACCAGTCCCTTTTTGTATATCAGGTCCTGACCATATTCCCGCTCTAATTGTTGACGCAGGTGCTCGCAGAAGTAGGGGGCGGAGGTTCGGTTCAGCGGACGCTGATTGTTAATTACAACTGTCGCTTCATGGAGCGCCGTCCGCATCTCTTCTTCAGTAATGAAACCCTGCTCGCGCATCCGGCCCAGCACATAGGCTTGCCGTTCTTTGCCGCGGGCAAAGTTCATAGAAGGAGAAAAGTTGGATGGCGCTTTGGGCATGCCGGCCAAAAAGGCGGCTTCGCCGATGGTCATGTCTTTTACGTTCTTGCCGTAATAGGCCATGGCCGCGGCTTTGATGCCGTAGGCGCGTCCCAGATAAACGTGATTCAGGTAGATTTCCAGGATTTTGTCCTTGGAAGCCATTTGTTCCAGCTTGGTAGCCAGAAACACTTCCCGAATCTTGCGCGCCTTGGTTTGCTCATTAGACTTAATTACCTTTAGTTTGATGACCTGCTGGGTGATAGTAGAACCACCCTGCTTGATTTGGTCATTTTCGTAATTTTTGCGCGCCGCCCGGATGACGGCAATTGGATCAACGCCGTCGTGTTCGTAAAAGCGCTGATCTTCGGCCGCCACCACCGCATAGCGTACAATTTGGGGAATTTCGTCAATGGAAATGTAGTCGCGGTCTTCCATACTGAACCGGCAGATTTCTTCCCATCCGGTACTGTCATAGACCCGGGTGGAAATTGGCGGTTTGAACGCCAACACATCCGCGAGTTCCTGATGGTAGTCGGCGATTATGTTATTTTGGAGAGATACCACAAAGAGAGTTGTAACCACGACTGATATCGCGTATGACAGATTTCGCAACCGGTAGAACCGAATCATGTTCGGGTTTTCCCGGAAGTAGGGCGGGCGGGCTCTGATTGCCGACAAAAAGAAAATGGCGGCTGGGTAGAAGGGCAGGGGTGGGATCTTTAGGGTGAAAGACCACCGGGCGAATTCTATCGTCGGCAGGGTAATCCACACCAATCCAGGTGAAATTGTGGTTTGAAAACAGTCCCAAATCCAGCAGGTAATTGCTACAATAACAAAAAACCAAACTACTGCCCGAACCTTGTTCCACATTGACGTTTCTCCTTTTTTTCGTTCAATTGTCAAAGAGTATTAGCTAGTCTAGTTTTACTCCAAAAAGGGAAAAAAGTCAATGGAGACTGGTTTGCTTAACGTCAGTCTTTTGTGTTATGATAGGCATCAATATAAAACTTGACCGCAATTCCTTAATATGGTATACTGTGAATATCTAACTAAACCATATTAAGCATTTTATATGACTTACCTATCACCAATCATAAAAGCTCGATTAGAAGAAAAACTCGCCAAACTTAACAAACTTCGTCCGTTACCGAAATCTGCGGTACAAAAACTTCGAGAAAAATTTCAAATCGAAATGACATATAACTCCAATGCTATTGAAGGCAACTCTTTAACTTTAAAGGAGACTTTTTTGGTCATAAACGAGGGTCTGACGGTGAAAGGAAAACCCCTAAAAGATCATCTGGAGGCAAAAGACCACCACGCCGCGCTGGAATATCTATATGACTTGATAGATAAAGACAAAAAGCACACTGTTTCTGAAATGCTTATAAAAAATCTACACCAAATTATTTTGCAGGAGACCGACAAAGAGTGGGCCGGCCGATACAGAAATGCCAATGTAATTATTGGCGGCGCTGATCATACTCCTTCGGACGCATTACAAATACCTAATCTGATGAGGGATTTAATTATTTGGCTGAATTCACAAAAAAACAAGTTGAATATTATTGAACTTTCTGCTTTGTTACATCATAGACTAGTCCATATCCATCCTTTTTTTGACGGCAATGGCCGAACCGCGCGCTTGACGATGAATCTGTTTTTGATGCAAGCCGGGTACCCATTAGTGGTCATTATGAAAACCGACCGAAAAAAATATTATGATGTGCTGGATAAGGCGGACAAAGGCAAATATGAACCGCTAGTAAAATTTATCGCTCAATCCATAGAGCGATCGCTTGATATTTATCTAAAAACTTTAACTCCGGCAACTACAAAACAAGAAAAATTTGTATCGCTGGTTGAAATATCGAAAATAACTCCATTTTCTGCAAAATATCTAAACTTGCTTGCCAGGCAAGGAAAGTTGGAAGCGTACAAAGAAGGCAGAGATTGGTTAACTTCAAAAGAAGCCGTTGAGCGGTACCTAAAAAATAGAACGAGACAGCGAAAAATATCTAAATAAAAAAATTCCCCCCCGACAAAATGCGTCGGAAGGGAGTAGTCTAATTTATAATATCTACTTTCTCTCCAAAATAATTCCTTCGGAAAAGAACATCTGGCGGATAGTTCCTGGCTTGTCACAGTCTTCCGCTTTTTCTTCCAGGCAGTAGGTGTGATTGCCGATACTGACGGTAAAGTCCTTATTCGTTTGGCCGGCGGCAATAACGCCTAACTGTTTGCCGTCCAGGAACAAATAACATTTGGAATGTCCGGTCTTATTGTTCACGAATAAGTGAATCGGCCGGACCGAAGATGTGGGAATCTCCAGTACGTACGATTTTGACTTTACGGGCGGCAATACCACTTGCCAATTTAGGTTCCGTTTTTCCAGTTCGTTAACCGTCGCCATGCGAACGTCCGGGCCAATTTCTTTGCAGCTCTTTTTCCGCATCAGCGATTGAATGGTCTTGGCGGTCTGCATTTGCATTTCGCGGCTGTCGCGTTCGGATGTTTTCAGAGCGGTCAGCAAAGTTACGGCATCGTCGCGTTCGTTGGTGGTGAACGCGGTGTCGTTGCCTTGCTTAATGACCGTTCTGATAGTATTCGCGTACGCGCGCAAGGCTTGCAGTTCCTCCAAGTGAACCCGTTCATTTTCTTGCGCCAGCAACATAGATGACGCGCCGCGGCCGTTGACGCAGGCTTCTTTGCCGTTCAGGCTAAAGTCCATAGCGGCATCGTTGGCGGCCAGTTGAAAAATATCGCGGATATCGTTGATGTTCTCAACGGTATATTTGCCTTCGTTAATTGCATCTACCCAGACGAACAATCCGCCTTCTCTCCGCTCCACATCGGCGCGGAATTTGGCGAACCGTTTTTCTTTGGGGAACCGTTGTTCCGCGTCTGTGTAGGCTTGCACGGCCAAATGAATTTCATCGGCTGCGCGCAGAACTGCCGGCAGAGCAAAGGCCGCCTGCAAATCGCTTGGTTCGGCGGCAACGATAACACGAAGCTCCGTGGCCGAGTCCAGGTACCGAAGCCGTACATTGTAAAGCCGGACCAATTCTCTCCGCGCGTCCAGACGGGCGGGGGACAGAGTGCGCACAATCTCAAATTCGGCAATGGCCGCATCCGAGTTTTCCAGCTTCAGGTAAACCTTGGCCAGCCAGAAGTGCGGTTCCGGGTCCTTGGGATGAATTGTCACCGCGCGTACCAGGTACTCCTTGGCGATGACTTCGTTTTTTGACTGCAATTCCACTTTCGCCAGCGGAATCAGAGTACGCGTGTCGTTTGGCCGGAGGGCCAGCGACATTTCGTAATGCAGACGGACGAGTCCCAGAATTTTTCCACGGTCCGCCGGTTTTTCTTCGGCGCGCTTTTCCAGCATGACCGAGTAGAACCGTTGCGCTTCCGCATACTTTGGATCCACCAGTACCGCATACTTTGCGAGTTCAAAAGTACTGCGATGATGCTTTACGTCCGGCGGGTTAAAGTAGCGGATGTAGGCCAGACCCAGTTGGATGAACGCCCATGAATCGTTGGTGGACGGAGTTTCCAGAGTCGTTTGAACCAGGTCACAATTCGGCAACCCGGCATCGCGCATGGCACCGGCCACCGCTTGCGAAAGCAGGTTGTGAATGGCGCGAATGTCCACGATGTATCTGGCTCGCTTGCGAACCATGATTTTGGTCATGAGACTGCCATGCACCGTGGCGCTACCAATTAGGCGCGGGCCGTTTGTTTGGGCCGAGTAGACTTCGGCGGTGAGCGACCACTTTTCCTCCGTTCCGTTGTAACGGCCGGTGATGAAAACAGAAGCGCCGAGTGACATGGCCAGCCGATTGGCTTCGGCCAAGTTGAAATCCGACATCTTGCCCTTGTTGTTGCGAATGGTGGCCAGTTCGGCCAAATCCGCAGTCAGAACTAGCGGTCCGTCGGCCACCTCGTAGCCGGAAACGTCTTCCAAACGTTCGGCCACCGTGGCCGCAAACTGCAACTGCATGTAGTCCTGCCCGCGCACATACCCCGTATTTTGGAACGGAGCCACCATCAGCTTGGTTGGGGCCGTGTCCTGCGCGGCCGCATCCTTCGCTGAAGAAAAAGACGCCACTGCCACGACCACACAAACCAGCATGAACTTGCTCATTTTTCGACCCTCCTTTGGGTAAACTTTTTGTCCGGAAAACGCCTTCCCGGACAACTGCATAGTCTATCACTTTTTAGCGGTTTGTCAAACCAGCTTACACACCTCTTGACTCATTTCTTTCCTTCATATATACTGTCCGTATCTTAATTTAATCTCTCGCTAGCCACTTTTTTCCTCCCTACGGACCATTCCGGGGCAAGGCTAGGAGGCAATTATAAGGAAAATATGAGTAAAATGCCAACATTGTTGGAAATGTTGAAGGCCGGAGTACACTTTGGCCATCAAAAATCACGCTGGCACCCCAAGATGGAACAATACATCTTTGGCGTACGCAACGGCGTGCATATTATCGATTTGGAAAAAACTCAAGAACAGCTTGAGAAGGCTCTGAATTACGTCAAAAATTTGGCCGCAAAAGGTCAAGTTATTTTATTTGTCGGCACCAAACGTCAGGCCAGAGAAATCACCAAAGCGGCCGCCATCAGTTGTGAAATGCCTTATTTGGTAGAACGCTGGATCGGCGGATTGTTAACAAATTTTGATGAAGTGAAACGCCGTTTGAAAAAATATCACAACTTAAAAGAAATGTTTGCCACCGGAGAAATCGAAAAATATACCAAAAAAGAACAGGTCACCATGAAAAAAACATTGGAAAAATTGGATAAATATTTAATCGGTTTAACTTCTTTGGATAAAATGCCGGACGCGCTTTACATTGCCGATATGCGCACCGAAAAAACCGCTTTAGCCGAAGCTACCAGAACCGAAGTGCCAACCGTGGCCGTCTGCGACACCAACGTTAATCCGGAACAGGTAAACTACGCCATCCCGGCCAACGACGATGCCGTCAACTCCATAAAATTAATTGTGGAAATGGTAGCCGAAGCCGTAAACGAAGGCCGTAAAGAATTTGAAAAGAAAAAGTTGGAACGCGCCAAGGAAGAACCGGTAAAGCACGACGCGGTAAAGATTGAGAGACGGGCGCTGAAGAAAGATGAGTCGGTGTAAATAACCGGAAATATGCTCGGCTAGCCTCGCGAAATTAAGAAATTAGGAAATAATTTCAGCGAGCGTTGGTGAGTAAATTTCTTAATTTCATAATCATAATTTTATTTTAATATGTCAATAAGCGCATCAGACGTAGCAAAACTTCGTTCCCTTACCGGCGCCGGTATGATGGATTGCAAGAAAGCGATGGATGAAGCCGAAGGGGATATGGAAAAGGCCGGGGAATTGCTCCGCAAAAAAGGGATTGTGAAAGCGGCCAAACGCACAGACAAAATTGCGGCCGAAGGCGCTACGCAAGTAAAAGTAAGCGGCAACACCGCTGTGGTTTTAGAGGTGAATTCCGAAACCGATTTTGTGGCGCAAAACGAAGACTTCAAAAAATTGGTAAATGAATTAACCGATAATTTACTGGAGAACAAGCCGGCTTCAACGGAAGAGGCAATGTCTCCGGTTGTTACCGAAAAAATAAATAATCTCACCGCAAAAATCGGAGAGAAAATTGTTCTGCGCCGTTTCGCTGTGGTGGAAAAAACCGACGCCGATGTTTTTGGCGCCTATTCTCATTTGGGCGGAAAGATTTCGGTTTTGATACTATTAAAAAATACTACCGATTCTGCTTTGGCCAATGATATTGCCATGCACGCCGCCGCGGCCAATCCAAAATATATCAGTCGCGACGAAGTCCCGGTAGAAGTTGTAGAAAAAGAAAAAGAAATTTACACCGAACAGCTAAAACAACAAGGCAAACCGGAAGCCGCCATCGAAAAAATCCTAATAGGCAAGCTAGACAAGTTTTACAGCGAAGTTTGTTTGTTGGAACAGCCGTTTATCAAAGATGAAGAAAAAACAATTCAGAAATTACTCGGAGCCGATGTTACCATTGCCAGAATGGAACGATTTGAGTTAGGCGAAGGCCTAACCAAAGTCGGCTGTGACTTTGCTTCGGAAGTAGAGGCGCAGTTGAAATAGTTTTGTCATCCCGAGCGAGGCTCGCGCCGACGAGGGATCTCTGTCTGGTGGTTTCGAAGCGAAGAGGACAGAGATTCCTCCTTCGTTGTCGGAATAACAAACAAAAAAGACCCGCCGCTCGGCGGGTCTTTTTTGTTAGTTATCCACAGGTTGTATTTGGTAGCGCTTTTAATTATGTGTTATAATATTATCAACTTTAAAAATCTCATTCCCAAACTTAATTTGGGATTAAACTTTTAATCTATGACATTGTCTTCTCTGCGGGAAAAAATAAACACATCTAAAATGTTAGTGTTCGCCTTTTTGGTTGGGCTTTTAAGTCTAACTTTTTTGGTTTGGAAAATTAGTAGCGCCAACGCCGCAACGGCGATAAATTCCACTACCGGAACAGCTACCGTAACCACCACGAACGCGATTCTGTTTCGGTTTTCCACCAGTTCCAACGACTCCAGTCAGATTTTCGGTTTCAGCAGTTCTACTAATGGCACTACCTGGGGTCCAACAACCACGCAAGCGACCACCACAGTAACTGAAGGTTATTGGGGAGCTTTTATGTTCGTGGGTTTGGCAACAGACACACTTTACTACTTTAGAGCAGGTGGTGGCGACGCGGTCGCTTCTTCATCAGCTCCTTTTGCCAGCACCACTGCTTGGACTTATGCCGCTACACCGGGCACAGTTTCCACCGCAACTTCCACCGCTCCCACTACCTTTACATTAACTGTTAACTCGTCAACCAATCCGGTAGGGACAAGTTATATAGTTTTTGATTCTGCTCAGGGTTTGTACTTACAATCCAACAGTACTTGGGGAGCGGCTACCGCCACTATAGAATTTGTGGACCTTGGGTCTAACAGTGGGACTACCACTCTTGGATTAACCGCGAATACCTTGCATACCATTCAGGTGGCTGCCGTTAATGGTAATAGTACCCAGACAACGAGTTACAGCACTGGTGTTAGCGCGTATACTCTTGCCAACACCCCTTCTTCTGCAGCGGTTACTGCCGGGTCAAATAATTTTGCTTTTTCATGGACCGGAGAATCTACCGCTTACTATGCTGAAGACATCACCGCCGGTACTAATACCGGATGGACTACAGCCACCAGTTTAAGTGTGCTTCAAATTCCATGCAATACTTCTCATTCATTCCGCGTTAAGGGACGGAATGGGGATCTTGTAGAAACAGCTTGGTCTTCAACTGTCAGCGCGACCACCGAAGGTTGTGGAGCACCAATGGTTGGCGGTGGAAACGTTGGGGTACCCGCTACTCCGGCCACACCGGCTACTCCGGCAGTTCCCGGTGTTTCTCCTGCTGTTCCTGCCACACCAGCCACACCTGCAACCCCAGCTTCAGTTTCACTTCCATCAACCGCTTCTTCGGTTGCCGTGTTCCGTACGCAGCTTAGAGTAGGTTCCAGAAGCAACGAGGTAAAGGCGTTACAAGCCAAACTTAGAGAGTTGGGTTATTTCACCTATCCTACCGATACCGGATTCTTTGGCGGAGTTACTAGAGCCGCGGTGGTAGCCTTTCAGAAAGCGCAGAGCCTCAAACCATACCCAGGTTGGGTTGGTCCAGCCACCCGTGCCGCGCTTAACAGTCTCTAAAAATTTATATTAAGAAAACACCCGGCCATTGCGCTGGGTGTTTTTGTTTGGTATACTCTCAATTATTAATAATCCATTTATCATGATGAAGTTGGTTGTTCAAAAACAAAGAATTGGTCCTATCCTTGGCCGTCACCCGTGGGTATTTTCTGGCGCGCTCAAACAGATTCCCGAAGGCCTAAAAAGCGGCGAAGCGGTGATTTTGGTAAACGAAGAAGGTCAATTTCTGGCGCAGGGATATTTTAATTCTTATTCGCAAATAGCGGTGCGGCTTTGGAGTTGGGACGAACAGGAAACGGTGGATGACAAATTTTTTGAAAAAAGAATTAATCAGGCCTATGCCATCAGAAAGAATTTTGTGGCTAGTAAAAATACGGATTCTTACCGCATGGTTCACAGTGAAAACGATTTGTTGCCCGGGTTGATTGTAGACAAATACGCGGATTATTTGGTGTTGCAGTTTCATACGCAGGGCATGGAAGTGTGGAAAGATAAAATCGTTGACGCCTTAAAAAAAATCTTAAAACCAACCGGTATTTATGAAAGATCGGATGTGGCGCAGAGGCTTAAGCGGCACATTGTCATCCCGAGCGAGGCCGTAGCCGACGAGGGATCTCTGTCTCACCCTTCCGCGAAACAACCAGACAGAGATTCCTCCTTCGACGTCGGAATGACAAATAAAACAGCGCTCGCAGGCCTATTGTATGGCAAAGTGCCTGAGAGAATAAAAATTATTGAAAACGGATTTAAGTTCTGGGTGGATGTGATTGGCGGGCAAAAAACCGGTTTTTTTCTGGACCAGCGCGATAAAAGACAGGCGTTGATGAAATACGCGGAAGATAAAAATGTTTTGAACTGTTTTTCTTATTCCGGCGGGTTTAGCGTCTATGCTTTGGGCGGGGGAGCCAAGCATGTGATTAGCGTGGATTCTTCTCAGAGCGCCTTGGAATTGGCCCAAGAAAACGTAAAACTTAATAAATTAGATTTAAAAAAATGCGAATTTATTTGCGGGGATGTGAAGCAGTATTTGAATAATCCAGACCTCATCCCAACCTTCTCCTCAAAGGAGAAGGAGTCGATAAATCCTCTCCTGCGAGGAGAGGGCAGGGTGAGGTCAGGTTCAAGTCAATTTGACATCATCATCCTGGATCCGCCGGCCTTTGTAAAAGACAGGCGCAAAGTTCAGGAAGGATTAATTGGTTATAAAAAAATAAACGAAGCGTCTTTACGATTATTATCACCAGGTGGCGTACTGATTACAGCCTCTTGTTCGGCCCACGTTACTTTATCTGATTTTAGATATATGTTATCCGAATCAGCCGGCCGGGCGCGCCAGACTTTGCAGGTTTTGGAAACCTATACCCACGGCATAGACCATCCGGAATTGGTGGCTTTTACCGAAGGGGAGTATTTGAAATGTATATTTGCGAAAGTCGTTTAGTTGCGGTATAATTTCGGTATTGTCCCATTGTCCCATTGTCCCATTGTCATTCTGAGCAAAGCGAAGAATCTCTGTCTGTTTCTTATGGCCAATCACAATTATTATGTATACATAATGGCTAGTGTAAGTTGTGTATTATATAGGAGTGACAAATGACCTTATTAGACGAGTAGAAGAACACAGAGCCGGAATAATCGATGGCTTTACGAAAAAATATAAGTGTAAAAAATTGGTATATTATGAACACTTTTTTAATATAAATGATGCTATTAAAAGAGAAAAAGAATTGAAAGGCTGGAAGCGTAATAGAAAAGTGGAAATCATAACAAAACAAAATTTTAGATGGCAGGACTTGTATAATCAGTTAATTGGACAAGACAGAGATCCTTCATTTCATTCAGGATGACAATTAAAATAATTTATTAAAAATATTATGAATATTGCAATAAACGGGTTTGGAAGGATAGGAAGACAGGCTTTCAAAGTTGCCATCACTAAAAAAGATATAAAAGTTGTCGCCATCAACGATTTAACCGACACCAAAACATTGGCGCATTTATTAAAATATGATACTGCCTACGGTCATTATAATCTGCCGGTAGAATTTGATGAGAAAAATTTAATTGTAAACGGTAAAAAAATTCCGGTCTTTGCGGAAAAAGACCCAACTATATTGCCTTGGGGAAAGTTGAAGGTGGATGTTGTTTTGGAATGTACCGGCCGGTTTACAAATAAGGAAGGCGCAGAAATGCATATTAAGGCGGGGGCAAGAAAAGTAATTATTAGCGCTCCGGCAAAGGGTGGCGATGTGCCAACTTATGTGCGCGCGGTAAATTGCGGTAAAGTAGGGGAAGAAAAATCTTCGGTAATAAATAACGCTTCTTGCACCACCAATTGTATCGCTCCGGTAATGGCGGTTTTGCATGAAAATTTTGGAATTGAAAAAGCCATGATGAGCACGGTGCATGGCTATACCGCGGATCAAAATTTGCAGGACGGCCCGCATAAAGATTTACGCCGGGCCAGAGCCGCGGCGGAAAATATTGTGCCCACCAGCACAGGCGCGGCCACTGCTACCGCCGAAGTAATTCCGGATTTGTCCGGAGCTTTTGACGGTTTGGCATTGCGCGTACCGGTGCTTGTCAGTTCTCTTTCCGATATTACAGTTTTGCTTAAAAAAAATGTCACCAAAGAAGAAGTAAATGAGGCTTTTATGAAAGCGGCCAAAACCGATCGTTTTGCCGGCGTACTAACCACCACAAGCGAACCGTTGGTTTCCTCTGATTTCAGAGGCAGCGCTTATTCCGCCACGGTTGATTTGTCTTTAACCAACGTGGTGGGTGGAAATCTGGTAAAAGTAGTTGCCTGGTACGACAACGAAGTCGGCTACGCGCACCGGTTGGTGGAGTTGGCGGAGTTGTATTCTTAATATTTTATGTCTGAGATAAAAATTATCACCGAAAAAATTAGCCATTCCGAGCTTAAAAAAAAGGCCGAGGAACGTTTTGGTGATATGGTAAAGTGTGTTGTTGATTTAGCGAATGGTATGATGGCTATTGGCGGCGAAATGCATGCCGATGAGGAAGCGGTGTTGCTTGAGAGTGGCTCAAAGCAGGCTGATTTGTGGGGAATTAACCTGTATCCTGATAATACAGGCGAAGATTTGGTGGAGTTTGATTCAATGATTAACATCCGGCCGAGACAAAATAATCGGTCGCGTGGTGTAGAAAACGAAGCAATACGACATAAAATTTTGGAAGTTGTTAATAAGTTAGTTGGTTGAAAATATTTTTATTTTGTTTTTTTTAAAAGCGGGGAGGAACGACCACGACAGGCAATGTCAATTCACTCAATCGTCCTCTCCCCTTTTAGGGGAGAGACAGAGAGAGGGGTATGTTGCGTAAACAATTAAAATATGCCTGACTACATTCATAAAAATTTATCCGAAGGCAGATGGTTAGAAATGTCTTTGAGCGAACAACTTGGAAATGTTGGGAGTGAAGTGGGGCGCGCAGCTAATTGGCGCAAAAAAGGTAATTTAGAACAGACCAAAAAAGCGCTAGAAAGAGGACTGGAGTTATTGGATTTTACGATTGCCGACGCTCGTTGGAGTGGCGCGCGTGTAAAAGAACTGTGCCGGTCGCGTGAAGTTTTGGCGGATGTTTTTTATGGTGATAATCAATATAAAGATTCACCGGAAGCGTTAGAAAAATATTTTTATCAGTACGCGGTGGCGGCTAGAATAGGAAAATATAATTAATTTTATGTCAGAAAATTCAAAATTTATAAATCTTCGCCCCGAATTTGCCGGGGAGATCATAAAATTTCCGGAGAGCAGGCCTAGTTTGACGGATGAAGAAAAAAAGGTCATTGAAAAAGAATTGTTTAAAATTGACAAGCAAATTTTTGATTTGGCAGAAGAGCTGGCTATCATGAATGATGTCTTGAAAACCGAAGAATCGGCGCGGCCAAAACAAAAAAAGAAATTTTTTCACAAAGAAAAAAAAGAAGAAAAAATTCCGCCGCAAATAAATTTTGATGATATTAAAGAAGGACGCCAATTGATAGCGGAACAAATTAAAGAATTACGCCGGGAGCAAGCCGAGCTCGCTTCTAAACTTGGTCCGGAATACGCGGCCGAGATGGCTGGCAGGCTTAACGAGGTAAGAGGTATAAGAAGTGAGTTGGAAACACTCACTTCCAAAATAAATTCGGAATCCGCCAGTACGGAACAAATCACAACAGCCATTGAAACCATCGGCAAGCAAAATGTCTTTGGCCCCGAAGAAGTGGAAAAAACTTTTGGCATCCGGCTAGAAGCGGAGAACATTCCGGAAATCCCATTTTCCAAAGAAGATTTAGAGCGAGCGAAAGAGCTTGGTCAGTTTTTGATATTGCGCGTGGACAAAACAGCCGGTGGCCAGCCTTTGACTGTGGAGAAAATGCAAGAAACGCTCCAGCCAAAGCTGGACAAGGAAAAGTCCGGCAAAATTCTCTATTCCACCGATTGGTATAAAAATCAAGATTTTTTTAAAAAAGACACGCCGAAACTTGGTTGGGCATTGGTGGCCAAGAACGTTATTCCAGATTCAACTAATAAAAATTTTATCAATCAAACCGCCATTTTAGCCGGTTACTTGAAAGATAAAGTATTCAAAGGCGGGCCTTTGCCAAAACAATATCAAGAGGCAATTGGTGAGTTTGAAAAGAAGAAAGTCGCGCTGGAGCAATTGATCGGTTCAAATTGGCAAAAAGCGGCAAAACAACTTTCTGAACTTAAATTAACCCGGCTTACGCGACAATCGCCAACAGAGGTAATCTATGATTTACTCGTTCTTTTTCAATCCGGTCCCAATAAGGATCGTTTATTAGAAAAAACGCAAACATGGACAGGGCGCCTTTCTTCGTATGGTAAGCTCGTCTGCGTTGGTGGGTTCGATGTTGGCGGCGCGATCGTCAGCTCCTGGAATCCGGACGTCTCCAATGATGACATCGGCGTTTCCTTTTCCCGCAGTCATTGATACTTTGTGCTTTGATTCTTGATACTTTGATTCTCGGACACTTTAGCAATTTCAAAAGTAAACCAAGTTGAGGTATTATAGTATTAGTTGCCAGATAAAATTATGCGGGCAGAGCTGTCTATTTGCGCTTTGTGGTGGTGGCTTGAGGCAGTAATAATCTATTTATAGCAGTATGAATTACGCGTTTATTGATAGCCAAAATTTAAATCTTGGTGTTCAAAGTTTGGGTTGGAATCTTGATTTTAAAAGATTTAGAGTATACTTAAAGGATAAGTATAAAGTCGAAATTGCTTATCTATTCATTGGCTACATACCCCAAAATCAGGATCTATATGATAGTTTACAAAAGGCGGGTTATGTTTTAAAATTTAAACCGGTACTGCCCCATAAAGACGGCTCTCATAAAGGGAATATAGATGCAGATTTAGTTTTGCAAAGCATGATTGATTATTATGAAAATCATTTTGATAAGGCAGTAATTATAACAAGTGACGGCGATTTTTACAGTTTAGTTAATTTCTTATATCAAAAAGGCAGGCTTGGCGCGGTGATGAGTCCATATAAGGAAACTTGTTCAACACTGCTGAAGAAATCTGCCTGTGAAAAGATTGTATTTATGGATAATTTAAGGCGAAAATTGGAGTATAAAAGAAAAAACACCGCTTAAGGACGAACCATTAAGAGGTGCTTTTAAATATGAATTCTGAATATAGAATACAGTATAATTAAACATTTGTCAAGTGTATAAGTATGAAAACAAACGCAACCGAAACGGTAAATAAAATAGGCGAGGAAGTTTTGCTTAAAGGCTGGGTAAATGCCCGGCGGAATATGAGCAAGATTACTTTTTTTGATTTGCGCGACCGGTCGGGGATTGTGCAGGTGGTTTGCGTGCCAAATGAAATGGATGAAACTTCCAATGAGGATGTTAAAAAAACCCGCTTGGAATATTGCGTGGAAATAAAAGGAATAGTGCAAGAACGCGGGGCCAAGCAAAAAAATCCGGAAATGGCCACCGGCAATGTGGAAATTTTGGCCAAGGCCATGAAAGTTTTAACCGAGTCCGAGGCCATGCCGTTTGATGTCAGTACAGATACCAAAGTTATAAACGAAGAAATGCGGTTAAAATACCGCTATTTGGATTTGCGTTCCCAGCGTTTGCAAAAAAATATCAAAGTCCGCCATGATTTGATTTTATTTTTACGAAATTATTTTTCCAAGAAGGATTTTTTGGAAATAGAAACTCCCAGCCTTACCAAAGGCACTCCCGAAGGCGCGCGCGAATTTATTGTGCCGTCCCGTTTGCACAAGTATAATTTTTATGTCTTGCCGCAATCTCCCCAGCAATTTAAACAATTGTTAATGGTGGCGGGAATGGAAAAATATTTTCAGGTGGCCCGCTGTTTCCGCGACGAAGACCAGCGTGGCGACCGTCAGCCGGAATTCACTCAATTTGATGTGGAAATGTCTTTTATTTCCCAGGAAGACATCATGCAGTTAATCGAAAAAGCCATGATAGCCCTGGTGGAAGAACAATTTCCTCATCTGCAAATTCAGGAGCGTCCGTTTCCCCGGCTTACCTATAAGGAAGCTATGGAAAAATACGGCAACGACAAACCGGATTTAAGAAAAAACAATGATGCCAACAATCTGGCCTTCGGCTGGGTGGTAGATTTCCCCATGTTTGAAAAAGACAAAGACGGAAATTTGGGCGCCGTGCATCATCCGTTTACCAGGCCAAACAATGACGATTTAAGTTTGTTGGACAGCGAACCCACGCAAGCCAGAGCCGCGGCCTACGATATTGTGCTGAACGGTTTTGAAATCGGCGGCGGTAGTTTAAGAATTTTTGAAAGAGAATTGCAGAAAAAAGTTTTTGAATTGCTGGGTTTATCGGAAGCGGAAATACAATCACGTTTTGGGCATATTCTTGAAGCATTTACTTTTGGTCCGCCACCGCACGGAGGCATTGCTTTGGGCTTAGACAGAATAATTGCGATTTTGCAGGGTGAAGAAAATATCCGCGAGGTAATGGCCTTCCCAAAAACAGGTGATGCCAGAGATTTAATGATGAGCGCGCCGTCGGAGTTGCCGGCGCAGGCGCTAAAAGATGTGCATATACGATTAGCAGAATAAGGCAAGGTAGTTGTCATGCTGAACTTGTTTCAGCATCTATCGCCGTCAGATTCGAAAGATCCTGAAACAAGTTCAGGATGACAAAAGTAAGTTATATGCAAGAACTAAAACTGGAAAAATTTGAAGGGCCTTTGGATTTATTGTTGCAACTGGTTGATCAGGAAAAGTTAAGCATCACCGAAATTGCCTTAGCCAAAGTTACCGAGCAGTTTTTTTCCTATTTAGACAAGCTGGAAAAAAATCGTCCCGAAGAACTGGCAGATTTTTTGGTTGTTGCCGCCCGGCTTATTTATTTAAAATCGCATAGCTTGTTGCAGTACGCGTTTCCCGAAGAAGAGGATACTGGTCCGGGGCTGGCGGATCAGTTAAAATTATACAAACAGTATGTAGAGGCCAGTAAGACCGTAAATAGTTTGTGGGAGGCCAATAAAATTGCTTACGGCAGAATTGAGCCGCCGATAAAGTCTAAAGAATTTGTTTTACCGGTCAATGCCACTACGAATAATTTGTACAACTCCATGGTTTTTCTGCTTAACCGCTTAAAACCGCTGGAGCCGTTGCCAAAGGTAAGCATCGATCATTCTATTTCCATCAAGCAAAAAATAGACTCCATCCGTGAGTTATTAAAAAGCGGAAAAGAATTCAGCTTTAAAAATTTGCTGTCCTCGGCGCAAAATAAAACCGAAGTCATAGTCAGTTTTTTAGCCATTCTGGAATTAGTCAAACAGCAATCGGTTCGTTTCCGGCAGGTAAACGCGTTTGAAGATTTATTAGTTACTAAAAACTAGCATGTCCAATAAATCAAAAATTGAATCCATATTATTTGTCGCTTCCAAACCTTTATCCGTAAAAAAAATAGTGGTTGTTTTGCCACCGCCGGCGGGCGGGGTGCCGCCTCGGGGCGGCAAAAACCGCGAAGAAGAAGTGTTGGAATTATTAAAAGAGATACAATTAAAATATAATAACGAAGATTCCGGTGTAACTGTTTTACAAAACGGAGACGAGTGGCAAATGGTGGCCAGCGCGGACAATAAAGAAGTATCCGAGAATTTTTTGAAAGCAGAAGTTTCGGGAGAGTTAACCAGGCCGCAGCTGGAAACTTTAACGGTAGTTTCCTATTGCGGGCCAATCACCAAGCCGGAACTGGAACAAATCCGCGGGGTAAATTGCAGTCTTATTTTACGCAATTTAATGTTGCGTGGTTTGGTAAAAGAAAACGAAGACAGCGCCAACCTCTTGCCGGCGTACGAAGTTACCATGGATTATCTAAGGCATCTGGGTTTAAATAGTTTGGAAGAATTGCCGAATTACCCGGAATTGCACAAACACCCGTATATCACAAATTTAGATTTAGAATAATACTGTCATCCTGAACTTGTTTCAGGATCTACACGAAAGATGCTGAAACAAGTTCAGCATGACAAACCGCGCGAAAAGTATGTCCAACAAAGTCACAGATTTTTTATCATCCTTCGGCATAATGCTGGCCGGCGTTTTATTGTTATTTTTTTCTTCGGTTTTTTTTGCTCCCGGAAATAATCTTAGTTTTCTTAAATTTCCCGCCAGCCTGCCTGCCGGCCAGGCAGGCGGTAAAAGAGTAATGGCCGGCGGGGATGTTTATCTGGAAAATTTACCGGCCAGCAAACCAGCTGTTCCTCTGGCAAAAGATAAGGTTGTTTTTTCCGGTTCCAGCACGGCCGCCGAGGCGATCGTGGTAGACACCAAAACAAAAACTGTTTTATTCAGTAAAAATACCGGCGAAGTTCGTTCACTGGCCAGCATTACTAAATTAATGACCGCCATGGTATTAATGGATTTGCCGGTTGATTGGGCGTCAACAACCGTAATTATGGACGACGATGTGGCCGGGGATCATCATGTTAATGTGGGCGAAAAATTCACCTTGGAAGATTTGTGGCATGTAGCATTAATTGGTTCTTCCAACGCATCTATTAACGCGCTAGTAAGAAATTCCGGAATTTCCAAAGAGGCGTTTGTCGGTTTGATGAACGCCAAAGCAAAAGATTTGCGTCTGGCGTCGGCCCGTTTTAGCGAGCCAACCGGGTTATCCGGTAAAAATATGGCCAATGCGCTGGATACGGCCAAACTGCTCATAGACGCTTTAAAATTTGATAAAATTTTTACCACTGTGCAGACCGGAGAGTATTACGTCCAACCGCTAAACGGCAATAAACTCAGAAGAGTTTGGACAACCAACTGGCTGTTAACAAACTGGATTCCCAATAATTTTAAAGTGGAAAACATCGCCGGCAAAACCGGCTACATAGACGACTCCGGCTATAATTTTGTTGTCAGTTTAAGCAATGAAAAAAAACACGGCATCACGGTGGTAATATTCGGCGCCGCCACCAATGAAGCCAGATTCAGCGAAGCGCGTGATTTGGCGGAATGGACTTTTGACCATTATTTGTGGCCGGATGAGGTTGGGTATGAAAATTTAACGGAGTAATCTTTTCATGGTATACTAAGGTATATTCTATACACGTTCGGAAATAAAAATAAATTTTAATTTCTCTCACTTTGTGTGAAAATAAAATCTATTCAACATCTAAAGAATTTAGCCAATAAAAATGTGCTGGTGCGCGTGGATTTTAATGTGCCAATAAAAGGCGGAAAGGTTTTGGATAATTATAAAATAAAAAAAAGCTTGGCGACCATTAAATTTTTAATGGAAAAACGCGCTAAGATTATTTTAGTCAGCCATTTGGGCAGGCCAAATGGAGTAGATAAAAAATTAAGTTTAAAACCGGTAGCGGGCGAGTTAGGAAAGTTTTTGCAGAAAAACGTTAAATTGCTGGACGTTAAAGATTTAAAAAAAGCTAAAATTCAAATAGAGAAATTATTCCCCAGCGCGGTAGTAATGCTGGAAAACATCCGTTTTGTAAAAGGGGAAGAAGAATGTTCCGAGCAATTTTCCAAAGAACTGGCCCGCTTGGCCGATGTGTTTGTGTTAGACGGGTTTGCCGTTGCTCATCGCTGGGCGGCTTCAGTAACAGGCGTTACCAAATATTTGCCGTCTTACGCAGGATTATTGCTGGAAGAAGAAATCGAGGGTTTAAGTTGTGTTCTAAAAAGCCCCAGAAAACCATTTGTAGTCGTTTTGGCTGGCATAAAAACAGAAACCAAAATTCCGGTTTTAAAAAGTTTGTTAAAAAAAGCGAATCATATTTTGGTGGGCGGCGGAATTTTAAATACTTATCTGTGGGCAAAAGGTTATAACGTCGGCGGTTCATTTGTAGATAAAAATTTAAAAAAAGAAATTTTAAAGTATTGTTCCAAAAGAGGCGTGATTTTACCGGTAGATGTAATAGTAGGCACAAAAGATGGAAAGTTGGCGCACGCGGTAGATGTTAAAAATTTAAATCTAAGAAATAAAAGCCAATCCATATTTGATATCGGGCCAAAAACTATAAAATTATTTTCTAAATACATAAAAAAAGCGCAAACCTTGGTTTGGAACGGAGCCGTGGGTTATTTTGAACAGCATCCGTATGAATATGGCACTTATTCCGTTGCTCATTTAATTGCCGCCAGGGCAAAAGGAAAAGCCTTTGGTGTTACGGGCGGCGGAGAAACCATAGAAATATTAAAAAAACTGCGACTTATCGGAGATATTGACCTGGCTTCAACCGGAGGCGGATCTATGATAGAATACCTAAGTGGGAAGAAATTACCGGGAATAGAAGCGCTGTCATTGCGAGCTTAGCGAAGCAATCCCAAAGTACTGGTAGTACCGACAATGGGATTGCCACGTCGCTACGGCTCCTCGCAATGACAACCAATTGCCTAAATTCATAATTCTTAATTTTAAACATATGGCATTACCAACAGGAGGAATTAAACAGGAACCAATGACGGAAAAATCATGTTGCGGCAAGGGTGGGCATGGTTTTCATAATCATTTCGCCAAAAAAATAATCATGACTATTGTCGGTATCTTGTTGGTTTATTTGGTGTTTTATGTGGGTACACTTATTCGCAACAATGTTCAGAAGTATAATTTTATCGGCAAAGCCGACCGAATGGAAAGAACCATTACGGTAAATGGTTTTGGCAAAGTAAACGGCAACAACGACATCGCCGTCACCACTATGGGTTATTCTAATACCAGCAAAGATGTGGCCCAAGCGCAGGCCGATAACAAAAAAGTAATGGACCAAATTTTTGCGGAATTAAAAAAGATGGGCATTGCCGACAAAGACATGCAAAGCAATTACTCTATTTATCCGGATTATAATTACACCCAAGATAAAGGGCAAGAGCTGAAGGGTTATCGCGTCAGCAATAGTTTGACTATAAAAATTAGAGATTTAGGTAAAATTAGCTCGGTACTATCTTTGGCCGGAAAATACGGAGCCACCGAAGTTAGCGGTTTAAGTTTTACAATAGACGAACCGGAAAATTTAAAATCGCAGGCGCGCGATAAAGCGTTGGCGGATGTAAAGGTTAGAGCGGCGCATTTAGCCAATTCTATCGGAGTCCGATTGGGCGGAGTCGTCAGTTACAATGAATATGAAGGCGGTAATGATTTGTATCAGCCTAAAATGATGTACGCGGAAGGAATGGGCGGAGGCGGCGTATCTGCCCCGGCCGCAATATCCGGCGGCAGTAAGGATGTGTCCATGAATGTAAGCATTACTTTCGAAATTATACAGTAAAAATTTTATACAAAAGAGGGCCCAAAAAGGCTCTTTTTTGTTTAAAGGTGGTGTGATATAATGGCTGAAGGTTTTACACTTCGCATGTCATCCTGAACTTGTTTCAGGATCTAATCAAGTGTACAGTAGATGCTGAAACGAGTTCAGCATGACATACTTTAATTCACTTTTTAAAAGTTATGCAGATTAAACAAATTGTTGCCCGTGAAATACTGGACTCGCGCGGTAATCCGACAGTGGAAGCGAAAGTTGTTCTGGAAAATGGCATCAGCGCGGCGGCCAAAGTTCCTTCCGGGGCTTCTACCGGCACGCACGAAGCTTTGGAATTGCGGGATGGCGGTAAGCGCTATGGCGGCAAAGGTGTTCTTCGGGCTGTAAAAAATGTTAACACCGAAATCGCCAAAGCAATTTGCGGAATGGAAGTTGCTAAAATCCAGGAAATAGACAACGCAATGATTGCGCTGGATGGAACCAAAACCAAATCCAGACTGGGCGCCAATGCGATTTTAGCCGTATCTTTGGCGGTTGCGCGCACCGGAGCAATGGCGATGAATATGCCACTTTATAAATACATCCGGCATGTTTATAAAATTCCGGAAAAAGATTATCGCTTGCCGGTTTTGGGCATGAATATAATAAATGGCGGACGCCATGCCGACAACGGTCTTTCCATTCAGGAGTTTATGATAATGCCCAGGCATAAATTATTGCGCGAACGTGTTCGTATGGGTTCGCAAATTTTTCATTCACTGGCCAATCTACTTAGCCAAAAAGGGTATTCAACCGGTGTTGGCGATGAAGGCGGGTTTGCGCCGGAGTTGTTAAATAACGAACGCGGCGTCCAATTAATTCTTGAAGCCATAAAACTGGCTGGCTGGGAACCGGGCAAACATGTTTTTTTGGCGCTGGATGTGGCTGCTTCGGAATTCTACCGCCACGGCAATTATTATTTCCTCGGTAAAAAACAAGGCTGGCGTCCGGCAAAAATGATAGAGGTGCTAAAACAATGGGTAAAAAAATATCCCATTGTTTCCATTGAAGACGGTTTGGCGGAAGACGATTGGGAGAATTGGCAGTTACTCACAAAAGAATTGGGCAAAAAAATAAATTTAGTCGGCGATGATTTGTTTGTTACTAACGTAGAGCGGATTCAGCGGGGAATAAACGAGCATGTCGCGAATACCGTGCTTATAAAAGTTAATCAGATTGGCTCTCTTACCGAAACCATAAACGCCATCAGCTTAGCCCGCAAGAACAATTATCAAATTTTTATTTCGCACCGCAGTGGAGAAACTGCGGATACTTTTATTGCCGATTTGGCGGTAGCCGTTAATTCCGAATTTATCAAAACGGGCTCCATGTCCCGTTCCGAAAGAGTAGAGAAGTATAATCGTTTAATGGAAATTGAGCTGGAACTGGGAATGTAATAAAATCTATGAAAAAATTTAAAACAACACTTTTAATGATTGTAGATGGTTGGGGAATTGGAAACCCTCATGAACCGGGCAATCCAATCACTCCCAAAACAGCGCCAAATTATTTTAGGGCGCTTAAAAAATATCCTAATTGCAAATTGGAGGCCAGCGGTGAGAGTGTCGGGCTGTTTAAGGGGCAGGCAGGCAACAGTGAAGCCGGTCATTTAAATTTAGGCGCGGGCAGAGTGGTAAAACAAGACGCGCTTTATATATCCGACTCAATTGAAGACGGCACGTTTTTTAAAAATAACGCCTTCCACGAAGCGATTCATCATGTAAAAAAATATAAAACCGCAGTTCACGTAATGGGATTATTATCTAATCATAGCAGCGCGCATTCTTGCCCGGAGCATCTCCAGGCTTTGTTGGAGTTATTTCATCTCGAAAAAATAAAAAAGGTTTATCTGCATCTTTTTACGGACGGTCGGGATTCCGGCCAATACGAAGCGCACAAGCATTTGCGGCTTCTGGAAAAATTTTTTCATGGCAATGAAAAAGTGGCCACCGTAATGGGCCGTTTTTATGCTATGGACAGAAATAAAGATTGGAACCGCGTCAAGCAAGCTTATGAAGCTATGGTTTTGGGCAAGGGATTTAGCGCCACAAGCATTGAAGACGGTCTTAGAAACGCCTATAATCACGAAGACACGGACGAATTTGTTTCTCCCACGGTAATTATGGAAAATAATCATCCCGTAGCCACCATAAAAGACAATGATGCTATTTTCTTTTTTAATTTACGCAGCGACCGGGCGCGGCAAATTACCAAAGTTTTTGTGCAGCCAAATTTTAAAGAGCTTAATCCCGGAGCGTTTACAAGAGAAAAGTATCCAAAAAATATCCGCTTTGTAGCTCTTAGTGATTTTGGCCCGGATTTACCGGGGGTACTTACCGCTTTTCCCAGCCGAGATGTTACCAATAGCTTGGTGCAAGTATTATGTCCCAGAAAACAAATGTACATAGCGGAATCGGAAAAATTTGCGCATATTACTTATTTTTTTAATGGCGGTTACGCGCAGCATTTTTGCAATGAAAAGTGGGTAAAAATCGCCTCATTGGGAGTAAAAAATTATGAGAACAATACGGAGATGAGCGCCAAACTGCTGGCCGATTACGCAATTGGCGCCATTGAATCGGGTGAATACGAGTTTATTGCCATGAATTTTGCCAATATGGATATGGTGGCGCATACGGGAAATTTTGCCTCCGCGCAAAAAGGAGTAAGTATTGTCGATGCCGAAATGGCGCGCGTAATTAAAGTTTTAACAAAACACGGCGGACAGGCAGTTGTCACTGCGGATCATGGAAATGTAGAAGAAATGATAAAGGAGCAAAGTGGCGAACCTGATACCGAACACTCACTTAATCCGGTGCCGTTTATTCTAATAAACAGCCGCGTGCCGGCGCCTCTTAAATTGCCGGACGGCAAGCTGGCCAATGTTGCTCCCACTATTTTAAAAATGATGGGCATAAAACAGCCACCGGAAATGACAGCGAAAAGTTTGATTTAAATCAACATCATCCTGAATTCATTTCAGGATCTATCAAGAGATGCTGAAACAAGTTCAGCATGACAATTATAAATTGTATGAATTATAAACCAGTTATTTTGATCATCATGGATGGCTGGGGTGTTGCTCCGGGCGCGGACGGCAACGCCATCACCAAGGCGCAAACGCCTAATTTTGTAAAATTTCTAAAAAATTATCCCACCATGACTATCCACGCTTCGGGCAGTGAAGTGGGGTTAATGTTTGGCGAGATGGGAAACTCGGAAGTGGGTCATTTAAACATCGGCGCCGGCCGGGTTTATTATCAAAGTTGTCCAAGAATAAATCAGGAAATAGAAAGCGGGGCGTTTTTTTCCAACCCCGCGCTTTTATCGGCCATTGCCAAAGTAAAAGAAGAAAGCCGCGTTTCAAATGACGGTACGCGGCATGGTTTCGCTAAACCAAAATTGCATTTGGTTGGTTTGGTCAGTTCCGGAAATGTGCATGCCAGCAATGCGCATCTTTACGCTTTACTGGAACTTTGTAAAAAAGAAAAATTAACAAAGAATGTATTTATCCATGCTATTTTAGACGGCCGCGACGCTCTGTATAATTCCGGAAAAGAATTTGTTCAGGAACTGCAGGGTAAAATGTCCGAATTAAAAGTGGGAAAAATCGCCACTCTATCCGGGCGCTATTATGCCATGGACCGCGACAACCGTTGGGACAGATGCGAAAAAGCCTACCGCGCTATGGCTGAAGGCAAAGCCGATCGGTATGCCGAAGACCCCATTAAAGTAATAGATGAAGCTTACGCGCAAAAAAATTACGATGAAGAATTTATTCCCACGGTTATAACTTCCAAGGATAAACCGGTGGCCACCATAGATAATAATGACGCGGTGATATTTTTTAACTTCAGACCGGACCGCGCGCGGGAATTAACCCAGGCATTTGTGGTTCCTTCCTTTAATAAATTCACCAAAGAATATCAAAAAGATTTATTTTTCGTCACCATGACCGAGTACGAAAAAGAACTGCCGGCGGTGGTGGCTTACGCGCCGATAGTGGTACACAACAGTTTGGCGGAAGTAATCAGTAAAGCCGGTTTAAAGCAAATGCATGTGGCCGAAACGGAAAAATACGCCCACGTTACTTTCTTTTTAAACGGCACGGTAGAGAATCCGTTTGCCGGAGAAGACAGATTAATGATTCCTTCGGCAAAAGTTTCCAGTTACGATCAAAAACCGGAAATGTCCGCGATAGAAATTACCAAAGAAGTAAGCAAAATGATTGACAGCGCCAAATATGATTTTGTGGTTTTAAATCTGGCCAACGCGGATATGGTCGCTCATACCGGGGATTTGCAAGCGGGTATTAAAGCCTGTGAAGTCACCGACAAATGTTTGGGAGAAATTGTGGATCATACTTTGGCGCAAAACGGAGTGGTGGTGATTACCGCCGATCATGGCAACGCGGAAGAAATGACTAATTTGCAGACTGGCGCCATAGACAAAGAACATTCCACCAATCCGGTGCCTCTTATTGTTATCGGCAAAGAGTTTATGGGACAAGCCGGCCCGGCTGGAGACGCGCCGGAAGGGGATTTGAGTTTAATGCATCCGGTAGGGGTATTGGCAGACGTGGCGCCAACTGTTTTAAAATTACTGGGTGTTCCGCAACCGGAAGATATGACGGGACAGGCATTGATTTAGCCTAAAATCAATTTTAATCTTTTTAGTATCGATATTTGACAAAGCCCCTATTTTGTGGTATACTTTGGTGTTCTTTTCAATAAGTATATAGATAAATCCCAAAGAAGGCTGGGAATGGTTCCTAGCTAAGACGGTGTCTATTTGGACAACCTTCGGTATGTTCGGCAATTATGTCGGATATATTTGTAAGGATTCCAATGGCTGCCAAGGAGCAATGACAATGGCGACACCGATGTTTGAGCAGTTGACCGAGTTCCACGAGCAGGTGATACGAAGCGGTGGTGTGCTGTCGGATGTCGAGCCCACGAAGTTCCAGATCAAGGACTTGGAGTTCATCTCCGTCCTAGAGGAGGGTGAGGAGCCCATCGATGGCGAGAGCATGTGCCGGCGAGCTGTCAAGCTCAAGGCCAACTTCGGCCTCCGCGACAGCAAATACTTGCTGGAGCATCAGGAAGAGATCCCCGCCAAGTTGCGGGGCAAGAAGTACATTCTCCTACCCCGTACTATTCTGTCCGTCCCTAGCGGTGGCCTCCGCGTCCCGGGCCTCTCCTGGCTCGGCAATCGCTTGATCCCGCGTTTCTACTGGCTTGTCAACGGCTTCAACAGCCGTGCCTATTTCGCTCGTATCAAGTAAGCCATGGGATCCTTGGTACCTCGGAACTTTTCCGCGGTCACTCGGTCCCTTCGGTCGTCCCGCCCCACACTTGTGTGGGGCGGGCGTTTTGTTTTTAGGCGCCCAGCATCTTTTTAATTTTTTCCACTACTTCCAGTTCAACTTCTTTGATTGTTTTATTAACCATCGTAAACGAGGCGGTTTTTTTGTTTCCCTCGGGTTGGAATGATTGCAGAAGCATTTTGGCGTCGCGCTGTTTATCTACGGAAAGAAAGCCGTGCACTTTATTTTCTCCTTTAGTGTTTTCGTACAACAACAGAATCAGCTTTGCTTCCGGTGAATTATTTACCAGTTCGTCTATCAATTCTTTAAGTTCGTCTTCGGTGGCTCCGGCGCGGGCAAAATCTTCGCGGGTAATGGTGGTCCACACCAGCCCCAGGTTTGGATCGCTTTCCATGTGGGTTAAAGCTTCGCCCCAAATTTTTAAAGATGAAATTGATTTTGTTCTAAAGAGATGTTTAACAATTTTTTCCCTGTCCGCGCCCAGGTTCATCAGTTGGCTGGCGGTGTTGAGCGTGTGGGGAGTGACATTGGTAGTTTTAAAACTTTGGGTTTGGCTTATCATTCCGGCCAGCAAGGCGGTGGCAATATCGGCGTCAATATGAGGCGCGGCCAGCTGGGTTAGAGTTTTAAAAATAATTTCCGAAACCGAAGTCGCGTTCAGTTCCACAAAATTTACCTGGCCAAAATGTTCGTTGCCCGGGTGATTGTCAAAATTAATGACGGGAACTTTATAAAATAAATCCGTATTATTGAAAAAAATCTTTCCCAACGATTCCAGGTCTTGAGCGTTTATGGTAATAATCAAATCGTATTTTAAGGTTGATTGGGCGGTACGAAGTTCATTTTTGGTAATAATTCCCTGTTTGGGAGTTAAATAAATGGACAGCCAATTGTTTTTGATGTCATAACTTAAAGTATCAATTTTTATATTGGTAACATCCACCCGTACGATAAATTTTTGCAGATGAGAAATCTGCGGTTGAATTTCCTCCACACCGTTAATAAACCGTAAATTTTTGGGTAGGACAAAATTATCGGCAATAATGTCAACCTGTTTATTTTGTTTTTCCAACCATTTTTTCCAGGCCACGGCTCCGCAAATAGAGTCAGCATTCTGGGTGGAGTTTAGAACCAATAGAATATGGCGGCTTTTCTCCAAAAGCTGGTTAAGTTGTTGAGTTTCGTTAAGGGACATAATTTGGCTGTGTTCCGATAAATTCGTAGAACAGTTCATCATATCAGCCCTGTCGTATATTGTCAACTGTTGATAAACAAGGAATACGTTTGATTTTTTTGCCTTATTTCAGTACAATATAAGCCATACGAGGTAGTGTTAAGTTCTCGTAATTGTCATTCTGAGCATAGCGAAGAATCTCTCCCCGATTGACCAAACAATGACTGACAGGGATCTTTCACTGCGTTCAGGATGACAACTTAAAGTGTAGCATGAAAGAACTGTCCAAGGCTTACGAGCCGAAAAATTACGAAGACGCAATTTATAAAAAATGGGAAGAATCAGGATTATTTAATCCTGATGTTTGTGTTTCCAAAGGCGTCACCAAGGCAAAAGCAGAGCATTTTTCCATCGTTTTGCCACCACCAAATGTTACCGGTACCTTGCATATGGGGCACGCGGCTATGTTGGCTATTCAGGATGTAATGGTACGCTATCACCGCATGAAAGGCGACCGAACGTTGTGGGTTCCGGGCACAGATCACGCCGCCATTGCCACGCAGGCAAAAGTAGAGAAGTTGTTGATAGGTAAAGGCGCCAAAAATCCCCGTCAGGAATTGGGTAAGGAAAAATTTTTAGACGAAGTGAAAAAGTTCGCGCAAGAATCTCATGACATCATAGTTAATCAATCCCGCAAAATGGGCGCGTCTTTGGATTGGTCGCGCGAAGCGTTTACTTTGGACGAACCAAGAAATCTGGCCGTGCGTACGGTATTTAAAAAAATGTATGATGACGGATTAATTTATCGCGGCTCCCGGATTGTGAACTGGTGTCCGCATTGTCTTTCCACTCTGGCCGACGATGAGGTTGTTTATAAAGAACAGATGGCAAAACTTTACACTTTTAAATACGACAAAGATTTTCCCGTCGCTATTTCCACCACCCGTCCGGAAACAAAGCTGGGCGATACGGCCGTGGCGGTTAACCCGAAAGATAAACGGTATAAAAAATTTATTGGTAAAACAATCACAGTTAAAAGTTTTGCCAATGGACCGGATTTAAAAATTAAAATTATCGCCAGCGCGGAAGTGGATATGAATTTTGGTACTGGCGCGCTCGGTGTTACTCCGGCGCACAGTTTGGTGGACTACGAAATGGCGCAGAAAAATAAACTTCCAGTAATAAAAGTTATTGGTGAAGACGGAAAAATTACGGCGGAGGCAGGTAAGAATTTCGTTGGGTTAAGTGTTAAGGAGGCGCGCCGGAAAGTAGTTGAATATTTAAAGGCGAATAATTTAATGGAGAAGGAAGAGGAAGTACAGAACAATTTGTCCGTTTGTTATCGTTGTGATACGCCGATTGAACCATTGCCATCCAAACAATGGTTCATAGATGTAAACAAGCCCATTAAAAGCCGTGGTAAAAAATCATTAAAACAATTGATGCAGAAGTCTGTTGGAAATAAAGACGGTCAGATTAAAATTATTCCCGATCATTTTGAAAAAACCTATTTTCACTGGATAGATAATTTGCGCGACTGGTGCATTAGTCGTCAGATTTGGTATGGGCATCAGATCCCGGTTTGGTACAAAGGCGATGAAATTTTTGTTGATGTTAATCCGCCAAAAGAAGAAGGCTGGCAACAAGACCAAGATACTTTGGATACCTGGTTTTCTTCCGGACTGTGGACATTTTCCACATTGGGATATCCGGATTTGAAAGCTGATGATTTAAAAAATTATCACCCTACTTCGGTAATGGAAACTGGCTATGATATTTTATTTTTCTGGGTGGCCAGAATGATACTCATGACCACTTATGTTTTGGGCGATATTCCGTTTAAGACAGTATATTTGCACGGCCTGGTGCGGGATGAGCAGGGCAGAAAAATGAGTAAGTCACTCGGTAATGTAATAGATCCGCTGGATATGATTGCCAAATACGGTACCGATGCCACGCGTTTGTCTTTGTTGCTGGGGAACACTCCCGGAAATGATATGAAATTATCTGAAGAAAAAATCGCCGGCTTTAGAAATTTTACCAATAAACTTTGGAATATTTCCCGGTTTATGTTGCTCAATATTGAAAATCCGAAAATGGATGTTGCCGAACCAAGAGCAAAAACCTTGGCGGATGAGTGGATACTCAATCGTTTGCGCGCTGTCAAAAATAAGGTTAGAGAACAAGTTGAAACATTTAATTTTTCTATGGCCGGTGAGCAGCTGCGCGATTTTACATGGGGAGATTTGGCGGACTGGTATTTAGAGGCCGCTAAAGTTGAGGGCGAAAAGTCTGAGATCCTAAATTATACACTAAACACAATTTTAAAACTTTGGCATCCGTTTATGCCGTTTGTTACAGAAACAATATGGCAAGAAGTGTATGGGGTGAAACATATGTTAATGGTGCAAGACTGGCCTGGAATTAAGCATGAGGAGTTTGGTGGTATCAAAACAACATCCGCGACAGGAAAGACAGCGTTTGATAATGTAAGAAATGTGATAGCAGGCATTCGTTCCCTGCGGGCTGAGTTTAAAATTGAACCCGCAAAAAAAATTGGTGCGTATATCAATGCTGGTAGTAAAGAAAAATTGTTGAAAGAAAATGAAGAAATTATTAAATCTTTGGCCAGATTAGAAAAATTAGAATTTGTAAAATCCGGCGCTGAGATTTCCTTATACATGGATGGTGCGGTAGATGCGGTTAAAGAAAAATCTAGACTGGAAAAAGAAATTCAGGAATTAAAAAAATATATTTTCAGTTTGGAAAATAAACTGGCCAACACAGAATTTGTCAAAAATGCGCCCAATGAAATTATTGATAAAGAAAAGGACAAATTAAGCGAAGCTAAATTAAAACGAGCAAAATTAGAAGAGCAACTTAATAAATTATAATAAATATGCCTAAAGTAGATCTAAAAAAAATAGAAGAAATATTGACAAGAGGAGTGGGTGAATTTATTGACCCAGAAGGTAGTTTTAAAGCTAAACTTGTTAAAAAACAAGAAGGAAAATACGATAAGGATATTATTATTAAATTTGGAGTTGACCCAACACGTCCGGATATTCATTTAGGGCATGCGGTCGTATTCCGTAAACTTAGACAATTGCAAGAGTTGGGGTGCAAGGTAGTTTTTTTGATCGGTGATTTTACAGCACAAATAGGCGATCCTACAGGTAAGAGCAAGGTGAGACCCGAGATTGCACAAGCAGAAGTTGAAAAGAACATGCAATCCTATTTAGATCAAATTGATAAAATTTTATTAACAGGAAAAGAAAATTCGAACGTTTTTTCTTGGATTAGTAATTCCGATTGGTTTATTTCCATGGGGGATATATTGGTACAAGGTGGCGCTCCTGTGCCATATACTAATGGTAATCAACATATATCGCTACCCCCAGATACTTATATGGCAAAGACAGTTAAATGGGAGGAAACAAGAATGATGGGAAAAATAGAATCAGGAAGAATTTACGGGGTATCATTACGGACTTTTTTGGCAGTGCTGAGGCAAATTACCCACGCACGTTTACTTGAACGTGACATGTTTCAAGAGCGAATTAAGAATGGGGATCAATTATATATGCACGAAATGATGTATCCTGTTCTTCAAGGAATTGACTCTCATGTATTAGCGAGGATATACGGGAGTTGTGATTTAGAGGTGGGGGGAACAGACCAAACTTTTAATATGCTTATTGGAAGAGACGTTATGAAAATCTGTGGTGAAGAAGAACGTCAGGCGGTTTTATCATTCAAACTGCTTGAAGGTTTGGATGGTAAAGAAAAAATGAGCAAGAGCCTTGATAATTATATAGCGATAACTGATTCTCCTGTGGATATGTATGGCAAGATAATGAGTCTACCTGATAGTTTGATTACTAAATATTTTGAGCTAACAACAGATGTACCGTTAGAAGAAATAAAAAAATATGAAGCCGAATTAAATAAAGGGAAGAATCCACGCGATATAAAAATGGATCTAGCGTTTGCAATTACTTCAATATATCACGGCAAAAACGGGGCGAGTAAAGGTGCTGACCATTTTCACACTGTATTTCAACAGAAAGAAAAACCACACGATATTATCGAACTCAAGCCAAGCACCATGGATTTAATCACGGTTCTGGTAGAAGCAAAAATTTGTAAAAGTAAATCCGAGGCGCGGCAGGTAATCGCCCAAGGCGGAGTAAAAATTAACGATAAAAAAGCAGAAACAATTGATGAAAAAGTTAAGAGTGGAGATGTGATACAAAAAGGAAGTCGTTTTTTTGTGAAAATAAAATAATTATGCGGGAAATAAAAAAGAAAATTGTGGAATTTTTGGTTGCCGCCGGCGTTGAGGGTGAAGTGACTTTTAAAGAGCCAGACAAAAAAATTCTGGATGTTTATGGCTACGACATTGCAATACCGTGTTTTAAACTAAAATTAAAAACTGCGCTCGCTGATGGGAATGTGCTGGTGGCTGAAAATATGGTTAGGTTATTAGGAAATAACAAAATGGGCCTACCTTTTATAGAAAAAGTTCATAGCGTTGGTCCATATGTTAATATAACATTAAATAGTGGGGAATTAGCAAAAACAATAATTAGTGAAATACAAAAACAAAAAGAAAAATACGGTAACAATAAATCCGGTAAAGGCAAGAGGGTTTTAATTGAGTATCCGTCCAACAACACTCACAAGGAATTTCACATCGGACATTTGCGCAATGTTTGCATCGGCAATACATTGGTTCAGCTTTATCAAAAAAGCGGATACAAAGTTTATCCGGTAAATTATTTAAATGACTTTGGCAATCATGTGGCTAAATGTTTGTGGGGGTTGCTCAAATTTCATAAAAATGAAAAACCGCCGGCCAATAAACAAAAATGGCTGGGCGATATTTATGCCGAGGCCAGCGGGCAGGTAAAAGACAATCCTGATTTCGGCAAAGAAGTAGCCGAGATTCAGAAAAAAATGGAAGAGCATGACCCGGATTTGTGGCCTTTGTTTATGGAAACCAGAGAGTGGAGCATAGAAAAATTTGCGGAAATATTTAAACAACTGGGCGTAAAACACGCGGCAATATTTTATGAAAAAGATTTAAAAGAAAAAGGGCAAAAGATGACAGACGACCTATTATTGCGGGGAGTAGCCGAAGTTGGCGAAGGCGGGGCGATTATAATTGATTTGAATAAATTCGATCTGGATGTGGCTATGCTGCGCAAATCAAACGGCGCGGGTTTGTATTTAACCAGCGACCTGCCGTTAGCGGTGGCCAAATTTAAAAAATTTAATGTTGACGAAAGTATTGTGGTAACCGCCACGGAGCAGAATCATTATTTTAAACAACTGTACAAAATTTTGGAAATAATCGGTTTTAAAAATAAGCTTACGCACATTGGTTACGGTTTGGTAAATCTTAAGGAAGGAAAAATGTCTTCCCGTTTGGGCAACGTAATTTTATATGAAGATTTGCGCGATGAAATTTATGAAAAACTAAAATTGGAATCGGCGCAAAGACATCCGGAATGGAGCGAGAAAAAAATAATACAAACCTCGCGTATTCTTACTATGGCCGCTTTAAAGTTTGATATGCAAAAACACGAAGCGGCTAAAAATATAACTTTTGATATTAAAGAAGCCACTTCTTTTGACGGATTCACCGGTCCGTATATTTTGTATGTGGTGGCGAGGATTAACAGTATATTGAAAAAAGCAAATAGCAAGAAGCAGATAGCAAATAGTAAATATGAATTGCTGGATAAACCGGAAGAAAAACAATTGTTATTATTTTTAGCGCGGTATGAAGAAGTGGTATCCGAAGCTTTGCGCGAATATAATCCGTCCGCGATTACCCGCTATTGTTTTGATCTGGCTCAGCAGTTCAATAATTTTTACAATAAGCATAGTATTTTAAGCGCGGAAAGTAAAGATTTAATTTCTGCCAGGTTGCATTTATCCGGAGCCGTAAAAAATGTTTTAGAGAATGCTTTAAGTCTTCTTACTATTGACACAGTTGAAGAAATGTAATATATTTAAGCGTTGGTTCGTTCATTTCAATTCAAAACCCCCAACTGCACAAGGAGACTGCCAATGTATTCTCATCTGAAGCGCCGAAAAGACTGGCCCGAAAAAAATTGGGCGCGGGTGGCTTTTTTTGGTCATGCGCTCGTACCGGGTTTTTTGTCATCAAAACAAATCGAAGACTCTTTGCATAAAATCGGCAGGGATTGGCCGGACAAGCATGAACCGCCAGGTTTTATCCGCTGGCTTAGCTTTCCGGCGGTGCCGCCTCCCGAAAGCGGCGGTCGTCCTGTCTGGGTGGATTTTTATGTTATTCCGGTTTTTGCCGATCGATTTTTGGGGGCCATCCGCAGTAATGAGGCGTATAGCTGGGTGGAAGCTGCCGCCGAATACGCCATTCTGCATGATGCCAAGCCGGATAATGTAGATTTGGTAATTGGTTGGGGAGCCTATACAAAAGTAGCCACGGATCATGGTTATCTGTTTAGAAACAGACGGCCAGAACTGGCCGACAGCCCCGGAGTCAGTACGACTCATGGTGATGCCGGTTCGGCCGCTCTTACTTTGGAAGCGGTGCGCCTGTCCGGAATAGAACATCCGCGATTGGCCGTCATCGGCGCTTACGGCGCTATCGGCGGTGTTGTTTCGCGGGCGGCGTCAATTTTAAACCCGGAATTAATCCTTCTCGTCGGTCAAAAAGACGAAGAGGGAAAAACCGACAAGTTTGATAAGCTTCAGCAGCAGAGGCGGGTGGTAGAGGAGTGCGCCGGTTCCAAATATCCGGTGTTCACCCATCAGAACAAAGCCCGAGCTTGTCTGGAACATAATATCAATGTTGTGATTGTAGCGACCGGCGGCAACATGAAACTAAAACCGCACGAAGTTCCGGAGGGCGCCTTGGTGTTGGATGTGGCCACGCCGCCGGCTTGTTCGCCTCACGCCGATTGGGAAGGCCGGCTGGTATTAAATGCCGGCTGTGGAGAATTTTCCCGCCTTAGCGTTATTCCCGAAGCCTTCGGAAATAACATTGTGGATTGCGGCGCCGGCCGTGAGCATGTGCTTTGGGGATGCGCCGGAGAAACAATCGCGCGCGCCATGTTTCGCTGGAAGGGGAACTTGGTTGGGACTAATATTCCCACCGAAGAGCTCATCTGGTCCCGTGATCGGTTCCGAGAAATTGGTTTTGTGGCCCAGCCGCCAACATCATTCGGCAAAGCGCTTAGCTGGCAGGGCGTAAAGGATTTTTGCGCTAAGAAGTAAACATATCTAAACGAGGAGCGAGTGGTCGTCAAAAAAACGACCGTTCGCTCCTCTCTTTTTTTTGTGATATAATATATGTTATGTTTTTAGACATCTTCACAGTTCTCCCTTTAATCTGCGCTATATTCGTGGCCATGTTGGGTGTGTTTATCTTTTTTAAAGATCCGCGCTCGCGCATGAACCAATTATTGTTTGCTTTTAATATCTGCATGTTTTTTTGGCTGTTCGGCACGTTTATGATGTTTGATACGCGTGATAATATTGCCAGGGCAATTTTCTGGGACAGGTTTGTTTATTTGGGCGTCATCATGATGCCGTCGCTAATGCATCATTTTAGTTTGGTTTTTACCAAAAGCGCCCGGACAAAACAAAGAATTTTATTGTTTGTAAATTATCTTATAGGCATATTTTTCCTTTTTGCCAGCCGGACGCCTTATTTTGTCGACGGCTTAAATGTTTATTCCTGGGGCGCGCATTCTCAAGCCCGCATATTGCACAATATTTTTTTAGGATATTTCTTTTTGAGCGTGGGAATATTTTTCACGAATCTTTTCCGCGGCTACCGCAAATCAAAGGATCGTATTTTTAGAGTGCAGACCATTTATGTATTAATTGCTTTTGCGCAGGTAATGCTTATCGGCGGGACCGCTTATCTTTACGCGTACGGCATAGATACTAAATTTCCTTTTGCGTATATTACCGGTTTAATTTTTCCGGTCATGCTGTTTTACGCGGTTACCAAGCATGGATTGCTGGGCACCAAAGTAATAGCCACCGAAGTTTTGGTTGGAGTTCTTGATTTTTTTGTAGTCATGCAAATCTTTTTTTCCCAGTCGCAGGTTCAAATTTTGGAAAGCATTTTGTTTGCCGCTGTTATCGCGCTGGTCGGCTTCCTGTTTGTCGAGTCTGTAAAAAGAGAGGTCATTCGCCGCCAAGAAGTTACCAAGCTGGCGGAATCTTTAGAAAGCGCCAATATCCGCCTGCAGGAACTGGACAAGCAAAAAACCGAATTTCTATCAATTGCTTCGCATCAATTACGCACGCCGCTTTCCATTTTAAAGGGCTATATAGAACTTATTAAAGACGGCGCCTACGGCAATGTGGATCCGCTGACCGTGAAAGCGCTGGCCCGCATGGATACTAACAATGAGCATCTGGTAAAGTTAGTGGACGAATTTTTGGATATTTCCCGCATAGAACAAGATCGTACTAAATATGAATTTAATACGGTGAATATTTGCGGCTTAATAGACAGCGCGATGAACGATCTTAAAATCAAAGCCGAGCAGAAGAAAATGAAAATTAAGTGGGCGTGTCCAAAAGAAATAAAAAATATTTACTGCGATAAAGAAAAAATTCACCATGTAATATTTAATTTTATAGATAATGCCGTTAAGTATAGCGATAAAGGAATTATAAAAGTAATGTTTGCCGAAGAAGAGGGCGGCGTGGCGGTGCGTGTTACCGATCAGGGCATCGGATTTGAAAAGAAAGACGGAGTTAATTTTTATCAGAAATTTTATCGCGGAGATAATGTAAAGGCAAAGAACGTCATCGGCACCGGGCTGGGCTTGTATGTTTGCCGTAAATTTATTGAAGCTCACGACGGGCGTGTTTGGGCGCTTAGCGACGGTTTGGGCAAGGGAAGCGAGTTTGGTTTTTGGATTCCGTTTAAGCAGGTAGTCCAACCGAGGTAAATTGGTTTTTTTAAAATAAAGGTGTATAATAACGTTATTGTCATGCTGAATTTAGTTCAGCATCTGGTATCTCGATTAGATCCTGAAACAAGTTCAGGATGACATATTATTCATTATATATATAAATATAGGGGCTTTGTCCATATATTCTCATTCACTCGGAAATAATCAAAAACATTTGCTTATTTCTCTCATTTATCGCGAATATGATATTCCAAAGGCCTGCTCAAAAAACCACAGAAGAAAGCAATGAACCGGAAGTGAATGAACACGCTCACCAGCATGTTCAGGATGAGGTGGAAACCGTAGTCGGTCCTTCGGTAAACGTAGAGGGTGATTTTGCTTCGGAAGGAAATATTGTGGTAAAAGGAACGGTCTCGGGAAGCGTATTCACCAGCAAACACTTAACGGTAGAAATGGGCGCAAAAATTATTGCCAACGTCCGGGCGGGTAGCGCCACCATTGCCGGAGAAGTAAAAGGAAACATGAAAATAAAAGAAACGCTGGAATTGGTTTCCACTTCCAGAGTTGTTGGTGATATAGATGTTAAGAATTTAAAAGTTGAATCAGGCGCGCTGGTATTTGGTAAAATTTCCATGCCGGGCATTGAGGTTGGCGAGAAATCCGTAAAAACAAAAACCTTCCGCAAGACCGATGATGCCACGCCGCAATTCGGTTCGTAGTTTTCGAAATATTTCGTAATTTCGGTGTTATTTTAAATTATGTATGTTTATATCTACGACAATTTTTTACGCAAAAAAAACTTTCTCTCCACCATTCACGCAATGGAAGTCATCCTCACCGATTACGGCATAGCCGGTAAAATTTTGCGTTTGCAGAATTACACCGATTCCAAAGCCGTTATTGAAGACGAAATAAAACGCGGCGCCAAAACTATTGTTATCGTCGGCAACGACGCCACTTTTGGGCAGATACTTTCGCGCAGCGCCACTTGCGACTGCACATTTGGTTTTTTACCGGTTGGTCCGAATAATACTATTGCCGAAGTTTTGGGTATTCCGGTAGGCATAGAAGCGTGCACGGTTTTATCCCGCCGCCGCAAAGAATTTTTGGATGTGGGCTGGATGAACAATCGTTATTTTGTTTCTCAATTAAAGGTCATGCCGGCTAAATTGGAAGTTGTCTATGATGAACGGTTTAAAGTAACCGCCGTAGATAAAATGGAAGTGATAGTTTGTAATCTCCAACCGTTTTTTTGGAAAAGAGATAAAAAAGACAAGGAACAAAGTGTTGTGCATCCGCAAGACGGAAAGCTGGAAGCCTTTATCCGCCCATTGACAAAGAGTGGCTGGTGGGGATATAAATACGAGGAGCCCAGCATCTTTCCATTTGAAGAAATGATAATTTCCGGCAAGGAACCGTTTGCCGTAGAGGCGGACGGCAAGATGTCCAAAGAAATAAAAGTAAAAATAAAATTAGCTCATAGCAAGGTGGAAATGATTGTGGGCAGAGATCGGAAGTTTTAGCCCGGGTGGTGAAATGGTATACACGTATGCTTGAGGTGCATATGCCGTAAGGTGTGGAGGTTCGAATCCTCTTCCGGGCACCAGAAGGAAAAACAACATTCACGACGGAGGGGACGATGAGCGAAACGGTGGTTCGGATTTGTGGCGGTTTGAGTGTGGCGGCCTTTTAAAAAAACAACCCCGGTTGAGGGATTGTACTGAAATAACAATAAATTCTTGAAAGAGCTATGGCGCCGGCTTGCCTTCTTTGGGGTTCACCGACCAATCGCGTTCTTCATGGTCTCCGGCTTCGTCATGGCCGCCCACACCAACTTTAATTTTTTTTATTTTCTCGCTGCTGGTTGCCTCACCGGCCTTTTTCGTTTCCTGCTCCGCCGCTCTGAACTGCTTGTCCTTGCCACCGTCCTTATTTTCCTCAAGGGCCTTTTTTACATTTTCCTCAAGTTTTTCCTCAAGGTTTTTTGCAGCCTCCTGATGCGCCGGATTAGTCTTATTTCTTGGGACAACTTCTACATAAATCTGCGGGTTTTCCAACGGTTTTTCGGTTTTCTTGTCGTCGCTCATCTGCCGCTCCTTTTTGTGGGGTTGTGAACACATTAAATATATCAAACCCGTTTATACCCTGTCAATTTAATTAAATAAAACACCTGCCTGCCGGCAGGCAGATTGGCCTTTTAGCCATTTTAAATTAAACTTGAGGCGACATCTGTTATATAGCCTGGGGGCTTTCTTTTTTTTCTGTAAAATGGTAAAATTTTAAGTAGAAAGTTTAGTGTTAAGTTTAATGTTATGCGCTATTTTATCGGCATTGTAATGGTAATCGTAGGTGTATTTCTGGTTCTTAAAACCGAATGGTTTATTCAGAATTTTGGCACCAACGCTTGGGCCGAAGAACATTTAGGTTATAATGGCGGTACCCGTTTAATGTATAAATTAATCGGCATTCTTTTTATTTTTTTTGGATTCCTGGCCATTACCAACATGATAAACGGATTTTTAGTCGGCACGGTTGGGAAGATATTCGTACGATAAATAATAATAGAAATTAATGAAATTAAGAAACTTAGAAATCAATTTCTCTATTTCCTAATTTCCATATCACTTAATCATTTATGTCTCACTCCGGCACCGCCCTAGTTGACCCGTATAAAATTTTTGAAAAGATATCGCTATCCGAAGGAAAAAGGGTGGCGGATTTGGGTTGCGGACGCACCGGCCATTTTGTTTTTCCAGCGGTTAAAATAGTGGGTGAAAAAGGCATTGTTTACGCCGTAGATGTGGTAAAAAATATTTTGGACAGCATAAAAAGCATGGCCCGGAGCGAGGGTTACGACAACGTGCAGACGGTTTGGTCCGACATAGAAATGCCGGGCAAAACTCCCATTCCAGACAACTCCCTTGACGCATGCTTTTATGTTAATGTACTATTTCAACTGAAGAACAAAGCCGGCGCCATCAAGGAAGCCGCGCGCATGCTAAAACCCGGTGGTTATTTGGTGGTAGTGGATTGGGCAAAAAAACTGGGAACATTGGGCCCGGCTGATGAAGCCATGTTGAATCCGGATGAAGCGATGCGCTTGGCCGCGCAGGCAAATTTAAAGTTTATAGATAAAGTTGACGCCGGAGAATATCATTATTCATTAATCTTTGAGAAAGTTTAAATCACCGCCTGTCATTCTGAGTGAAGCGAAGAATCTCTGTCCGTTCGGCGATTGAGACAGAGATCCTTCATTGCATTCAGGATGACAATTAACGAACACTATGAATATACAAAACTTGTTTTACCTGGATTACTGGTTTAATCAACCTTTCACCGCCCGCGGATCCGCTTTGTGGATGCTGATCGGTGGTTTTTTATTTTTTATTGTGGCCGGTTTGGTTTCTAAAATTTTATCCCAATATCAAAACGAAAAATCAAAAAGATTAATTTTAAAAAGAGCCGGCAGTTTGGGAATTACGATGGGCTTTTTGGGGTTGCTTTGGATGTTTTTTCGTCAGGAAAGAGTCGCTTTTTTAGCTTGGCGTTTTTGGTTGTTGTTATGGTTGGCAGTGGTAGTATTCTGGGCCTACCGTTTGGCCCGCTACGCAATAAAAAGAATTCCCGAAATTAAATCTGAAGAAGCCAGACGCGCCAACGTGGAAAAATATTTACCGCACTCAAGTAAATAGTTATGTCGCGAAGAAACAAAGACCTGGGTGATTGGGGCGAAGAGCAGGCCTGCAAGTTTCTGGAACGGCACGGTTTTAAGATTATTGAACGCAATTATCACACCACTCTGGGAGAAATAGACGTCATCGCCGCCAAAGGCGATGATTATTATTTTATAGAAGTAAAAACCAGAACCGGCAGCGAGTTCGCCCACGACGACGCCATTTCATATTTTCAAAAAAGAAAACTGGCCAAAGCAATCCGCGCCTATTGTTACAGCCGGAAAATTATAGACAAGTCCTTAATTACCGCCGGATTGATTGTGGAGCTAAAAAGAAGCGAGGGTAAAGTTAGCTTCCGTTTTTGTGTGATGTGTTGACTTTTGATGTGTTTTGTATTATCATGAACACAATATGGGCTAAAGTCCATATAATCTCATTCGCTCATAAATAATTTAATTCAAAAATAATCAAGCAAGCTCATTATTTTCTCATAAATTATTTAACTCACTCATTTCGATTATAAATTAACTAAAAAGCTATGGGGCCGATCGGCCTAAGAAGCTACAAGCTAAAAAGCTAATATGTCCCATCCTTCTAAAGAAAGAAGTTTTGTCATGATAAAACCGGACGGCGTACAGCGTGGTTTAGTCGGAGAAATTTTGAAACGGGTTGAACGCGTTGGTTTGAAGATTGTGGCTTTAAAAATGGTTGTTCCTACCGAAGAACAGTGCTGGACTCATTATAATAAAGATGAAGCGTGGTTTGCCAAAAAAGGCGAACGAACTATGGCCGACCGCCAGGCCGCCGGTTTGTCGGTAGATAAAGAGGCTGTAGAATACGGCAAAGATATCGTGCGCGCATTGGTGAAGTTTATGACCTCCGGGCCGGTAGTAGCTATGGTTTTGTCCGGTAATCAGGCGGTGGGAATTGTGGCTAAACTGGTTGGCGGCACCGAGCCGTTAACATCGGACGTCGGCACAATTCGCGGAGATTATACTTTAGATTCCTACGCTCTTTCCAGTTTAGACGAACGCGCGGTTCGTAATCTTATTCATGCTTCCGATAAGCCTGAAGAAGCCGAAAGAGAAATGAAAATTTGGTTCAAACCGGAAGAACTGGTAAATTACCGCCAATTGAATGAGGAAATACTTTACGATGTAAATTTAGACGGAATTTTAGAGTAAAAAAATAAACAAAAACAGTCTCGAATAGCGACTGTTTTTTGTTTGAAAATCGGAGTTTAATAGTGTACAATTAACTTAACCTCTTGTCATCCTGAATGCAATGAAGGATCTCTATCTTGTAGTTTTCAAACAGACCAGACAGAGATTCTTCGTTTCACTCAGAATGACAATTTGCGAGTCAGGATGACAAAAATAATATTTAAAATATGCAAAAAAAAGAACTAGTAGCTGTTTTAGGAGCGGGGAATATGGGTACGGCTATTGCGCAAGTGGTGGCCTTAAATGGGTTTAAGGTAAATTTGTGGAATTACAGCGGTGATTTGGAGCCGTTAAAACAGATTAAGGAAAAAGGGGAAAATACAAAATATTTACCGGGTATAAAATTATCCGGAAATATATTTCCGGAACAGGACATCGCTAAAACCGTAGCAAAAGCAGATGTTATTTTTATTACTGTTCCCAGCGGCCACATTGCGCCTATTTTAAAACAGGCGGCCATGTATATAAATAAGTCGGCAGTTTGTGTGGATGCTTCCAAAGGTTTAGATGAAAAATCTCTTTGTTTAATTACCGATATTATTAAACAAAGTCTGTCCCGATTTTCACCCGCGGAAAATCGAGGATCCGCGATTTCGCCGGCAAAGGCGGAATCGGGACAAAAAAATAAAATTGTCGCCATTTCCGGCCCAGCCATTGCCGGACAAATGGTAAAGGGAAATTTTACGGCTATGAATGTGGCGTCAAATGACGAACGCGCAATCCGGCTGGTAAAAAAAGTAATGGAAAATAAAAATTTAAAATTAATTGCTACCGGCGACGTTGTGGGGGTAGAAGTGGCCGGTTCGTTTAAAAATGTTTACGCCATTGCTATGGGCATGTGCGACGGTTTAAAAATACCGACAAATACCAAAGCGGTTTTATTTGTATCAGCGCTTCAGGAGATTAGTTTGCTGGTTAAAAAAATGGGCGGCCGTCCGGAAACGGTTTACGGGTTGGCCGGATTAGGAGATTTAATTGGCACCGGTCTAGCTTCCGCCAGCCGAAACAGAAGGCTGGGAGAATTTTTGGCCGGCGGACTAAGTTTTGAAGAGGCTATGGCCAAAGTCGGCCAGGTGGTAGAGGGAGTTGCGGCCGCAAGAGTTTTAATTAAATTATCCAAAAAATATAAACTAAAAACTCCGCTTGCCGACACTATCTATAGAATAATCTGTGGCAGTGTATCTCCTCAAATAGGAATAGAAAAATTTTTAAAAAATTTAAGTTAGGACACAATGCGTGATAAAAAAGAAACAGACAATTCACTCCGTGTTATTTCTGTGTTAACATTGCTGGCGGCATTCATCATCATTGCCAGACTTTTTGTTTTGCAGGGTGTGGACCGGAAATATTATTCGGCGTTGGCGTTAAATAATCACGAAATATACAAACAACTTTATCCGCGCCGGGGCAGCGTTTTTTTTCAGGACACCCGCGATAAAACCAAAGAATATCCGGCGGCCGTAAACCGGCAATATTATTTGTTGTATGCTGTGCCTCGAGACATCCCCGCCGACAAAATAAATACCACCACCGATTTTTTAGCAGGTATTTTAAATTTCACTCCGGAAGAAAAAACTAATTTGCTGGCCAAATTATCCAAGAACGGCGACCCTTATGAACCGATAGCGAAAAAAGTTTCCGAAGAAATTAAAAATGAAATTGAATCGGCAAATCTTGCTGGGATAAATACAACCGGACAGGAGTTTCGTTATTATCCGGAGGGAAATCTGGCCTCAAATATTTTGGGCTTTACCGGGCAAAATATAAACGGTGATTTATCCGGCCGTTATGGCATAGAGGGTTTTTGGGATAAAAATCTGTCCGGCAACAGCGGTTTTTTGGCCGGCGAGCGTGGTGCCTTGGGCAGTCTTATTCCTTTGGCCGACCGTACTTTAAAACAGGCCGAAGATGGAGTTGATTTACTTTTAACAATTGATAGAAATTTGCAGTATAAATCTTGTGAACGTCTTCGGGAAGGATTTGAAAAGTTCAAGGCAAAAAGCGCCGCCTTAATTCTTATGGATCCCAAAACCGGCGCAATTTTATCAATGTGCAGTTTGCCGGATTTTGATCCGAACAATTATTCGGATGTTAAAGATGTGAGCGTTTATAATAATACCGCGATCTTTTCTCCGTATGAGCCGGGTTCGGTATTTAAGCCGATTATTATGTCGGTGGCGCTTGATTTGGGTTTGGTAAGTCCGTTTACCACCTATACCGATACGGGCGAAAGAATTATCAACGGCCACAAAATACACAATGCTTTAAATAAGAAATACGGACTGGCTACCATGACAAATGTTTTGGAGTCTTCCATAAACACAGGTATGATTTGGGTGGAAGAAAAAATCGGGCAGGACAAGTTTAGAGAGTATGTGGAAAAATACGGGTTTGGAAAAAAAACCGGCATTGGTTTGAACAGCGAAGGCGAAGGCGATGTATCATCACTAAGCAAATCCGCCGAAATTTATTTTGCGAACGGTTCGTTTGGGCAAGGTTTTACAGCCACACCTTTGCAGTTAGCCGCGGCTTATGCCGCTTTAGCCAATGGCGGCAGAATGCCTAAACCGTATATTGTGGATGAGGTGCGGTATGCTAACGGAAAGCTAGAAAAAACCGAACCGCAAACCGAGGTTGTAATTTCCGCAAATGCTGATAAACTAATTACAGCTATGCTTATTTCGGTTGTTGAAAAAGGGCATAGCCAGACGGCAAAAATGAGTAATTATTACGTGGCTGCCAAAACAGGCACCGCGCAAATTGCGGGCCGCGGCGGGTATTCCGCGGACGATACAAACCACACCTTTGTCGGCTATTTTCCGGCCAGCGACCCCAAATTTGTTTTACTTGTTAAATATGAATCACCGCAGGCGAACTGGGCAGAATCAACCGCCGCGCCGGTTTTTAAAGATGTGGCTAAATTTTCCCTGGATTATTATGGGATAGCGGGAGATAAATAAAAATTTAAATTGTCATTGCGAGCCACAGCGAAGCAATCCCAAAATACTGGTAGTACCAACAATGGGATTGCCGCGTCGCTACAGCTCCTCGCAATGACAGATACTATCTTTATATGTTAAAATCATTATTACAATTTCTGCTTAGATATTTTTCTAAAAAAATTCTGGATAAATATAAGCCGGATGTTATTGGTATTACCGGTTCGGTGGGGAAAACTTCGGCCAAAGAAGCAATCGCCGCTGTGCTGCAAAATAAGTTTACCGTCCGCTGTAGTACCAAAAATTATAATAACGAAATCGGTTTGCCGCTTTCGATTATCGGCGTGGAAAAAACTCCCGGTAAATCCGTTTTGGGGTGGATGGCGGTATTACTCAAAGCCAAAAAACTGATTTTTAAACGGGATAAAAACTTTCCGGAAATTTTGGTTTTGGAAATGGGCGCCGACAAACCGGGCGATATCGAATATCTGACCAATTTTGCCCCCTGCAAGGTTGGCGTGCTGACATTTATTTCGCACGCGCACACCGAATTTTTTAAGACTCTTAAAAAAATAGCCCAGGAAAAAAGAATTATAATTTCTCATTTAAGGCGGGATGGTTTTGCGGTTTTGAATTTTGACAACGAACTGGTAATGCAAAACGCCGCCACCACCAAGGCCGAAGTGGTTACTTATGGTTTTAAAGAAGGGGCGGATTTGCGGGCGACTGATGTTAATGTATTGAAGGATGAACAGACCGGCTGGCCAACGGGATTAAATTTTAAAGTGTTATACAAGGGCAGTGTGGTGCCGGTTTTCTTGCCGGGAGTTATCGCTAAATCCGCAATCTCGGCAGCTTTAGCCGGTTTGGCGGCGGGAACAATATTTGGCGTAAATCTGGTAGATGGCGCGCAGGCTTTAAGTAAATTGGAAGGAATGCCCGGTCGCATGCGCTTGATTCCCGGAATTAAAAATACTTTAATTATTGACGATACATATAATTCCAGCCCGGAGGCCGCCAAAGCAGCAGTCGAGGCGCTGGCACAGGTGGTTATAACAGATGGATCAGAGCGTTATGCCGCTTTAGGAGATATGCTGGAGCTGGGTTCGGAAACAGAAAACGCTCATCGCGAACTTGGTTTTAAAGTAGCCGAACTGGGAATAGATAATTTAATTACCGTGGGCGAAGCGGCCAAATATATTGCTCAAGCCGCTAAAGAAGCCGGACTAGACGAACACAGAATTGCCTCATTTGCCAACAGTAAAGAAGCCGGCAGGTTCCTTCAGGAAAAATTAAAAGAAGGTGATGTGGTTTTGGCCAAAGGGTCGCAAGGCGGGCGAATGGAACGATTGGTTAAAGAAGTAATGGCCGAGCCGTTACAGTCCGAAAATCTTCTGCCTCGTCAAGGAAAGGAGTGGAAGTAATATGCCAGAGTTGCCGGAAGTGGAAACAATAAAACGTGATTTGATTAAAGTTCTGGTCGGAAAAAAAATTATTGACGTGGATGTAATAAATAAATCGCCAGTTATAGGTTCTGCGGAAACATTTAAAAAAGTCTTACTAAATAAAAAAATAAAACAGATTGAGCGCATTGGTAAATTAATGATGTTGGATTTGTCGGACGGGAATTTTTTACTGGTGCATCTTAAAATGACGGGCCAATTAATTTACCGCCACGGACATCAAATCATTGAAGGCGGACATAATCTACCCATATTTAAAGAAAATGATTTGCCTATCACCGCCACGGCGGGACCCCGCCTCATGGCGGTGGCAAAATATACGCGGGTAATCTGGAAGTTTAATGACGGCTCGCAGCTATATTTTAATGACATGCGTAAATTCGGCTATCTAAAGGTTGTCGGCGAAAATGAAAAAGAAAAAATTGTGGCTAAATACGGTATTGAACCATTGACGAAAAATTTTACTTTGGCGAATTTTAAAAAAGTTCTGGATAAAAGAAAAACTTCCTTAAAGTCTATATTGCTAAATCAGGCGCTGATAGCCGGAATTGGTAATATTTATGCCGATGAAATTTGTTTTGAAGCCCGTGTGCGTCCGGATCAGCCGGTGGCAAAAATGGGCGATGCGGTTATAAAAAAAGTTTTTGCCGCATGCGAATCAATTTTAACAAAGGCTATAAAACACAAAGGAACAACATTTCGCGATTATCTGAACGCGCACGGCGGTAAAGGAAATTTTTCCGATTATCTGCGGGTGTATCAACGGGACGGAGAAAAATGCCTGCGCTGTAAAAAGGGGATTATAACAAAAAATAAAACCGCCGGCCGCAGTTCGCACTATTGTCCTGTTTGTCAAAAAATGTTAAAATAAATTTGCTAGAATTAATTTTAAGTCACAACCATTGTCATTCTGAGCAAAGCGAAGAATCTCTGTCCAATTCGCGAAAATCAACAGACAGAGATCCTTCACTGCGTTCAGGATGACAATAATCATATTGTTATGAAATTTGAATTACCAAAATTGGAATACGCGTACGACGCATTAGAACCGTACATAGACGCCAAAACAATGGAAATACACCATAGCAAACACCACCAGGCCTATCTGGATAAATTTAACAGCGTGCTGGAAACGAATCCGCAATTGAAGTTTGATTTGGCCGAGGATATTTTAATAAACATAGACAAACTGGAAGTTAACGACGAGGACAGAAAAGTGCTAAAAAATCACGGTGGCGGTTTTGTTAATCACGCCTTTTTTTGGAAATGCATGGGCCCGGAAAAACAAACAGATAATGCTTTAGTTGCGGAAATTAACAAAGGCTTTACCTCCGTTGAAGATTTTAAAACCAGTTTTGCCAAAGCGGCTATGGGACGTTTCGGTAGTGGCTGGGCTTGGCTGGTACGAGACGAAAACAAAGAATTAAAAATTTACTCCTTACCAAACCAGGATTCTCCGTTAACTCTTGGTCATGAGCCGATATTTTGTTTAGATGTTTGGGAACACGCCTACTACCTAAAATATCAAAACCGCCGGGCCGAATATATCGAAAATTGGTGGAATGTTTTGAAGGTCATCTAGTCTTCATGTTTGGCATTTATTGTGGTATAATATCAATGAACAGTTGGTTTTTTGTCTATGTACGAGCGAACAAAAAGTTTTTCTTTACCTCTAGACGCATCCGGCGACGATGCGGGTTTTTCTTTGTTTTCATCCTTAAAAAATCAGGAAGGCGAGCATGAAACCGAGGGGCAATTGGCGGTAGATGTAGCGCAAACGCCGGATGAGCTGATTGTAATGGCGGCCATGGCCGGAACATTGCCTGAATCCGTAGAACTGCATTTGCACAACGACTTGCTAACTATCCGCGGAGAAAGAAAATCACCCATAGATCCATCCTCCGAACATTTCTATCAGGAATGTTATTGGGGTAAATTTTCCCGGAGCATTGTTTTGCCGGTGGATGTAAAGGCGGAAATGGTTCAGGCGCAATACAAAAACGGTGTGCTAACAATCCGTCTTCCCAAAGCCGGTCAGAATAACAACATTCCAATCATGGTGATTGAAGATTAGTATGTACGACCCTCTAAAAAAAATCGCGCCGGTTAAGTGTGAGAGTTGTTGGAAGAAAAACCTTATTATAGCGGGTTCAATTTTTTTAACTTTAGCTTTATTTGTTTTTGGCGCGTGGTCTTATAATGCATTTTATAACGGCAGGATATTTCCGGGCGTTTATGTCGGCCAGCATTCCCTGGGCGGCATGACCGAACCGGAAGTCAAAGATTTTATTGAAAACTTTAACAACCGCATGGCCAAGGAAAGTTTGGATCTTTTCTATAATAAAGATGATGCCCCGCAACAATTTAAGTTTAATGTTCTTTCCGCCGATGACAGTTCCGTGGAAATGGTCCGTCTGGCCAGCGACAGTTCTGCCGCAAAATTAATGAGCGCCGGGCGCGCCGGTAAATTTTGGCAAAACATTTGGCAGCCGTTGTACTATCGTTTTATTTCCCGCCGGCAGGAGGCCGCTGATGTGGTAATTGAAGAAAGATTTGTTGTTGGTTTGGAAAATTATTTATCCACTTTAAGTTCCCGGCCTCATAACGCCGGAATAAAAATAGATAATCTGGTTCCTTTATCATATTCCGTCATACCGGAGGATGTTGGTTTTATTTTTGATTATGACCGCCTAAAAGCCGATATTCAATCCCGCTTGTCCACAATGTCTTTGGATAAAATTGAAGTTATTAAAAAAGATTTCAAGCCGGATGTGGTGGTATCAGAACTCGGGCCGGTTACCGCTAAATTAGCCGAGGTGCTAAATTATGGAGATTTAAATTTAAATTACATTGATTCACAAACGCAAGTTAGGCGCGACTGGAGTATCGGCCCCGATGTTTATAAGGAATGGCTGGAAATAAAACGGGAAAAAGGGGAGCCGATTTTAGCTCTTAGCAAAGAAAAAGTGACCGCCTATCTGGAAACAATCCGGCCATATATTGATTTGTCGGTGCAAAATACTCATTATGTAATGGCGGACGGAAAAATAAAAGAATTCAGAGGAAGCCAGTCCGGTGTAAATTTAAACGCGGAAAAAACCTACAATGATTTGGACTCTTTATTCCGGGAACGAAGTTATAATCAGGCCAAAGTTGCCAAGACTGTAACTGTTTCGGTAGATGTAATTAAACCAACCGTAGAAATGTCCGATCCCAATGATTTGGGTTCTATGGAAGTTATGGGGATGGGCTATTCCACATTTAAAGACAGCCACACCAACAGAATAAAAAATATAGCCAATGCCGTAAAGCGGTTGGATGGAATTTTGATTAAACCCGGAGAAGAATTCTCGGCCAATAAATATGCCGGTCCATACACAACAGAAAACGGTTTTTTGCCGGAAATGGTAATTAAAGGCAGTAAGATTTTACCGGAAGTGGGCGGAGGCATGTGCCAAATCGGTACTACATTATTTAGAATGGCTATGAATACCGGCATGCCGATTAGCGAACGCCGCAATCATTCGCTGGTGGTAAGTTATTACGCGGATCCGGTAAACGGAAATCCCGGAACCGACGCCACTCTTTATGAACCAAATGTAGATTTTAAATTTGTAAATGACACCAGTGGATACTTGCTTTTACAAACATCCGTAGATTATGTTAAGCAACAGCTGGTTTTTACGCTGTGGGGTAAAAATGACGGACGTAAAGGAAGTTACACCCATCCCGTTGTCAGTAAATGGATACCGGCCGGAGAAACTCAAGAGATTATTGCGCCTGTTTCGCCTACTTTAAAAGCCGGACAGCGTACCTGTCAGAATGCCTTCCGCGGAGCAGTGGCTTCATTTACTTACACCAGGTTTACTTCTTCCAGTGAAAAGATTGAACGGGTTTTTGACAGTTACTACCGGCCTTTGCCAAAAATTTGTATGACCGGTTCTACTTCAACACCGTCAATTTCGGTTGAATAACAAACCAGGCCCCGACTTACGTCGAGGCCTGGGTTATATATATTGAGGGAAGTAGAACCTCCCCCTAAAACCGCACCCAAGAAGATGTGTTAAAGAAGAAAACGAGCCGAAGCCAGTTGGTCCCTCTAACACACCTCCATGCTTGTCGTGGATACGGGTTGATGCACACTAGCTGACAAGTTCGATCTCTACCATGCACTACCCGGACCCATTTAAAAGTTTGTGAATACGTGTTATTGCCCGATAACTATCTGATTTGATTTATCTATCATTGTAGGCAACGTATAAATATACCATAATATCCAAGTTTTGTCAATAGACGGTAGGGGATAAATGGCAAATTTTGGCTAAGATAAAGCAAAAAACTTTAAAAAAAATGTCATCCTGAGCATAGCGAAGGATCTCTGTCTTGTTATTTTCGAACGAACTAGACAGAGATCCTTCATTGCATTCAGGATGACAAATGTGGTGGATTATAGTTGGATTACTGCTTAGAAATTACCTTGTCTATAATACCGTATTTTAAGGCCTCGCCGGCATTCATAAAGTAATCACGGTCCGTGTCTTTTTCTACCTGGGCCAAGGCCTTGCCTGTATGTTTGGCCAGAATTTGGTTTAGACTTTCTTTTATTTTTAAGATGCGTTCGGCCCGGATTTTGATGTCGCTGGCCTGACCTTCCATTCCGCCCATTACCTGGTGAATCATAATTTCCGCGTTAGGTAGAGCAAAGCGTTTGCCGTCGGCGCCGGCCGCGAGTAAAAAAGCGCCCATACTGGCCGCCATGCCAATACAAATAGTGCTGACATCCGGTTTTATGTATTGCATAGTGTCGTAAATGGCCATGCCAGATGTTACCGATCCGCCCGGAGAATTTATGTATAATTTAATATCTTTTTCCGGATTTTGGTTTTCCAAAAAAAGCAATTGGGCGATAATAACATTGGCCACATTGTCGTCTATGCCGGTGCCCAAAAATATAATTCTATCCTGAAGCAAACGCGAATAAATATCATAAGCGCGTTCGCCGGAGCTGGTTTTTTCGATAACGGTTGGAATCAGATATTGTGATGTAATTTTGTCCGTCATATTTTATGATTTATAATTTAGATTATTTCATTGTCATCCTGAGTGCAACGAAGGATCTCTGTCCGTTTGGCGATTGAGACAGAGATTCTTCACTTCGTTCAGAATGACAATACAGCATTATCATTTATCATTCTATCATAGCGGTTATCTTATTTACAACCCCGTCTATCGTGCCGACCGTCGTAAACCCGGCCGCTTTTTTGTGTCCGCCGCCGCCAAATTTTTTGGCCAGGGCCGAGACATCTGTCTCATCGTCGGTTGTTCTAAAACTTCCTTTAAGTTTACCATCCGCCGTTTCTTTTATAAAGAGGGATATTTTGGCGCCGTTCAGTTTGTTTAAGAAATTTGATATTCCTTCCACATCATCATCGTCTATTCCATATTGCTCTAAATCTTTTATAGTCAAATAAGTGTAAGCCAAATCGGAGTCTACCTTTTTGGTTAGTCTGCTCAAAATTAATCCCCACAATTTTAGTATGGCAATAGATTTATTTTGCACCAGTGAATGATGGATGATTGTCCAGTTGGCGCCTAAACGAAGCAGCTCGCTGGAGGCGGTGAGTGAAGTATAAGAAGTAGCTGAGTTGGAAAAATTGTCGGTGTCTGTTATCAGTCCGGTCAAAAGGGCCGTGGCCATGGTAGGGGTAATACGGATATTATTTATTTTAAAGAAATCATAAATAACTTGAGTGGTAGAAGACGCATCCGGCATTACCATATTTAAGTGTCCGTATTTTTGGTTGGTGGCATGATGGTCTATGTTTATAATTGTGGCCAGGTTGTCTTTTAGAATTTCGTTCACGCCCGCATAACGCAGGTCTCCGCAGTCCAACACGGCAATGGCGTCAAGCCCAAGAAAAACATTCGGGTCATCGCTTATCAGGTGGATATTACCAAGAAAGTTGAATTTCTCCGGTACCGGAGTGACGCAAAAAATCTTCACGCTTTTCCCCAATGTTTGCAGGTATTCGGCAAAAGCCACTGCCGCGCCCAAAGTATCGCCGTCCGGATTGGGATGCGAAACCAGCGCCAGGTTAGTAGCGCCTTTTATATGATTATGAATTTGCTGGGCAGCTCGGTGCATTTTGGTTATTTAGATATAACGAGCCATTGTATCCTTATTATGTGGGGATGTCAACAGGCCATTGACAAATGTTGGTTTTTAAGTTATGATAATGCGTTGTTTCGCAATGGAGCGGGCAATCAAGAAAGGAGGCCGGTAATGGCCCACAAGGACATCAGGATTCAGTTCGAAATCGAAGGTCGCCGCTACGAAGCGGTCGGGTTCTTGGACGAAAACGAGCCGTCGGGAGTGAACGGCTACGAGATGCTCAAGCGCACCGCCGAGGAGAACGGCGGGGCCATCGGCGACAAGGATGAGGTTTTCCTTTCAGAGCATCGCGACCAGATCCTCTCGAGGGATTGCATGGAAGGTTACCGCCTCGTCACCGGCAAACATTGCCCTAGCGACTTGCAGCGCGTTTCGTACTTCACCTTTGTTCACAACAGTCGCTGCCGTGGGTGGTATCAGAACTGGGACTGTCTCCGCTGGCACTATGGCATCAACGACCTCGTCGTGCGCCGTCTGCCGTAAGCGAGTAGCGCTTAAAATCAACGTCCTTTCGTCCAAGCCGTATGGTTCGCCCAGCGGTTTTTTAATTTTGTAAAAATCGTAGTTTGTGATATTATGAAGTGGAATTTACATTGTGTCATTCCGACTAAACAGACCTCATCTCAATCTTCTCCTCAGACGATGATTTGATATGGACAAATACCACTTTGTATTATACCTTAGGTGATAAGAAAGGAGGCCACAATGGCCCGCAAGGATATTAGAATCAAGTTCGAGGTTGATGGCCGTCGCTATGAGGCCGTTGGCGGGTTTCTTGGTGAACGTGAGAAGACGGTGTCACGCGACACCATGTTTAAACGCACAGATAGGGAGAACGGCGGGGCTATCGGCGAGGAGGACACAAAATTCCTCTCTGAGCGTCGTCATATGTTTCCAAAAAGATTGGAGCGATATAATTTGTTTTCGAATGTGCGTTCTGCGTCATCGGGCGGTATTTGTTGTTTCCACATGCAATGTGGCAAGTGGAGTTGGGGAACGCTTTACGGTCGCCTTGACAAGCGTTGCCTTGTACTGCGTCGTTTGCTGTAAATAGTGTCAGTACTTTCTTCTGCGCCGCATGGTTCGCCCAGCGGTTTTTTATTTTGAAAAATTTGTGGTTTGTGGTATTATGAAGTGGAATTTACATTGTGTCACTCCGACCGAAGTGGAGGAATCCCTTACACCATATAATAATCCGGAACAGACTATAATATTTACAATAATTAGGTAAAAGGGATCCCTCGGCTACGCTCGGGATGACAATTGACTGAAGTCCGTAGTCTGTAGTCCGAAGTCTGAAGTCCAAATATGCACCTAAAACGCCTAGAGATAAAGGGGTTTAAATCCTTTGCCGAAAAAACGGTTTTGGATTTTTTGGCGTATAAAAATAATCGCTATAGCATTACGGCTGTGGTGGGGCCGAATGGTTCGGGTAAATCTAATGTGGCCGATGCGATTCGGTGGGTAATGGGAGAGCAGAGTTTAAAAACTTTACGCGGGAAAAAAAATGAAGATGTAATTTTTAGCGGTTCAACTACCAAGGGGCAGTTAAGCGCGGCCGAAGTGACGATGGTATTGGATAATTCCGACGGTAAAATAATGTCCGATTATCCGGAGCTGACTGTGTCGCGCCGGCTGTATCGTTCCGGCGAAGGTGAATATTTAATAAATAATAATCAGGTGCGTTTAATGGATGTGCATTTACTTTTAGCGCAAGCGCAATTTGCCCAGCATTCATATAGCGTAGTGGGGCAGGGTATGATTGACCGACTGCTCACCGTTAGCCCGGCCGAACGAAAAGATTTTTTGGATGAAGCATCGGGCATAAAAGAATTTCAAATCAAACAACATCAGGCACAACTTAAACTTACGCGCACCGTAGAAAATGTAACGCAGGCCGAACGGCTGGTGCTGGAAGTTGAACCGCGTTTAAAAATTTTGGCGCGGCAGGTAAAAAAATTGGAACAGCGCCAGGAAGTGGAATTAAAATTACGGGAAAATCAGGAACAATATTACGCATCCATTTATTTAGCAAACAAATCCGAATTGGACGGATTGAATTTGGTGCTGGCCGGCGTGGAAACAAGTTATCGCCAGGCGTTTAAAGAATTGGAAGAAATACAGGCGGAGTTGTCAGCTTTGGCGCGCGATTCGGCCAAGGATGAAACGGACAACAAAGCGCAAGACAGCGTGGGTCAGATTATTAGCGAGCAAAGAAGGGTGCTGGAGCAAATTTCCAAAGATAAAACCAGCGCGCAATTAAAAATATTTTCGTTGGAAAAACAAATTTTCCAGGACCAGTCCGAACAAAATTATCGCCAGGTGAGTGGGTTGTTTGCCGCGCAGGCAGTTTTGGAAAATAAGGAAAAGTTTGGCGTAGTGCACGGACTGGTGGCCGAATTGGGCGAGGTGGAAGAAAAATATCAGACCGCGCTGGAAACGGCGGCCGGTTCTTATTTGTCGGCGTTGGTGGTGGCCAGCGATGAAGTTGCCAAATCGGCCATTGAATTTTTGCGGAACAATCGTTTAGGCTTTGCCACTTTTTTGCCTTTGAATAAAATTTCTCCCCGTCCGGCAGAAAACTTGGCCGATGTTTTAAAACAGTCGGGAGTGGTGGGCTTGGCCGCCGATATTGTAAAACACGATGATAAATTTTCTAATATTTTTTCTTTTGTGTTTGGGCAAACCGTGGTGGTAGAAAATTTGGCCGCAGCCCAAAAAATAGGCATTGGCAAAGCGCGCATGGTAACTCTGGCCGGAGATTTGGTGGAAAAAAGCGGTGTCATGAAAGGCGGATATAAACAAATTAAAAAAGACGCTCTTAAATTCTCCAGCCATTTATCCTGGAGCAAAGACAGATTGGCCGAATATCAGGGGCAGATTAACTTGGAAAAAGAAAAAATTATAGAGTTGGACGGACGCTATGAAAGCACCAAAGAAAAAGTATTGGAATTGGAATCAAAAAGAGAGGCGGCCAATTCCAAAACAAAACTCCTTAAGGCTTTTTCTTTGCAGGAAACAATGCAGAGAAAACAAAACGTGGTAAACGACATTTTGGGCAAAAGAAATGATTTAAAAATTCAGGCGGCAAAATTGGAAACAAAACAAAGCTCTTTCTCGGAAGAAATTCGGGCGGAATTAAATTCTACGGTAGAGGCGATTCTGGAACGCAAACCGCCGGTGGTAAGTTTGGATAAAGTAATGGAGCTGATGAGCGAAATTCAGAAATTAAAATACCAGCTTAGTTTGATTGGCGGTATTGATACAGAAGTGGTGGCGGAACACGCGCAAACCAAGGAAAGGTTTGATTTTCTGTCGGAACAAATTGCCGACTTGCGCGCGGCCATGGCCGATTTGGAAAAAATGATTTTGGAAATGGATGACATCATGAAGAAAAAACGCTCGGCCGCTTTTAAAAAAATAAGAAAAGAATTTGATCGCTACGTAAAAATATTATTCGGTGGCGGTACCGGCGACATTATGGAAATTTACGGTGAATCAGATGGTGAAGATGATGAAGATGGTGAAGTTGTGGAGGAGAAACAAAAAAATAAAGAAAAGATTTTAACCGGCATAGATATTTCTATAAATCCTCCGGGCAAGAAAATTAAAAATATCAACACCCTTTCCGGCGGTGAACGCACACTTGCTTCCATTGCCTTGATTTGCGCGATTTTAAGTTACAACCCGTCGCCGTTTGTGGTGTTAGACGAAGTGGAAGCGGCCTTGGACGAAGCCAATACCCGCCGTTTTGCCGAAATCGTGGCCGAGCTGTCTTCGCAATCCCAATTTATAATTATTACTCACAATCGCGTAACCATGCACGCGGCCGATGCGTTGTATGGTGTGGTAATGAACAATGACGGTATTTCCAGGTTATTAAGCGTAAAGTTGGAAGAGGTGCCGAAGTTCGAAACCCCCGCTGTTGACAAAACAGCCTAGGTATAGTATATTTAGCGGGCTCTCAAATTCGTCACTTTGTCATTGTCATTCTGAACGAAGTGAAGAATCTCTGTCTCAATCGTCAAACGGACAGAGATCCTTCGTTGCACTCAGGATGACAGTTAAAAATCATAAATTATATTTAAGATATATTTGCAATTCGCTCGGAAAAGTTCGCAAGCGACCTTTTCTCTCACTTCATTACAATTATAAATCTAAAATCATAAATTATCCTATGTTAACTATCCGCCTACAAAGAATGGGAAAAACAAACACGCCAACTTATCGTTTGGTGATTTCGGAAAAGGCCAGAGATACTCAAGGCAGAAATTTAGAAATTTTGGGCAGTTTTAATCCGCACGTAAAAGAAGGCGGTTTACTTCCAAATGTAGAACGTATTAAATACTGGTTGGAAAAAGGCGCCCAGACTTCCAACACAGTGCACAATTTGTTTTTGAAGGCCGGCATAATCAGCGGTGAAAAAACAAAGAAATCAGTTTATATTTCCAAAGAACGCGCTGTTAAGATAGCTGAAAAAACTAAAGCAGCCGCGCCAAAAGAAGCTCCAGTCGTAGTTGCGCCGGAAGAACCAAAAGTCTAATTGACTTGATTTTCAGGATTTGATATCATTGTTTGTAACAAGCAGTACTGGTAATTTGATAGGTCGACAGTCTGCGAAGAAAAATTATTGAAATGAAATATATATGGAAGCTGATCAACAGTTTATAGAGACACTCGTGAGAGCGATTGTCAACAATCCGGACGACGTAAAAACAGTACGCACAATAGACGAAAGAGGAGTTTTGATTACTTTAGACGTCAATCCAACCGATATGGGTTATGTGATTGGCAGAGAAGGTCAAACCGCCCGCTCTATGCGCACCTTGCTCAAGATCGTTGGCGCCAAGCACAATGCCCGCGTTAACCTAAAGATCAATGAGCCGGTCGGCGGCAGAGCACCTCGCCCAGTTCAGATGGCCAACAGCCCGGTGATGGAAAACACCATGATAGACACCAGCGCTGTAGACAATCTTGGACTCTAAGACACAGATTTAGACAGATTTTACGACGAGGATTTATACAGATTATAAAAGCCACTCTGAGCAATCGGGGTGGTTTTGTTTATGGTCATTGACAAAAAGGCGGGGACATGGTATATTTAACCGTTCTTTCTCGAGCACACAACCACAACAAGGAGGTAGTCATGGAAAAGGGCAGGCTGACCGGTCTCTCGGCATCTGAATTGGAAGATTTCTTTCTGCTGATGCCCCGGGTGTTTTCGGACTACCGGGATCCAATCCGTGGGAAGTTCGGCATCGTCTACGCTTTTGGCGAGACAACCGACAACGAGGACAGCACTTTCCGTAAGGTGGTGGAACTCGTTCGCGACCGGGCCACGCGCCAGATCGGCATCTGCAAGGGGCCGATTGCGAATGGTTACGCCGGATTCGAGCACTCTGTGGAACGCCTGTGTGGATGGGGGTTTGACATGAGGAGCGTTCCAATCGTGCCCATCCGCGTGGAAGGAAACGTGAACACGCGGTCGGAGGCGGAGGCGCTTGACGGCTACTGTGCCAATCTGTCGGGCGACATTGCCATCGTCGCGCCGGCCTTCCACTTGTTGCGAGCGTTCACAACGGTGGTGAGCGTTATGGAACAGCAAGGGAGGATGCGTCACGTCTATGCGATTGCCGGAGAACCGCTTTCGTGGATGCGGTTTGTCCGGCATTCACAAGGCACTCTGCAGAACACCCGTGCCGGACTTGTCGCCAACGAGCTCGTTCGCATGGAGAAGTATCGCGCGCCGGAATACGGCGAGATGTTCAACGCCAAAGAAGTTCTGGCATACCTCGCCTGGCGGGACAACAACATGTAGGTGAAGCCGGAATTTTCCGGATAACCTCAAACTTCGAGACCTGTCGCGCAAGTGGCGGGTCTTTCTTTTTCTAATAATATATTGTATAGTTACGCTGTGAAATTCGATATTCTTACAATCTTCCCCACTTTTTTTGAGAGCTTTAAAAATGAAGCCCTGATTTCGCGCGCGCAAAAAAAGAAATTGATTTCCATTAAGACCCATAATTTGCGTGATTACGCCGACGACGCGCGGGGGACCGTAGACGGTCGGCCGTATGGTGGGGGAGCGGGAATGGTTTTATTATTCTCGCCAATTTATAAGGCGGTTAAAAAAATAAAGTCAAGGATTAAAAATACCAGAAAAATTAAGGTAATTGTCTTTAATCCCAAAGGAAAAAAGTTCACGCAAGAGATGGCGCGCAATTGGTCAAAATTAGACCGGCTAATAATGATTTGCGGCCGCTATGAAGGCATAGACGAACGCGTGATGACCGAAGTTGCCGATGAAGAAATTTCTATCGGCGATTATGTTTTGTTCGGCGGTGAGGTACCGGCTATGGTGGTGATGGAAGCGGTGTCGCGTTTACTGCCTGGCGCTATCGGCAAACAGGAATCACTAAAAGATGAATCATTTAATGATGCGGGAGTAATGGGTCAAGAACAGCTAACAAAATTTATTGAATATCCGCACTATACCCGCCCGGAGGTTATTGTAATAAAAAGAAAAAAATTAAAAGTGCCGGAAGTTTTATTATCCGGAGACCATAAAAAAATAGAAGAGTGGAGAAAAAACCACAGTAATTAAAAAATCCCGATTAAAATCGGGATTTTTTAATTTTATTCTTCTTTATTCCATCTCCAAGCTTTACCACAGCCTTCCTCTTTGCACATAAATTCTTTAGGGCGATAAGTCAGCACATGACTTGTATCTGTTTGGTGTTCCTCGGCCGCATTTTGCGCCAAGGATTTTGTTTCTAAAATTAACACCTCTTTTATTTCCGTTTCAGCCGGAGGAAACACAAAACCATTTTCTGTAACTCTTGTCATATAATTTAGTGAAATCACGCCGTGTGCCAGCCCTTTAAATAAGGCGCTTATTAATTATAAATATGACTATATCTTACCGCCTAGTTTACTGTTGGTCAAGCGTAATTTACCTATCGTTTTTATCCCCAATCTACGCACAATCTACCCCCTTGACGGATTTTTGGGCATGTGATAATATGTAAAAGCTAAAAACATTAATACAACCAACCTAAAGCAAATGCCGATTTTACTTCGGTAAAATCGAGCATCCGCGATTTTGCTCGAAAGCAAAATCGGGACAAAGCACCTCTAAAAATCAAATGGTTTTTCTAAGTCCCGTTAATTGTCATGCTGAATTTATTTGCAAGTCAAGTGAGATAATAGTAAATTAGTTTACTATTACGAGCGAGCGAAGCAAATATGTTTTAACTATATTTCAGCATCTGACGACGGATCCTGAAACAAGTTCAGGATGACATGTGGATACTGGAAAGAGAAAAGAGCAACTTGAAATCAGGTTTCTCTTTTTTCTTTCTCGCACACTTGTCATTCTGAGTGAAGCGAAGAATCTCTGTCCGTTCGGCGAATTATGACAGAGATCCTTCATTACATTCAGGATGACAAACAACAGAAAGAAAAGTACATTGACAACATAAATGTGACAAAGACCACACTCTGAAATTAACTTCGGTTAATAGTAAGAGTACCCAAGTCTATTCTAAAAAACTCGAGTTATTTCGAGTATAAATAATAAATAAATCTGCCGATTTTACTTCGGTAAAATCGAGCATCCGCGATTTTGATGTGAATCAAAATCGGGACAAATGATAACTTGTTCAGATTGAACAAAAATTAAACTCTTTTTAAGAGTTTGATCCTAGCTCAGGATGAACGCTGGCGGCGTGTTTAAGGCATGCAAGTCGTACGAAGGTGGCTTGTAGCACCGAGCACTCAACGCTGTCATTCTGAACAAAGTGAAGAATCCCTCTCCAACAAGACAGAGATCCTTCGCTTTGCTCAGGATGACAATTGAGAATTCAGTGCTATGAGCTACTTAAGTGGCAAACGGGTGAGTAACACACTGGTAACCTACCTCTGAGACGAGGATAGCTCTCCGAAAGGAGAATTAATACTCGATGGTAATGCGAGAACTTAAGTTCATGCATTTAAAGTCGCAAGACACTCAGAGAGGGGCCTATGTCTGATTAGCTAGTTGGCGGGGTAATGGCCCACCAAGGCTTCGATCAGTAGCAGGCGTGAGAGCGTGACCTGCCTCACTGGGACTGAGACACTGCCCAGACTTCTACGGAAGGCTGCAGTCAAGAATATTCCACAATGGGCGAAAGCCTGATGGAGCGACGCCGCGTGTAGGATGAAGGCCTTCGGGTCGTAAACTACTTTTATGGGGGAAGAATTTGTGACGGTACCCCAAGAATAAGAGGTTGCTAACTCTGTGCCAGCAGCAGCGGTAATACAGAGACCTCAAGTGTTATCCGGATTTATTGGGCGTAAAGCGTCCGCAGATGGTTTGGCGGGTAAGGGGTTAAAACTCAGTGCTTAACATTGAGATGGCCTTTTAAACTACCAAGCTAGAGGATGGAAGAGGTAAGCGGAATTGCAGGTGTAGTCGTAATAAGCGTTGATATCTGCAAGAACACCAAAGGCGAAGGCAGCTTACTGGTACATTCCTGACATTCATGGACGAAAGCGTGGGGAGCGAACAGGATTAGATACCCTGGTAGTCCACGCCCTAAACGATGCATACTAGATATTGGCAGTATCGACCCTGTCAGTGTCGCTTAAAAAAGTTAACACATTAAGTATGCCGCCTGGGGAGTACGGCCGCAAGGCTAAAACTCAAAGGAATAGACGGGGACCCG